>WOZO01000130.1 GCA_011620315.1 Sideroxydans sp. | reverse complement strand
TCCCATTGCAGCCGCCTGACCAGTCGAGCAACGCAGGGTACCCCGAAGGGGCGGCAAACCGGGGGCGACTTCTTTTGGTTACTTTTCTCGGCAAGACGGGAAAGTGACTTGCTGTCGGGCAACCCCCGACGGTTTTGGTTTTGATCGAAAGTTACGTGCCGAACTTTTTCATCTTCTCCAACGCATCCCCCACCGTCGGATAAAGCAACCTCACCTGCAGCTCCCTCTTCATCCTCACATCACTCAACCGCCGAGACTCCGCCATAAACGACCACATCCCCGCCGACACCACCCGCTGCACCTCATCCCGCGCCAATCGCGGCGGACGCGGCAGACCATAAGCATCCGCCACCAGGTCGAAGTAATCCCCCATCTTCATCCCATCGTCATCCACCGCGTGATACACGCGATTGCTTTTGCCGCGACGCAGTGCGGCTACGATGATGCGCGCCAGGTCGTCGGCGTGGATATGGTTGGAATAACTGTCTTCTGCGGCAATGATCGCGGGCGCGCCCGAACGCAATCTTTCCAGCGGCAGACGTTCACTTGCATAGATGCCGGGCACACGCAGGATGCAGGCGTGCACGCCGCTGCGGCCGGCCCAGTTGCGCACTTGCTGCTCCGCGCTCACGCGCAACGCTGCTCGCGCGTTGTGCGGCGTTGTGCGGCGCGTCTCGTGCACTTCCTCGCCCGCGCAATCGCCATACACGCCGCTGGTGCTGATGTAGATGAAGCGCTGCGGCAACTCCCCTTGCGACAAGGCGGCGAGCAGATGGGATATGCGCGTGTCGCGGCTGCCGCCTGCCAGCGGCGGTGCGAGGTGGATCACGACATCCGCCAAACCGCCGATGCGCGCCAGACTGCGCCTGTCGTCGAGATCGGCAATCAGCGGTATCGCGCCGCCAGCGCGCCACTCGGCAGCTTTTTTCGGATTGCGCAATAGCGCGCAGATGCGGTAGTGGGCGCATAGCAAGGGCACCAAACGCCGTGCGATGTCCCCACTGCCGACAAGGAGCAGATTAGTCATTGGGCGATTATGCGTTAAAATCGCGCCCCCCATAAATTTCGGAATACGCGCCATGAGTTTCAAGACCACGATACAGCCCAGCCAGCACACTTTCCCCGTTGCGGAAGGCGAGACCATTCTGGAGGCTGCGCTGGAGCACGGCCTGGTGCTGCCCTACAGCTGCCGCAACGGTGCATGCGGCGTGTGCAAAGGCAAGGTTCTGGAAGGCAAGGTCGATTTCGGCGAGCATCAGTCTTACGCGCTGACCGACGAGGAAAAGGCCGAGGGTATGGCGCTGTTTTGCTGCGCAAAACCTTTGTCGGACGTGGTGATCGAGAGCCATGAAGTGACGCGCGCGCAGGACATCCCGGTGAAGATGCTGCCGTGCCGCGTGGAGAAGATGGAGAAGCTGGCCGACGATGTGATGGCGATCTTCCTCAAGCTGCCCGCCAATGAGCGCTTGCAGTTCCTCGCCGGCCAATACATCGACATCCTGCAGAAAGACGACAAGCCGCGTAGCTTCTCGCTGGCCAATGCGCCGCATGACGACGGCCTGCTGGAACTGCACGTCCGCTACATTCCCGGCGGCACGTTCACCGAGCATGTGTTCAACACCATGAAGGAACGCGACATCCTGCGCATCAAAGGGCCGCTGGGCAGCTTCTTCCTGCGCGAGGATTCGGAGAAGCCCATCGTGTTCGTCGCCAGCGGCACCGGTTTCGCGCCGGTCAAAGCCATCGTCGAACATGCGATCAAGATCGGCTTCAAACGCGAGATGCATCTGTACTGGGGCGTGCGCAAAGCCGCCGACCTGTACATGCTGGACAAGATCCGCGCATGGGCAGCGCATGGCATCAAGTTCACGGCGGTGGTTTCCGATGAAGCCTGGGAAGGACGTGGCGGCTTCGTGCATCAGGCGGTACTGGAGGATTTCGCCGATCTGTCCGGCTACGATGTGTATGCCTGCGGCGCACCGGTGGTGGTGGAAGCGGCCCACCGCGATTTCACTACGCAGCGCGGCCTGCCGAACAGCGCTTTCTATTCCGACGCGTTCACTTTTGCGCCGAAGAGCCCGACTCCGCCAGCTGCGTAGCTTTCTGGTAGTACTTGAAGGCGTCATCCGGCTTTTGCTGTTTCTCCGCCAGATGCGCCAGCGCCGTATAGGCATCGCGGCTGGGTTGCAGACTGATGCTGGCATCCAGATAGCTCTGCGCCTTGCCCCATAGCTCCTGATGCAGGCACAGCTTGCCCAGTGTCAGCATCAGACCGGCATCGTCGTGGTGCTCTTTCAACCATTCCTCTGCCTGCTCGATCTGCGCGACCACGCTGCCTTCGCGGCAATCCCCGTATAGCGCGACCAGCCCGCTGTCCCATTCCGCGTTCAGTGTCTCGGCCAGTAATTTGCGCGACATCGCGCATTCACCCAGACGCATGAAGGTGCGTGCCGCCTCGGCAGCGATGCGCGGCAGATGCTTGTACTTGCCCGGCATGCTCTTCCACACCGCGCGCAACGATTTGGCATCTTCCGCGCAGGCGCGCAATTTTTCCATCCACGCCTGCTGGCGCATCTGCTCGGCCATGGCGTGATGCGAATCGTTGCGTTTCTCCAGCTGGTTGGCCACATCCAATACGGCGTCCCAGTTGCGCGCTTGCTGCTGCGCTTTCAGTTCCAGCGTCAGCGCGCCGACATGCTTGCGCTGCGCGTTGCCCGGCAATGCTTTCAGCGCGCCGAGCGCCTTTTGCGGCTGGCGTTGTTCAAGATCGAACTGCGCCTGCGCCATCAGCCGCAGCGTGTCGTCGCCCGGCGAACGGCCCTTGGCCGCGCGCAGGTGCGCGTCACGTTTGTCGAATTGGCGCAATTCATTCGCGGCGCGCGCCGCCAGGATGGCATTGAGCGAGGCGCTTTCGCCAAGCGCCATCGCGCGCTCCGCCTCTTTCTCCGCCACGGCAAAACGCCCCTCGAAATATGCCGTCAGTGCGGCCAGCATGGCTGCACGACCTTTCTTCTGTGCGCGTTCGGCGCGGAAGCGACGCACGAAATCGGGCAGCGTCAGCGCACCGAACACCATGCGCAACAGAACATATACGCCTGCCAACAAAAGCAGCTGCGCCAATATGTACAGGGTGAGCGAAAGCTCTATGCGCCAGGGGGCGTACACCAGCAACACGTAGCCGGGATTGCGGGCGAATACGGAAAATCCCGCTGCAACAGCGAAGATCGCCAGCAGCCAGAACAGGAATCTCATTTCGCGCTCCGCTCCTGCGCGGCGCGATAGTTGCGCACGGCATCCAGCGTGGGGCCGATGTCCGGCACGTCGGCAGCGATCACGGCGGCGGACAGTTTCTTCACCTCCTCCAGCACCCGCTGCGTACTGCTTGCCGTGTTATCGCAGTAACGGCCCAGCCATGTCTGCACGGTCTTCAACTCGCGACGGAAACCGGCCTGGTCGCGCGTCATCAACGCCAGTTTTGCGGTGAGCAAACGCAGCTTCACGTTCTCGCGCAGAAAGAAAGACTGTTCGGGAGACAGCAGCGGCAATTCCTGCTGGCGGGTATCTTCGATGCGGATAAGCTGGCGCAGTTCCTGCCACAGCTCATGCCAGAAACGCTGCCACCAATTGCCCTCTGCCGGTGCTGCGGTCGCCACTTTGGCACCGGCAGGAGGACGCACATCCTGCGCCAGCGGCAATTTATCCACCGCGAGGATGATGCCATCCAGTTGCTTGCTCAATTCGGGCAGATCGACTTCCGGCAATGCGCGCAGATGCTCGATGTCGCGCGCGATGCGCTTGCGCAGATCCGCCAGCCCCGGCCTGTCCAGCCGCTGCAAACGACTGTCCGCATTCTGCATGGCGATCAGTGCCGCTTTGACGTTGGCGGACAACTGCAACTGCTGATCCGCCACCAGCAACACCTGTTCGACATCCGCCAGCACGCCCGCGTCGCGGTTGCTGGCGATGTCCTGATAGAGCGCATCGAGCACCGCACGCTGCGCCTGTGTCTCGGCAAAGCGGTTCTCCAGCAGGCTCAATTTTCCGCCGAGGTCACGCACCTGTTCCTGGCTTTGCGCCAGCAGGGTCTGGTTCGCCTGATTGCTGCCGGACACTTCGCTCAATCGCTGCGCCACCAGTTCTTGCAACTGGTTGATGCGGTTATGCGCATCCAGCCATTGCCAGATAAAGATCGCCACCAGCACCGCCAGCGTGAGCTGGCTGAGCGACATGCGCGACACCGCCGAAGTCACGCGATTCTCGTGCGCGACATGCTGCGTCTCGGCCGCTTTTTCGTGCGGGGCGGGTGTCGTACCGGATGATGTCTCTTCGCTCATGCTCGACTCACTTTCTGTGCTGTGCGGCCCATGCTACCAAACCCGCGCACACTCCGTCATCTCCGGTGCTGGTAATGACCACCCGCCGCCAGCCTTGCGACTGTGCGATTTGGGCGATACGCGGATGCGCCACGAACAGGGTCGCGTTTCGTGCCAGTGTTGCGGCAGTCTCTCCCAGCTCCTGATGCAGGTGCGTCAGCGCCTCGCTGCTGGTGACGATGATGCCATCGGGCCGCGCGGCCAGCCAGGCATCCGCGTCCAGCTCGGGTTTGCTGCGTTGATAGCAGGTCACATACTCGACCTGCGCGCCGCGCGATGCAAGCGTCTCACCCAACAGCTCGCGTCCGCCGTCGCCGCGCAGGATGGCGATGCGCCAACCTGCCACTTGCTGCAATTCGGGCAGGGCCAGCAGGCCTTCGCTATCGAAACGCTCGCCCGGCGCGATCACCTGTTCGACTTGCAGTTTGCGCAGCGCCTTGGCCGTGCCCTGGCCGACGGCCGCGACGCGCACCCCGTTTGGAATGTGATGCAGGGCAGCCATGCCATAGTGCACGGCATTCGGACTGATGAAGACAAGAAGTTGGCAGCCGGTGGCGCGTTGCGCGAATGCCCGCAACGCGGTCCGGTCCGCGGCCGGCGCGATTTCCAGCAGAGGCAGCATGACAGGATTGGCACCGAGTGCCCGCAGGCTTGCAGCCAATCCGCGCGCCTGGGCACGCGGGCGCGTGACAATGATATTCAGTCCGGCGAGAGGGGATGCGGACATAAAAACCTCACCACAGAGACACAGCGGCACGGAGAAAACCAGTTCGGGTTTTGTTTTTCCTCTGTGCCTCTGTGTCTCTGTGGTGAATAGTTTTTGTCATCCTACAAAGCCAGCGCCGCCAGAATCTCGCCCGCCCCCTGCTTGAGCAGGTCTTGAGCCAAGAGGTCACCCAGCGCTTCGGGGTGGGCGATGTCGCCGATGTGTTCGGCGCGCAGCAGTCGCGCACCGTCCGGCGTGGCAACAAAGCCGCGCATGCGCAGCTTGCCGTTCTGCACTTCGGCGAAACCGCCCAGCGGCACCTGGCAACTGCCGGCCAGCGCGCGGCTCATGGCGCGCTCCGCCAGCACGCAGGCGGCCGTATCGGCGTGGTGCAACGGTGCCAGCACTGCCGCCAGATCGGCACGGCCTTCGCGTGTCTCGATACCCAAAGCTCCCTGTCCCACAGCGGGCAGACTTTCGTCGCTGGAGATCTCGTTGCGGATGCGTGCGCCCAGCCCCAAACGTTTGAGTCCGGCGGCGGCAAGGATGATGGCGGCGTATTGCTCTTCGTCCAGCTTGCGCAGACGGGTCTGCACGTTGCCGCGCAGCGGTTCGATCTTCAGATGCGGGAAGCGCGCGCGCAGCTGGCTTTCGCGGCGCAGACTGGAGGTGCCGACCACGCTGCCGGACGGCAGGGATTGCAGGCTGTCAAAATCGTTGGAAACGAATGCGTCGCGAGGATCTTCGCGCTCGCCGATGCAGGCCAGCGTGAAACCTTGCGGCAGGTTCATCGGCACATCCTTCAGGGAGTGCACCGCAATATCGGCGCTGCCGTTCTCCAGCGCCGTCTCCAACTCCTTCACAAACAATCCCTTGCCGCCTATCTTGGACAAGGTGACGTCCAGGATCTGGTCGCCCTGCGTGGTCATGCCGAGAATTTCAACTTCGGTTTGCGGGTATAATGCGCGCAGCCTGTCCCGTATATGTTCTGCCTGCCACATGGCCAGCGCGCTTTCGCGCGAGGCAATCACCAGACGGGATGGAGGAGTGAACGTAGCCTGATTCATCGGTATTCCTTGCAATTAATTAGTTCAAATAGCGCGGCGCATTCTAGCAGGAGCGCCGCGCTTTTGCGCCGACGACATAATTTATGAAAACAAATCTGATCGCAGCACCCACCAACATCTCCAGCAAGGACGCTCCTTTGCGCGAAGATATTCGCTTGCTCGGACGTGTGCTCGGCGACACACTGCGCGAGCAGGAAGGCGAAGCGACCTACGAATTGATCGAAAGCATCCGCCGCGCCGCAGTGACATTCCGCAAGACGCAGGATGAGCGCGACGGCGAAAAGCTGGAACAGATGCTGGATCACCTTTCCCCGGAAGAAACGCTGCTGGTGGTGCGCGCCTTCAGCTATTTCTCGCAACTTTCCAACATCGCGGAAGACCTGCACCACAACCGCCGCCGCCGCGCGCACCAGAAAGCCGGCTCGCGCCCGCAGGAAGGCAGCCTGCAACTGGTGCTGAACCACGCCCACGAGCAGAAGCTTGATGCCAATGCCGTGCGCGCATTCTTCGACAAGGCAGTGATCTCGCCGGTGCTGACCGCGCACCCCACCGAAGTGCAGCGCAAGAGCATCCTCAATTGCCAGCTCGTCATCTCCAAATTGCTGGCCGACCGCGACCGTCTGGACATGACGCCGGAAGAACTGGACGAGAACGAAGAGACCCTGCACCGTTTCGTGCTCATCCTGTGGAGCACGCGCATGCTGCGCACCACCAAGCTGAAGGTCGAGGACGAGATCAACAACGGCCTGTCGTTCTACGACTACACCTTCCTGCGCGAGATCCCCAAGCTGTATGGCAACATGGAAAAACAGCTGGAGAAGAGCTACGGCCAGCGCTTCGACCTGCCGCCCTTCCTGCGCGTGGGCAGCTGGATCGGCGGCGACCGCGACGGCAATCCCTTCGTCACCCACGAAGTGATGCTGGACGCGGCCAAGCGCCATTCCGCCACCGCGCTCGACTATTACATGTCCGAGACCAATCTGCTCAGCGCGCGCCTGAGTCTTTCCAGCCGGATGGTGGACATCAGCCCGGAACTGGCCGACTTCGCCGAGCGTTCTCCGGACCAGGCAGAGAGCCGCGAGGATGAACCCTACCGTCGCGCCATGCTCGCGATCTATGCGCGCCTGGTCGCCACCACCGAGCACATGGGGCATCGCGTACACCACCTGCACCCTGTCGCCAGGACGGTGCAGCCTTACGCCAAAGCGGAGGAATTCATCGCCGAACTCGATATCGTCATCCAGTCGCTGGAACGTCACGGTGCCTTCTATCTGTCGCGCGGCCGCATGGGCGAACTGCGCCGCGCCGCTGAAGTGTTCGGCTTCCATCTGGCACCGCTGGATATGCGCCAGCACAGCGGCGTGCACGAGCAAGTCGTGAGCGAAATGCTGGCCAAGGCCGGCCACGCCGACTACGCCAAACAGGACGAGACGACACGTCGCGCCACCCTGCTTGCCGCCCTGCAGGCAGGCCGGCAACTGGCAGCCGAACCGGAAGACTTCTCGCCCGTCGTGCGCGGCGAACTGCAACTGATGCACGCCGCCGCCGCCATCCACAACCGTTTCGGCCGCAATGCACTGCCCAACTACATCATCTCCAAAGCGGATGCGGTGAGCGATGTGCTGGAGGTGGCGCTGATGCTGCAACAGAGCGGCCTGCTGAAAGACGGCGAACTGCAAGTCAATATCATCCCGCTGTTCGAGACCATCGACGACCTGCGCGGCGGCGGTGCCATCATGGACGCGCTGTTCTCTCTGCACTGGTATCGCGAACTGCTCAGGAACAGCCGCAGCAACACGCAGGAAGTCATGCTGGGTTACTCGGACAGCAACAAGGACGGCGGCTATCTGACCGCCAACTGGGAGCTGTACAAGGCCGAGCTGGATCTGGTGGAAGTGTTCAACAAGCACGGCGTCGAACTGCGCCTGTTCCACGGACGCGGCGGCACAGTCGGCCGCGGCGGTGGCCCCAGCTATCAAGCCATCCTGGCACAACCGCCGGGCAGTGTTAACGCACAGATCCGCATCACCGAGCAGGGCGAAGTCATCTCCAGCAAATATTCCGACCCAGAGATCGGTCGTCGCAATCTGGAGATCCTGGTGGCAGCCACCATGGAAGCCACGCTGATGGACTATCCGCACAATGCGGACGGCAACCCGGAGTTCATTCGCAGCATGGAGGCCATGAGTCTGGATGCCGTCGCCGCCTATCGCAGGCTGGTTTACGAGACACCCGGCTTCACCGAATTCTTCTTTGCCGCCACGCCCATCCGCGAGATCGCCGAACTGAACATCGGCAGCCGCCCTTCTTCACGCAAGGCGATGGATCGCATCGAAGACTTGCGCGCCATCCCCTGGGTATTCAGCTGGAGCCTGACGCGCATACTGCTGCCGGGCTGGTTCGGCTTCGGCAGCGCGGCCAAGAAGTTCGTCGCACGCGAAGGCCAGGCAGGCTTGGATCAACTGCGCGCGATGAACCGGGATTGGGCGTTCTTCCGCGGCCTGTTGTCCAACATGGACATGGTGCTGTCCAAGACCGACATGGGCATCGCCTCGCGTTACGCGGAACTGGTACCGGACGAGGCCTTGCGTGAAAAGGTTTTCGGCATGATCGTGCAGGAATGGCAAGACACGGTGGACATGCTGTTCAAAATCACCGGCGCCTCGCACCTGCTGGAAGACAACCCGACTTTCGCGCGCAGCCTGACCACGCGCACGCCCTATATCGACCCGCTCAACCACTTGCAGGTATCGCTGCTGCATCGTCACCGCAACGGCGACGACGACGTGAAGGTGAAGCGCGCCATCCACCTCACCATCAACGGCATCGCCGCCGGGCTGCGCAACAGCGGTTAACACAACAAAGCCCGCGATCTGCGGGCTTTTTTTTTTGGATGCTTGGGGCGCGGACTAGAATCTGGCGCGCCAAACCACGACCAATACCATCAGGATCAACGCCATCAGACTCTGCTCGATCTGGTTGCGCGCCTTGGCGATCATGCGCCCGTTGATCAGTTTCTTCTCGTGCTGCATCTCTTCATCGGCAGCTTCCAGCATCACCAGTAGCGGACGATCTATGCCGCGCACTTCCGAATCCGCCTTGCGCGGATCGTAGCCGGACTGCGCATACGATTCCTTCTCCTTCTTGTACTGCAGATAGTTCTCCTGATGCGCATCGATGAAAGTTTGCAGCTTCACGTTGACTGCCCGGACATCGCTCTGCTTCAAACCGGCTTCTGCCGCCTCCGCAACCTTGCGATACTGCTGCTCGTAGGCGCGCCAGTTCTTGTCCAGGCTGCCGCGGTCAGTACTGCGCAGCAACAGGTTCTTCCATTCCTGCACTTCCATCTTGTATTCCGCCTGCAAGGCATGTGCCACTGCGAACGGATCATCGGCGGCATTCAAGCGCTTTTCCAGTTCATCGGTACTTGTCCATATCAGGTAGAACCACAAGAAGAATGCTGCCGTCAGGCCCAACTTGGCCAGCATTCCCAATGAGAATATCGAACGTCGACGTGCTTCGAAGAACTCTGTAGATGCCATTTCATATCCCTTAAGTTGGTTTGCGGCACATATGTCATCTCCGCGCGGATTGGACCCGCAAACCCATGAAAGTTCCGTGGTTGATACGCGATGCTGCAGCAGCCTGCTTACTCAGCCGGCACGCATACGCCGGGCGTACACAAACCCCAACACTGCCATCATGAACAGGGAGACCGCCCCGAGCAGTCCCACCATGATATTGCGGCTGCCCTGCGTCTGCGGCGCGCGCACCAGTTGTTGCTTGGCATAGTCCGATATCCCCGTTTTGACCAGAACGATGCGTGTCTGCAAGCTACGATCCACGCCCAGCACCTGCCGGTCCACACTGTTCCTGCTATCGCCCCCGGAAGGTTTCAAACCTGCATAAGCCTGCAAATACCCGGTCAAAAGTGATTTGTGTTCCGCGATCAGCTCGTCGATATTCGCCGTCTCCATGCCGATATCCAGCATGATGCTTTTGGACTTCATCAGGGCGTACTGCACCGCGATGCTGGCTTCCTTGAAACCCTGCTGATGCTTGCTGTGCTGTGCACTGTCGTTCGCGCGCAGCAGCATGTCTTTCCATTCCTGTATCTGGCGCCCCAGGCCGATGGCGGCATCATCCAGATATTCTTCGATCTCCAGCAGCTGCACGCTGCGCTTGGCGGAAGAGACATCGACTTCCAGGAACAGTTGCGACAATTGATAACCGCCCAGCGCTGCCAGACATGCGGCCAGCGCGACGAACTTCGCCACTGCGCCGAATATGCGACGGCTCATGCGGCACCCCGCCGCGCACGCAACGTGCTGCCGATCATTTGCCTGCAGCCGGCCGGAAAGCCGGGAAGCGGCCGGTGGCATTGCCCGGACGGAACGCCGCCCATTTGCGCGAACCTTCCAGAATGGCTTGTTTATCTTCGGCGCGCACACCGAAGCGGTTGGGGAAATGGCCGTCCAGCCAGCGCACGATAGGCATGAATTCCTGCCGTTCGCGTCCGCCGGTCTGCTCATCCATCTCGAAGATGCCCACACCGTCCTCGGCCGACTGCAGATACACATCGCTGTCCGACAATGCGGTGAGGAAAGGCAGCTTAAGCGAGGCGAGGAAACGCTCAAGGGAGGCATACGCAGTACCGCTGCGGTTGCGCACACGGTTGGCGACAACTGCAATGCGCGCATTGCTGGTACGCGCGCCGCCAACCAGGAACAGGTCCTTGATGAAATCAGCCGTGGCGCGAATATCGATAGGGGAAGGCGCGACCGGTATCACGATAAAGTTGGCCTTGCGCACCAACTCCTTGAGCAACAAACCGCCGGCCCCCGCCGGCGCGTCGACGATCAGCACTTCCATATCCAGAGGCACCCAGCTTTGCCGGCTGGATAAATGCGCATTGCCTTTGGCTGGCGCGCCGTTGGCGGCGTGTATGGCGGGCTTGGTATCGGGGCGGGCCTGCAGCCAGTGCAGGCTGGAACCCTGCGGATCGAAGTCGATGATGGCGGTGCGAAAACTGCGGCTGGCGTAGTAGCCGGCCAGATTGGTAGTCAACGTAGTCTTGCCCGAACCACCTTTTGAATTGATCACCAATATGTTCAGCAACTTGCGCCCCCCTGATCCTGCACATCGCCCAGCGCCTTGACGCTGCTCCACTGGCGGCGGCTGATCGGCAGCCGCTCGTCCAGCCCATGCAGCTTCAACTGCCAGCCGCTCTCGCCTTCTTCGCCGCCTTTTTCGAAACCGGCGATGGCCGATTTCGCCACCAGACAACTGCGGTGTATGCGCACGAAGCGCGCAGCATATTCCTTTTCCAGCGTCGTGAGCGACTCTTCAATCAGATACTCGTGGGTCGCGGTGCGCACCGTGACGTATTTCATTTCCGCGCGCAGATAGATCACATCCTCGATCGGGATCAGGATGACTCTGCCGCGCTCATGCGCCGAAAGATGGGTGCGCGCTTCCGGGATCAGCTCGCGCAGCACTTCGGTACGGATGGGCACCGCGTCGCGCGCGCGCGAGATCGCTTCAAACAGGCGCCCCAGGCGGATGGGCTTGAGCAGATAGTCGATGGCGCGCAGCTCAAATGCCTGGACGGCATAGGCATCATAGGCAGTGGTGAAGATGATGATCGGCGGCCGCTCCAGCTTGCTCAAGTGCAGCGCCAGCTCCAGGCCGTCCATCTGCGGCATGCGGATGTCCATCAACACCACTTCGGCAGGCATTTCGTGCAGCTTGTCGAGTGCTTCCTGTCCGTTGCCCGCTTCGCCCACGACTTGCAGCTCGATCTGCGCACCGCAGTCCGCCAGCAGGTCTTTCAGACGGCTGCGCGCCAGCGGCTCATCGTCCACGATGAAGACAGTCAGCGGCAGGATCACGGTATCGTTCATGTCAGGTCGGGTTTACACAACGGGATCACGATGTGCACATGATAACTGTCATCGTTGCGTTCCACACGGTACTCCGCTTCCACATCGAACAGCAGCGACAGGCGTTCCCGGATATTCGACAGCGCCAAATGATTGCCGTCGGACTGCGCCGCCTTGCCCGGCAGCGGATTACTCACCGACAGATACAGCTGAGCGCCCTTCTCGTGGATGTCGATGTCGATGATGCCGCCGCCGGCCAGCGGCTCTATCCCGTGATACACCGCATTCTCCAGCAAGGGTTGCAACACCAGCGGCGGGATCAGGGCCTGCTGCGGCATGTGTTCGGTCTGCCAGCGTACCCGCAGCCGATCACCCATGCGCAATTGTTCCAGCGCCAGATAACGCTGCGCCAGCGCGACTTCATCCTTCAGCGCGACCATATCGTGCGCATCGCTCATCGCCATGCGGAACAAATCGGCCATATCCTCCAGCGCGGCTTCCGCGCGCTTGGGTTCGGCACGCACGATGGCCAGCACCGCATTGATGCTGTTGAACAGAAAGTGGGGGCGGATACGCGCCTGCAGCGCCTGCAAGCGCGCATCCTGCAATGCCGGCGACATTGCCATGGCGCGCCAGCGGAAATAGGTGAGCAATACGAAGGCCAGCAGCGCGGCCAGCAACATACGGCGGCCATTCAGGAAGTGCGGAGATTCATTGATTTCGGCGAACAATTCACCGCCGACCAGCGAGAACAATAAAGTGATGCCAACAGCCAACAGCAGAATGGCGGCCACAGACCGCCAATAAGACATGCGCTGCAACACATTATTGAGCGCATACAGGGCCAGCAACACGCTCAGCAGCACCGGCTGCAACAACGCGGAATCAAGCAGCATGCGCTGCCATAGCTCGCCGACGCTGCCCACCCGGGCGACCACGCAGACCAGCGCAAAGGCATTCGCCAGCAGCACGATGCGCAACGCCGTGCCCAGATTGCGGAAGTCGGGCAACAGTCGGTGCGGGATGTTTTGATTTATACTGCGCGTCCGTTTCATCGCATAACTTTTTATTTGGGTTCTCACACTCATCCCAACCTTCTCCCGACGGGGGAAGGAGCAAACGCCACGCATGCGCGTGGATTTTTTGGCATAAGTGGGCGCTCATTCTGGACAAGACATGGCAACGATGCAAGACAATCAGACCTGGTCAGGACGCTTCAACGAACCGGTGGCAGAACTGGTAAAGCGCTACACAGCCTCCGTGGATTTCGACCAGCGCCTGGCACTGGTAGATATTCAAGGCTCACTGGCGCATGCGCAGATGCTGGCCGAGAACAGGATCATCAGCGAGCAGGACCTGCAGGACATTCGCCGCGGCCTGTCGCAGATCGAGAACGAAATCATCGCGGGCGATTTCCTGTGGTCACTCGATCTGGAAGACGTACACCTCAATATCGAAAAGCGCCTCACCACACTGGTCGGCGATGCCGGCAAACGTTTGCACACCGGACGCTCGCGCAACGACCAGGTCGCCACCGACATCCGCCTTTATCTGCGCAGCGAGATCGACACCATCGTCGGCCTGTTGAAGAACCTGCAATCCGCGCTGCTCGATCTGGCGCAGCACCACACGCATACCGTGATGCCCGGCTTCACCCATCTGCAGGTCGCGCAACCGGTCAGCTTCGCCCATCACCTGCTGGCGTATTTCGAGATGTGCCAGCGCGATACGGAGCGTTTCATCGATGCCCGTCGCCGTGTCAACCGCCTGCCCTTGGGCGCCGCCGCGCTGGCCGGCACCAGCTATCCGATCAAGCGTGAACGCGTGGCCGAGCTGCTGAATTTTGAAGCCGTATGCCAGAACTCGCTGGACGCCGTTTCCGACCGCGACTTCGCCATCGAATTCACCGCCGCCGCCGCGCTGGTGATGACCCATCTGTCGCGCTTGTCGGAAGAACTGATCCTGTGGATGAGCCCGCGTTTCGGCTTCATCGACATCGCCGACCGCTTCTGCACAGGCTCCTCCATCATGCCGCAAAAGAAGAACCCCGACGTACCGGAACTGGTGCGCGGCAAGACCGGTCGCGTGAATGGCCACCTAGTGGCACTGCTGACTTTGATGAAGGGTCAGCCGCTGGCCTACAACAAGGACAATCAGGAAGACAAGGAGCCGCTGTTCGATACAGTGGATACGCTCACCCAGACGCTGCGCATCTACGCCGACATGATCGCGGGTATCACCGTCAAACCGGACGCGATGCGCGCCGCTGCCCTGCAGGGTTATGCGACCGCCACCGACCTGGCCGACTATCTGGCCAAGAAAGGCTTGCCTTTCCGCGACGCGCACGAGGCCGTGGCGCTGGCGGTGCGTTATGCCGAGCGCAAGGGCTGCGATCTGGCCGACCTCGAACTGGATGAACTGCTGCAGTTCTCGGCACTGATCGGCGACGACATCTATGCCGTGCTGACGCTGGAAGGTTCTCTCGCTGCACGCAACCACACTGGCGGCACCGCCCCGCAACAAGTCGAAGCGGCCATCGCGCGCGCGCGCAAACTGCTCTCCTGATTTTGCCCGCGTAAATTGCGGGCAAAAAAACGGGCCATCTTGCGACGGCCCAGAATAGGAGGAGAGTATGAAAGATCGAGTTGATAACAACTCAAAGCTCACAACTCGGGGCGAATTGTAGGTAGCCACCACGGCTTTGCCTATATGCCGTTTGGCCTATATATCGGCCTATATACCCCCCCCCTATTGGACTATGCACTCCCGTGCAACTGCCCTCCTGAAACACGCTCAATCCCGGCCAAGTCCTTGTCGGAATGGATATTATTAAACCCTGCCTCGCGCAACAGTGCGCGCACTTGCGCGGCATGATCATAGCCATGCTCCAACATCAGCCAGCCGCCTGCCGCAAGGTGAGCACCTGCTTCGCTGATGATGTGACGGATGTCATGCAGACCGTCGGCCCCGGATGCCAACGCACAGGCAGGCTCAAAGCGCAGATCGCCTTGCGCCAAATGCCGGTCATTTGCAGCGATATAGGGCGGGTTGGAGACTATCAGATCGAAACGCATTCCCCCCAGCGCCGCGAACCAGTCGCCAAGCACGAAACTCGCATTGCGTATCCGCAGGCGACCGGCGTTCTCTTGTGCGACTGACAAGGCTGCCTCTGAAGCATCCACGGCCATCACCTCGACATCGGGCCGACCATGCGCGATAGACAGCGCGATAGCACCGCTACCCGTACCCAGATCCAGAACGCGGGCACCAGCGGACGAGATGCGCGCCAATGCCAATTCCACCAGCAGTTCGGTATCTGGTCGAGGAATCAAGGTGGCAGGCGTGACCTTGAAATTCAGACCATAGAACTCCCGCTCGCCCAGGATGTAGGCCAGCGGCTCGCCCTGCAAGCGGCGCTGCAAGGATGCTTGATAGCGGGAAAGTTCCTGTTCCGTGAGTACTCGCTCGGGATGCGCCAGCAGATAGGCGCGACTCACGCCCAGCTCGGCTTGCAACAAGGCTTGCACCTCGCTGCGCGCCTCATCCTGCTCCAGAGCCAGTGCCTGGCGTACGGCGGCGGCATCCTGCGCCAAACGCTCGCGGATGCTGGACACGGCGCTTAACCTTCCCTGCCCAGCGCAGCCAACTGCTCGGCCTGATGTTCAGCCATCAGCGCATCGGCGAGTTCACTGATGTCGCCGTCCATGATCTGGTCCATCTTGTACAAAGTGAGGTTGATGCGATGGTCGGTAACGCGGCCTTGCGGAAAATTATAGGTGCGGATGCGCTCGGAGCGGTCGCCGCTTCCCACCAGCGATTTGCGCTCGGCGGCGATCTTGCTGTGCGCCGCCTGCTCTTCCTTGTCCTTGATGCGCGCGGCCAGCACGCGCATGGCCTGCGCCTTGTTCTGGTGTTGCGAACGGCCATCCTGGCATTCGACCACGGTGCCGGTGGGCAGGTGGGTGATGCGCACGGCAGAATCGGTCTTGTTGATGTGCTGGCCGCCCGCGCCCGAGGCGCGGAAGGTGTCGATGCGCAGGTCGGCGGGGTTCAATTCCACTTCGCCCACTTCGTCCGCTTCCGGCAGGATGGCGACGGTGCAGGCGGAAGTATGGATGCGACCCTGCGTCTCGGTGGCGGGCACGCGCTGCACGCGATGTGCGCCAGATTCAAACTTGAGCACGGAATACGCGCCATGGCCGATGATGCGCGCGATGACTTCCTTGTAACCGCCGACCTCGCCGGCACTTTCCGAGATAATCTCCACCTGCCAGCGGCGGCGTTCGGCGAAGCGCAGATACATGCGGAACAGATCGCCCGCGAACAGGGCCGCCTCGTCCCCGCCGGTGCCCGCGCGCACTTCGAGGAACACGTTGCGCTCGTCGTTGGGATCTTTCGGCAGCAACTGCTTCTGCAATTCGACTTCCAGTTGCGCCAATTTCTCTTGCCCGGCCTTGATCTCATCTTCGGCGAATTCGCGCATGTCCGGATCGTCTGCCATCTCCTGCGCGGCGGCGATGTCGGACTCGCAGGATTGATAGGCATGGAACAGCCCGACCACCGGTTCGATCTCCACGCGCTCGCGGTTGAGCTTGCGGAAAGTGTCCATATCGCGCGTGGCTTCTTCGCTGTTCAGCAGGCGCGTGACTTCATCCAAACGCTCGGCGAGACGCGCGAGTTTGTCCGCGATGCTGGGTTTCATTCCGGAGTGTGCAGGTGGTAGATGCGGTGGACAGCGTCGAGCAGTGCCTGCCGTTCGCTATCCTGTGCCTGATTCAGGCTCTGCGTCGGTGCATGCAGGAATTTGTTGGTGAGTGAACCGCTCAGCGCTTCCAGCACCTTCTCGGGTGCTTCTCCCCTGGCCAATAACTTTAGCGCCTTCTCCATCTCGTGACGGCGTTGGCGTTCGGCATGGTCGCGCAAGGCGCGGATGGTCGGCACCACTTCGCGCGATTCCATCCAGTGGACAAATTCATTCACGCCGGAATCGATGATGACCTCGGCTTCTTTAACCGCGCCCTGACGCGCATCCTGCCCGTCGCGCACCACTTCGGCCAGATCGTCCACGGTGTACAGGAACACGTCATCCAGTTCGGCCACTTCCGGCTCCACATCGCGCGGCACGGCCAGATCGACGATGAACAATGGACGGTGTTTGCGCTGCTTGAGCGCGCGTTCCACCAGGCCTTTACCCAGGATAGGCAACTGGCTGGCGGTACAGGTGATGATGATGTCGTGATGCGCCAGCTGTTCCGGCATCTCGTTCAGGGTGACGGCGTGGCCGTCTATGCGGCGCGCCAAGGTCTGCGCACGATCCAGCGTGCGGTTGGCAACCGTGATCTTTTGTGGTTTGCGCGCGGCGAAGTGCACCGCATTCAGTTCGATCATCTCGCCCGCGCCGATGAACAGCACGCTCTGTTCCGAGATGCTGGGAAAGATGCGCTCCGCCAGCTTTACTGCGGCGGCGGCCATGGACACCAGATTGGCACCGATCTCCGTCTGCGTGCGCACATCCTTGGCCACCGAGAAGGTACGCTGGAACAGCTTGTGCAACAGGAAGCCCATGGTTCCCGCTTCTTCTGCCTGACGCACGGCCTGCTTCATCTGACCGAGGATCTGCGGCTCGCCCAGCACCATGGAGTCCAGTCCGCTGGCAACGCGGAAAGCGTGCTTCACCGCCTGCGCCTGCGGGAGACGATAGATATACGGTTCGACGTCGTTGGTCGGCATCTTGTGGTAATCCGCCAGCCAGCCGACTGCCTGCGCGGGTGAACTGGTGCTGCAATATATCTCGGTACGGTTGCAGGTGGACAGGATAGTGGCTTCTTTGGCCGCACCATTGCCGACCAGGTCGTGCAAGGCGTCACCCATCGTCTCGACGCTGAACGAGAGCTGCTCGCGCACGTCAAGCGGGGCGGTCTGGTGATTGAGGCCGAAGCTGAATAACTGCATGTGAAGTCCGCTGTCCGGAGGTTCGGGGGCGGAATTATAGTGGCTGGAGCGGCTTTCTACCAGCCGCCCCTGCCTTTTGCGGACTTACTTGGCCGACGTCAACTGCGCCAGTGCCGCTTCCGCGTCGGCGCGCAACGAACTGTCGGGATATTTCTGGACGAAACCGGCGAATGCGGCCTTCGCATCATCCATCTTGCCGGTGTCGACCAACTCGATCGCCTTGCTGAATGCGGTCAGCTCGCCCTCATCGATGGCGATCTGCTCCGCCTCGCCCTTCCAGTAGACGTCATCCGCATCCGCCAGCGAGCCGCGCACACCACCGGCAGCCGTCGTGGTGTTCAATTTCTTCCTTGGCGTCAGCAACTCTACCTTCTTGCGCAGACGTTCCCACAGCGACAGTTCCTGATCGGCTGCCGATACCTGCATCGGCGCGGCCAGCACGATCCCCAACAACACCAACAACGAAACCAGTCTCTTCATGATCTTATCTCCTCGATTAAACAAGCGTGCATCGGACTCACAACGCGTTCAATAGTTCCAAAGCCAGTGCGCGATATTGTACCTGCACGTTCTTGTCCAGCTTCCTGGCTTTGATGAAAGTCTCCTTGGCATTCTTGGTGTCGCCCTGCCGTTTATAGGCGCGCGCAAGATTGACCAGGACATGCGGATCTTTCGGACTCAGTTTGGCCGCCGCCGCATAGGCTTTGACCGCATCCTGATACTTGTCGTCGATCATCAACAGATTGCCTCGGTTGTTGTGCGCGGAGGCATTCTTCGCATCCAGGCTCAGCACCTTGTCGAAGTATTTCATTGCCTCCCTGCGATCACCGACCTTGGCCAGGATGATGCCGACCTGCAGGTGCGCATCCACATCGTTCGGTTTGTCCTTGATGATGTCCAGATAGCGCCGGGTCTTGGTCTGCGAGCTGATCTTCAATACCGACAGGATATCGCCAGGGAATTTCTTCTCGATGGCGGCGCGGTTCAGCCCGCCCGCCTTCCAGTCCGAATCGGGCAAGCTGGCCGGCTTGTAGGTATCCCAGGACGCGTGCACATCCAGCACGGTCAAACCATTGTCCTTGTACTTGTAGTAGGTCTCGCTGCCCTTCTCCCATGCCTTGATGAATGAATTGCCCAGCAGCGTCGTCTCCACCGGCACCCATAGCGTGCCCTCGTTGACTGCGTACAGATTGTCCATGGTGTAGCCGTCGGCATCCGCCGGGATATGCGTATCGAACATCATCAGCATATGGCCGGGCACTTCCAGCACGCGGGTGTTGATACCCATGCTCTCCAGTCCGGCGCTGTAAAGCGCCACCAGATCGTCGCAGTCGCCGGATTTGCGTTCCAGCGTCTCGCGCGGGAACTGGATATAGTCGACCGTGTTCTCCTTGCCGGAGCTGATCTGGTACGGATTGCTCGGATCCTGGATATAGGTCAAACCGAACACGCCCAGCGCGTCGAATAGCGCCGCCGCCAGTTGCGCTTCATCCTTGGTCTCGCGGTACTCGCCGACGATGGAACGCGCCAGATTCAGCACCGGCGGGTCTTTCGGCGTGACAAACGCCGCAAAGCGCCCGCGCTCATCCCAAGTCAGGCGGTGCTTGTCGTACACATTGACCGTGGCGTTATGGCTGTAAATCACCTTCTTGCCGTTCTCGAAGTAACTGGCCTCGATCAGCGCCTGCACCGAACTGTCCTCGGTCATGGTCAGGATGCTGTTGTTGAACACCGCTTTCAGCGGCAAGTCTTCGCTGGAACCGGGCATCAGTTTCAGGATCTTGTTCTCGGTCGAGAAATCCATGAAATTCTTCAGCAGGAAGCTGACCCGGATCTTCTCCATCTTTTTGTCGGTGTTGTTGGTCAGGCGGATGACGCCGATGCCGTCCTGCTCGTACATCTTGTACGAGTTGGAGAACACGTTGTCCAGCTTGACCACCTCGATGTCCAGCGGCGGACGGTTGAAGATCAATGTCGCCGCTTCTACCGGCAGCTTCTCCGATTCGGTCTGATCGGTGCTCAGCACGCTGACATAGAAGGTGTATTTCGTCTCGGGCTGCAAGGCATCCTTGGTGAACTCCGGTGTCGTCACTTCGCCCACCTGCACCAGCGCATCGCCCTCCTGCTGGTAGATGCGATAGGCCGCGAAATATTGCGGATCGACCGCCTCCCATTTCAGTTTCGCCTGCCAGGGAGTCATCTCAGCCTTGACCTCGGCCAAGGCGGGCGGTGTGAATTTTTCGGTAGTTGCGCTGGCGGCTGCGCTGCTCGCCCCTTCATACCCGAAATCGGAGAGTGCCACGACGCGGTAGAAATATTTCTCGTCCGCATCCAGCCCCGTATCGGAGAAGGAATTGGTCTCGCTGGTACCCACTTGTACATAACCCGCGTTCTCGCTCTTGGAACGATAGATATGGAACGACTTGACATAGGACGCCGCCGGTTTGTCCCAGCTCAGGTCTACCGCATGCACATGGCCATGCGCCGCGAAATTGGTTGGCTGCTGCGGCTTGTACAACACAGACAGCGATTCGACGCGCTTGCCCTCGCCATCCGCCACGAACAGCGTGCTGCCGCCACTACTGGCCAGCGCCACCGGATTGGCAAGATTGGCCGTTCCGGTCGCCTTGGTGC
>WOZO01000093.1 GCA_011620315.1 Sideroxydans sp. | reverse complement strand
GCTGAGAGGATGCGGATTTACTGAATCGAATTTACAGCAGATTTTGGACTTGACCCGGCATCACTGTTATCGCAGGTAGAAAGCCCGGCACTGTGCTGGTATCCGGTCACTATGGTTGCCGCGTCATAGCCCCAGCGATGCAGTGCAATGGCTGCGGTGCCTGCACGAAATGTCACGTCTTCTGGCAAGCTCGATTCTGCCGCAGAGGCAATAGGATTGAGTGCTGCCGGAAATTCCGAAAAATGAAGGTTGGCAAACAAAGCTTGGACGTGCGCCGCCAGTTCGGGTGTGTTCGCCATGTGCCAGAAATTGAAGACCACGGATTGGCGTGGCTGGTTAACTTCGGTAACGGCATGATAAAAATCTGCATGCAGCAGAAAGCCAACGGCTTTGTTGTATTCAGGATTAACACTGAATACGGCTTCGTCCTGTGGCGATGAGAATAATTCCAGAACACCGCCATGTTCAGCTTGCCATTGCTTATTAAGTTGCACGACCAGTCGCGCAATTTCATAGCCTAATAGCGGTCGGTCGCTGTGTATACCAATGACGTGTCCGGGTAGCATTCGTTGCACCGTGACCAGCATCCGATCGACGAGTGGTAACCCCGTAATCTCGCGCATTCTAGCGATTATTTCGGTCTGGAAAGTTGCCGGGATAGCCGCTGTAACATCGCAAATAGAACAACGGTAAAACCCACCATCATGATGCTGCCATTCACTTTCTTGCGAAAATAGCCGCTCAAGCGCAACGCACTGTTCTTCAGAGAATGCGGCTTTCACAAAGAAAAAGGGGAATGGGTGATGGTGGTGGTCGGGGTGTAAGAGCAATGACTAAACTCCTCTATGAATGATATGCGAACCTTGTCGCACCTATGATTTTCTGAATTCCTGTTTCATTGATCTTTAAAATCTAATGTTTGAATTATGGGGCGGTGTCAATTATTTGGGGGGAGTTTAAGCTTCAAGTCCAAGCTCGCCTACTTCTTCTCCTGCCCCCCTTTGCCCTTTGCATAAGCCCGCGTCATCACTCTGAGTGAGTTCATTTGTTCGCCGAAATTGCGGCAACCGGCACACATCATGGTGTGAAGTTTCAGGGGCACTTTTTCGGTCAGCGATAGCGGGCGCTCTTGCGCCTCGGACATCAGTTTGGTCGCATCATGACAGTTCAACATGTTTCTCTCCTTCTAAATACCATTTGTTTTCTATGCATTCGCGCAGGCGCAGACGGGAGCGGTGCAGCAATACGTGCAGGTTGCTGGTGGTCAGTTCTACGGCGGCGCATATCTCGTCGGCTTCGAGTTCGATGAATTCGCGCATCATGAATACCCGCGCCTGCTTGGGCGGCAGACCTTCGAGACAGGCTTCGAACACGCGCCAGAAATGCGATTCGCGCAGGGTGGCTTCGGGGTTTCCCCATGCGACGGGGCGTTCTTCCACTTGCCAGTATCCTTTGCTGTCGAACAGTTCGGACATATCTTCATCGTCGTCGCCGCTGCCCAGACTGCCGACGTTCACGGTGCGTTGTTTGTAGCGCAGGATGTCGGCGATCTTGTTCTTTAGGATGGCGAACATCCAGGTCTTGAATGCGGCGCGACCACCGAACGAGGCAGCATTCTTCATCGCGCCGATCAGGGCTTCCTGCACGGCGTCTTCGGCCTGATGGGCGTCGCTCAGTTGCAGGGTGGCGAACTTGATCATCTGCCGCCGGATGTCTTCCAGAAAAACAGTGTCGGTCAGCAGGCTGTTGCCTGCGCCGTTTGCTCCGCGCTGTTTGTTCGCATCAGTCATTGTTGTCCTTTAGTTCGATCTCGTTTCTGGCTGCACTGTAACTCGCCACGCAATACGGCACGAGATAGTTGAGCAGCAGACGGCCCCAGTCTAGCTGTTCACCCTGCCATATCGATCCGCCCTGATTCACCAGATTGAGCAGCGTGCCCACCACGGCGGCGATCTTGAGCGAATTGACGACGATATGCCACGACATGGCGATGCGGACGAAGCGGGTCATTCTTTGTCCACCCCGCGCACGCCGTGCTTGCGCATGAAACGTCGGTCTATCCAGTTCTTCCATTGCCATACCCAGTTCCCTTGAGCACTGAACGCGCCCCACGAGGCGATGGCGTGCTTGCGGCCGGTCGCCAGCAGATAGAGAGAGCGCTTGCGCGGACGATAGGTCTGCATTGTCTGTCCGCTCAAACTTGCCAGCAGATTGTGCGCCAGCACCGGCCCGGCGAACACGGCATGCACGCCCGATCTGGCCAGCGGCATGTCGTTGCGCGCGCACACGTCGCCGGCGGCGAACACTTGGGGATGCGACAGGCTGCGGTGGTGCGCGTCGACCAGGATATAGCCGCGTTCGTCGCGCGCCAGATCGGTGTCGTCCAGCCAGTCCGGCGCGCGCGCGCCGGTTGCGCCGATGATGCAGTCGGCGGCGATGTGTTCGCCTGTCGCCAGTTGCAACCCCTGTTCGTCCGCGACGGCTTGTGCCTGATGGTTATGGATGCCGCGTTGTTGCAGCAGCCTGCTGACGCGGCGTTTAACGCCTTCTGCGTGACCGGGCAACAGGCCGTGCGCGGAAGACACCAGCAACACTGTCGCGGACAGGCCGCACGCGGCGAAGGCTTGCTGCGCCGCAAAGGCCAGCTCGACGCCTGCCGCGCCGCCGCCCACGACGGCCAGCCGATAACCCTTTTTGCGGGCCGCTTCTTCGATGACCTTGGGCCAGCGGCGGATGAACTCGGCCAGCGGCTTGACCGGCAACAGGCGATCCCCCGCCGCTTGCAACAGCGAGGTGTAGACATCGCTGCCGACATCGAGCGACAGGGCGTCGTATTCGAGTTGCGAGCCGTCGGCCAGCGTGACGCGTTGCTGTCCGGCCTGGATGGATACCACCTGCCCCGCCAGCAAGCGCACTTTGGCGGCAGCGGCCAGCGGGCGCAGATCGATACGGCATTCGTCCAGCGCATACAAGCCCGCCATCCAGCCGGGCAACATGCCGGAATAGATCTGATACGGCGAAGGCGTGACCAGTATGGTTTCGATTTCGGTGGCGTGCGCGGAGAGCGCGCGCAGCACGCTCAATTGCGCGTGCCCGCCCCCCGCCAGCAGCAGGCGTTGCTTGGTGTGTGTCATCTGTCGAACCGTGTTGTGAAGCGCATTCGGATCACCATGAGTCGTTGTACGGACTGATTGTCGTTGCAGCATGATGTTTTCTTACACCGAACTGTAAGTTATTTCACGCCTGCGCGACTAATCGTTCCAATCGACCGGAGACTCCATGAGCAAAGCCATCCCCGAAGGACAGCACATGATCAGCGACTTCCTGCGACACCTGCATCTGGGTGCGGAAGTGTATTACGTCGGCCAGCTGTGCGATGCCTGGCATATGTCCACGCCCGGCGGCAGCGATGCGGCAACTTTCCATCTGGTATGTCACGGCGAGGCGTGGATACACATGGCGGACGGCAGCCCGCCAACGCGCATGGCGGCTGGAGACATCGCCTTCTTTGCGCACGATGCGGCACACACTTTCAGCGCGCATGACGTGGTGCCGCAGCAACCCTTCGACTATTCGCGGCCCACGCCGCTGGACAAGACTGCGCCCGGTGCCGGATTACTGTGCGGCCATTTGAGTTTGGCGCCGCATGTCCGCCGCCTGCTGCTCGCCTCCTTCCCCGACTTCATGCTGATCCGCCCCGACCATAGTCCGGCGGGCGCACAGATACGCCAGCTGATCGAGCTGATGACCGATGAGGCGATGCGCAACGATCTGGGCGCGAGTGCGATCTTGGACCGGCTGGCCGATACCCTGTTCCTGTACCTGCTGCGCCATGCCTTGCATCACGATGCCAAGTTGTCGCCGTTGCTGGCGGCGTTATCGGATGAACATCTGCGGCTTGCCGTGGCGGCCTTCATCGACGCGCCTGCCGAGCCGTGGACGGTGGAACGCATGGCCGCGCTGGCTTTTCAGTCGCGCTCCACTTTCTCGGAACGTTTCAGCCAACTGGTCAGGATGCCGCCGATGGAGTTCGTAACGACCTGGCGCATGCAGATGGCGAGCGGCATGCTGGCCAACGAGAACGCCAATATGCTGGATATCGCGCTGCGCTGCGGCTACGAGTCGGAAGCCGCGTTCCGCAAGGCTTTCAAACGCATCGTCGGTGTGCCGCCGGGAAAAG
>WOZO01000050.1 GCA_011620315.1 Sideroxydans sp. | reverse complement strand
GCAAGGCATTGTTTCGCGCGCCGGTGCCGACGAGCTGGGGCTGGACCCGATGGGACTGAACGAGACCGACAACTTCCTGGTGCTCAAGCCGCAGAAAGAATGGCGCGACAGCGACAAGAACGCCATCATCGACGACATCCGCAAAGTGATGGATGAATTCCCGGGCATCGAATACGGCTTCACGCAGCCCATCGCCATGCGCGTCTCCGAGATGCTGACCGGCGCGCGCGGCGATGTCGCCATCAAGCTGTTCGGCACCGACCTTGCCACGCTGAACGACCGTGCGGAGAAGATCGTCAAAGTGCTGGAAGGCATCCACGGCAGCGAGGATGTGTACACCGTGCAGAACAGCGGCGTGCAGTATTACCGCGTCATCATCGACCGCCTCGCGGCAGGACGCATGGGTTTGAACGTGGACGACATCGGCGTGGCGTTGCGCAGCCAGATCGAAGGCCAGCAACTGGGCACGGTCATCGAAGATGGTCGCCGCACACCGCTGATCATGCGCGGACAGGAAGAGATCAGACTCTCGCCCGCCTTGTTCTTCGCCATCAAGCTGCCCCTGCCCAACGGGCAGGCCGTCCCGCTTTCCGTCGTGGCCAAACTGGAACGCGCCGACGGACCGGTCAAGGTGGACCGTCAGGACGGCCAGCGCATGGTGGTGATCCAGAGCAATGTGCGCGGGCGCGACCTGGTCGGCTTTGTTGAAGAAGCCAAGGCCGCTGTCGCAGCGCAGGTCGATATGCCCAGCGGCTATCGACTGACCTGGGGCGGCCAGTTCGAGAACCAGCAGCGTGCGGCGGCGCGACTTGCCGTGGTCATTCCGGTCGCGTTGGGCATGATCTTCATGCTGCTGTTCGCCACCTTCGGTTCGGTGCGGCAGGCGGCGCTGGTGCTGACCAACATCCCGTTCGCCTTGATCGGCGGCGTGTTCGCACTGTGGATCAGCGGCGAATATCTGTCGGTGCCTGCCTCGGTCGGCTTCATCGCGTTGTTGGGTATCGCGGTGCTGAACGGCGTGGTGATGGTTTCCTACTTCAACCAGCTGCACGATGAAGGACTGTCGCTGGCCGATGTGGTGTTTGAAGGCGCGAAACGCCGTCTGCGTCCGGTGCTGATGACGGCCAGCATCACCGCCTTCGGCCTGCTGCCGGTGCTGTTCGCGACCGGCCCCGGATCGGAGATCCAGAAACCGCTGGCCATCGTCGTCACCGGCGGCTTGATCAGCTCGACCCTGTTGACGCTGATCATGTTGCCCATCCTGTATCGCCGTTTCGGCCTGGAAAAAACCAAGGTGCAAGCATGAAAGAAATGAATTGTTGTCTGACACTTGTCTGCCACAAGTCGCTGGAAGAGCGACTGGTCGACCAATTGCTCTCCCATCCCGACTGGGTGCGCGGCTTCTCGATCAAACACATCGAGGGCGGCAGCCAGAAGGAAAAACTGCCCAGTATGCTGGAGCAGGTGCGCGGTCGCTCCCAGCGTGTCCAGCTTGATTCGGTGATGAATCTCGAAGATGCAAAACTGTTGATAGAACACCTTAAACAGAGCGAGCCCAATCACGAGATCGCCTATTGGCTGGTGCCGGTACTGGATTTCGGGAGGCTGGCATGAGATTCCTGAGCAAAGCACTTGCCGCTTCATATCTCTGTCTGACTGCTTCGTTCTGCTACGCGGAAGCCGACCTTCCGCCGCATGCCCAAGTGGATCGCGCACTGGACGAACACATCCTCGTGCTCAATGCGCAGTCAGGCATGCAAATCGCGCAAAGCGAGCAACACAAACGCGACAGCGGCGACTACGAATTCACGCTGCACGGTGCGGCCTACCGCGACCGCCTGCTGGAAGGCACGACCCAGAACGATTACCGCGATTGGGAAGTGGCGATAGAACGTCCGCTACGCCTGCCCAACAAGGTATGGATAGACAGCGACATCGGCTCCGCCGCCCTCGCCCGCAGCCAGCATGCACTGGGCGATGCGCGCCACGAAGCCTCGCGCCAGTTGCTGCGTCTGTGGTTCGCCTGGCAACGCGAGCAGGTGCAGGTCATGCAGTGGCAAGCGCAACTGGATATCCTGCGCCAGCAGGCGGCGATCACGGAAAAGCGCATCAAGGCCGGCGATGCACCGCGCATGGAACTGAACCAGGTCAATGCGGCGGCAGCGATGTCCGAAGTTTCCATGCGACAAGCCACGCTGCGCGCCGAACTGGCCGCAGATGAGTTGAAACGGCAGTTCGCTGCCCTGCAACTACCCCCGGAACCGGCGCTGGTAGAACCCTCCCCCATCGAGCAACCGCTAACCTACTGGCGCGAAACCATGCTGGATCACAATCACGAGATCGGTATGGCCAAGGCAGAAGCGGACTACCAACGCGGACTTTCCGAGCGTGCCAGCGCCGACCGCCTGCCCGATCCAACCCTCGGCCTGAAGTACACCTCCCTGCTTGATCGCAAACAACGCATCGCCGGCCTGTATGTCTCCATTCCGCTGGGCTATAGCGCGCGCTCGGCAAATGCCGACCGTGCCGCCGCGCAGGCCCGCATCGCCGCCGATCAAGCGCAAGCCTTGCAGCGCAAGGTGGAAGGCGACATCTTCAATGCCTACACCCATGCCGTAAGCAGCTATGCGATCTGGCAACAAGCCGGCACGGCGGCCAACGCTTTGCGTCATAACGCCGATCTGGTCGCCCGTGCCTACAGCCTCGGTGAAAGCAGCCTTGATACAACCTTGATATCCAGACGTCAGGCGCTGGAAGCGACGCTGGTCGAGACGCTGGCGCGCCTGGATGCCAATGAATCCCGCTATAGACTGCTGCTGGACGCCCACCAGTTATGGCCGAACGACCGCGATGAACACTCGCCGCACTAACCTGAAACATAGCTGCATTTCTTTATAGCGCATTGCGTGCTGTAGAATCCGGCACAGAACAATTCTGCCGATTCTCCTTATTCATCCATGCGTAAAAAGATTCCGGTACAAAAACTCAAGATCGGCATGTTCATCCACGAGTTGTGCGGCAGCTGGATGGACCATCCGTTCTGGCGCAAGTCTTTCCTGCTCGATAGCGAAGCCGACCTGAATACTCTGCTCACCTGCGGCATCCAGGAAGTGTGGATAGATCCGTCGCGCGGGCTGGATGTCGGGGGGGACGTTGTCGCCGTCACAAATGAGGAAGCGGAACGGGAGATCGCCGCGGAGCTGGATCGCATCACCAAAGCCAAGCCCAAGAACGAAGCACGTGTCACGCTGCACGAGGAGCTGGCACGCGCGCGCCAGCTGCAGGCAAAAAGCAAAGCCGCCGTCACTTCGATGTTCCAGGAAGCCCGCATGGGCAATGCCATCAAGGTCAGCGAAGCCGCGCCGCTGGTGGAAGAGATCAGCAAATCGATCACGCGCAATCCGGAAGCCTTCCTCAATCTCGCGCGACTCAAGACCAAGGACGATTACACCTATATGCACTCGGTGGCGGTGTGCGCGCTGATGATCGCATTGGGAAAACAACTCGGGCTGGAAGACGACGACCTCAAAGAAGCGGGATTGGCCGGCCTGCTGCATGATGTCGGCAAGATGATGGTGGCCCAGGAAGTGCTGAACAAGCCGGGCAAGCTGACCGACGAAGAGTTCAACATCATCAAGGAACACCCGCGCAAAGGCTGGGAGATCCTGAACGGATCGAGCGACATCACCACCACCGCGCTGGATGTCTGCCTGCACCATCACGAACGCATCGACGGCAAGGGCTATCCGGACAAATTGGCCGTCGAGCAGATTTCCCTGTTCGCCAAGATGGGCGCTGTTTGCGATGTGTACGACGCGCTCACTTCCAACCGTTGTTACAAGAACGGCTGGGAGCCGGCCGAGACCATCCGCAAGATGGCCGAATGGCGCAGCGGGCACTTCGACGAGCGCATATTCCAGGCCTTCGTCAAAACCATCGGCATCTATCCGTCGGGCACCTTAGTAAGGCTCAAGTCAGGAAGACTCGCTATAGTCATGGAGCAAACAGAGAAAAGCCTGCTCACCCCCATCGTAAAAGTCTTCTTTTCGACCAAATCCAACGAACCGATCATGCCTGAAATGCTAGACTTGAGACGTTCGCTGGAGAGCATAGCCAATGCGGAAGATCCGGCGCAATGGGGCTTCGATCTAAAACAAATCACCGGCATTTAGTATTTAATAT
>WOZO01000226.1 GCA_011620315.1 Sideroxydans sp. | reverse complement strand
GCGGTGTGGCGTGGACAGCCTTGCGAATTTCTTCGAGCAGGAAGCCGCCAGGCGGTCGCGCGTCGGGCGGTAAAGCGCTATACCACTGAGTGATCTGCTCACGCAGCTTTGCCCTAGGATCGACAATCTGCGCGACTGCTTCAGCCGCACGTAGCGCCTGGCGTTCGGCGGCGCGGCGGCGAAGGCGGGCGATGTATGCGGTGCCGTAGGTCATGGTTTTGTGCGCTTTCCTTGCATCGGGCGGCCCATATCTCCCCGTCTTCGTGTGGTTGTTGCGGTTGAACTGAACACTACGGAACCCCTTTCCATTACTCTCTATTAGATTTGAGCCCGATAAGGCGATAAATGGAACTGGTGTTCCATAGTGTTCCGTCAGGGCGTAGATCGGGGTTTGATCCCACGATATCGAACGCCATCCGACTTGACTCTTTCGAATTGCCCGTTCATCCACTCCCCCCAGCGGGTAAGGCTGGACGGGTGCTCTCCCCGTGCCACTTTCCACACCGCAAAATCGTTGTAAAGCGCGCTGGCCGTTGCCAGGAGCTTTGTCGGTTGCTCGTCGTTAGGGACTAGCTCGCACCGCTCTTTAACCCACAAGGCCGGCGTTGATTGCGTGTCGAGGTAATCTTCCGTTTCCCGCCGCACGGCGGCGCAACGCTTGAGCTTGTAACCATCTTTGACAAATTGCACGTGGCCCTCAATCAGCCATGCCAATATTTGCGGGGCTTCAGCCCTTAGCTTTTCGCCCATCAACGGGTCGCGGGTACCAAGATCATCACTGAACATCGCCCGGAATGGGACAACGTGCATCCGCGCGCGCATTGCATCATCGACCACGCGTAATTGCGGGCGATTATTTCCATAGATTAGATGCTTATGTGATCGCGGAAACTGAAAGAAATCACCACGCATAAACCGCCCGGAAAGCATCGCATCGCCGGTTAGCGATTTGATCCGCGATTCGTTCCAGTGCGCCCCCTCCGCAACCTCGGAGGAAATCGCCAGCCGTACTCCGCGCAGGTTTGCGATTTCGGTTGGGTGTGCCTGACCCTTCATGCTCATCAACGTTTCGGTCGGAATGGTCTTCGCATAATCACCAAAAATCTCTGCAACTAGATCGCCAAGCGTGTTCTTACCGTTGCGCCCTGAGCCAATCCAGAATAGAAGCCAATGATCGGCACGCGCGCCGGACAGCATCGCGCCAAGGGATCGCTGGTGATAATCGACCAGGCTTTGGTCATCGCAGGCTATTTCGAAAATGAATTTATCAAATACCGGTTTTCGACCATGCTGGGGAATCACGCTAGCAAGCTTCGTGATGTAGGCAGATTGATCGTGCGGGCACATTTCGCCAGTGCGCAGATCAACGGTTCCGCCCGGTGTGTTGAGCATGAATTCGTCACGGTCCCACTGTTCCGCCTCAGTTGCGAAAGTGCGCGCCGCACGGGCAAACGCTTCTACGCCGTGGGCAAATGCGGCTCTAGCGATTGTTGGCTTGCCGGATGGATTTGCCGCGCGCGCCATCTTCCTTGCGAAATCGAAAGCCATATCGGTACGCTCCTGACGCCAGCGGGTGCCGTCCCAAGAAAGCCAGCAGCCCCAGGCTTTGCAGTATCGCAATACGTTGCTGTACTGCCGCTCAAATAGGCGCCCTACATTGTCTTCAGTGGGTGCGTGCATTACCAGCGCGAGTGCCGATGCATCATCCATCGCCAAGAAGTCATCACGTGGGCGCAAATCGGCGGGGGGCGAACCGGCTACGGCGAGCTCGCGCGCAGGTGCAATTTGCGATAACGACGTTTCGGCCTTCGGTGGTGAGTATGTCGGACGTGAAATCATGAACTGCGCATTATTTGACGCGGCAACCGTCATCGCTTCCGGCGTGGATAGATGCGCCGGAAGTTGAATGTTGTTTAAGCCCCTTCGCGCTATTTCTGCCTCGCGGGCCAAGTGGAAGATTGTTCCGGCGCCTATGCGGTTCGGACTGAATCCCGCCCACGCCTTCGCGGTTTTCTCCGGAATATTCTTCGTGCTCTTAGCCGAAAAAGCGGCCCATGCGTCGGCCCCTTCGTCGCCCAATGCCCCCTTAATTGCCATGCCGAGGTAAGACCAGTCATCGTATGAAAGATCGCTGTTGGGAATTTTCGCAATAGCGGCTCGCACTCGGTCTGGATCGCCTTGCAGGGCTTCGTTAGGGACATGTTCGCGCTGTCCGTCTGTGGATCGAAGTTTGCCGGCTGGCGTGCCATATTCCGCCAGCACCGCATCGATCTCAGTAACAAGGGCATCGCACCGCGCCTCGGTAACGTGGTTCAACTCTGCTGCCGGAATGCTCAACGGATCGCCCGCGCCACCCCATGAGTACGGCTTACCGGTACCAGGATGCACCCCAAAGGCGACGAACTGCTGCCCGTGCGCAAGGATCTCCACGCGATGCCCTTTCGCGTCGGGCGCATCGGTCGGCAGTCGGTAGACCGAAGTGGACTTCTTGAAAAATGGGGCATCTGTTCGGTACATAAAAAGCCGCTTCGGCCACTGCCCGACACGCACAGGCGCTGCCCCTAACCGCTGCACCACAATTTCTGAAACACGATCCGCTAGCGCTTGGTCGAGAACATCGACATCAATCCCAATAATGTGGCCGGTGATAAGGCCAGTACCGGCTAAGGGGAACTTGCTATCGTCCCCGTCAGCGAATGTGTAGTCCGGCCACCCCTTCCAGATTGGGGTCTTTTCGCCTGGGCGCAATGGGACCGGGCGATAGCCATTCGCGGCTAGTGTCGATGCAAACTGACCGAACGATCCAGGAACAACTACACTTGCCGCGATCATGATTGCGGTCCGCTAGGAATATTGCTGTATGGATCAAAACGAATCGCTCCATAGGCGCGCGCGAGGGGTGTCACCGCGTCAAGGAAAGCAATCACCCTCCTTAATGTCGCGGCATCTTTGGTTGCCTGGCGTGGGGAACCGTATAGAAGATCGTCGGCCCGCATCTCCAGACTCTTCAGCGCAGCGCCAAAATCATCGGCGAGTTTCACCCCCTGCCCCTTAAACGCATATTCGCTGGCGGACGTTTGCAATGCTTCCAGGAACCGGCGAATAGCGGCTGCGGCAAGACGGTTCTGAAAGTCGCGCTCAGTGGGACTCCATTGAAGTCGGTACTTGATCACGTCATCGCTTGTCGTCTCGGAGCATAGGCGGGCAAGTATGTATGCAGAGTCTGCTGGTGCGTTCGCTGGCGAGGTCATTTTGCGACCACCACTTTGTGGGATTCAATCCAGCGGTCGAGGGCGTCAAGGTCAATCAGAACCTTTGCGCCAATCTGCACCCACACACCAGCCGGCCCGGTGCCATTGCCCTTGATGGTTTCGCCGCGTGAGTTCTTGCGGTCGTGTGCCTTGAACTTCAGGTCACGCAAAGCAGCTGGCGTGAATACCGGGCGAAGCTCGGCGGCTTGATTGATGGTGGCAAAGCGGACGGCGGCAGCTGCTGCCATCGTCGGGGGGATTGCCAGCGCGGTAGCAGGCGTTTGATGCGATGCGATTGCTTGCATGGTCCATTCTCCGAAGTTGAGGAAACTTGTCAGCGGCGGCGCATTGCTGTTGTGCGTTGCGTCTTGCTGATGTTTCGGAGAATGGATAAGGCAGTTATTCGTCCGTCCTACTGCCCTATGCCGAAGCCCATGTAGTAAGGGCTTGCGCTGATTACTGCCCTATAGAATTTCCGTGAAAACTACCCTATGCCGCATATTCGTCAGCCTCGTCGCTTTCCATTGATTCGTTCCACACGTCTTGCCAATCAGCAAAGTGATGTGTGATGACTGCTTCCATTGCACGGCGGTTCCTTCCGTCGCGCTCAATGAGAATTTCAGCGAACCGCACTGGATTCCATAGGTGCGACATTCGCCGCTTGTTGCCCTCATGACGGCACCCTTGACGCATCAGCGCATCCTTCAAGAACGGATTGGCCTTGAGATGTGTGAGCTTGCTTTTCCAAGCCTCGGATAGCTTGAACTTCTCAACGATTTTCCCTGTCGGGATGCCTTCCGGCAGAGTAGATACCGCCGTCCCGCCAGCGCCGATTTTTACCGCATCGTCCTTGCTGCCAGCGTCAGCAGGCGATTCCTCAATCTGCGCCTGCACATACTTATCAATCCATTTGTGATATTGCAGCCCTTTCCGC
>WOZO01000069.1 GCA_011620315.1 Sideroxydans sp. | reverse complement strand
TTTTACTCAGAATCAAAAACATTCGTTCAGACTCATTTAGCGATTGGAAAATACTACAATCATGCGTTTTCCTGGTCGAGATCGAAAGCCTTGTGCAAAACACGCACGGCGAGCTCCAGATACTTCTCGTCGATGACCACTGAAATCTTGATTTCCGAGGTGGAGATCATCTGGATGTTGATGCCCTCTTCCGCCAAAGTGCGGAACATCTTGCTGGCGATACCGACGTGAGAACGCATGCCGACGCCGACCACGGATACCTTGGCAGTCTTGTTGTCACCGACGACATCGCGTGCACCGATGTGCGGCTGGACTTTATTTTTCAGCAGATCCATCGTCTTGCTGAACTCGTTGCGATGCACGGTGAAAGAGAAGTCGGTGGAGCCGTCCACGCCGACGTTCTGAATGATCATATCCACGTCGATGTTGGCATCGCTGACCGGGCCCAGCACCTGATAGGCGATGCCCGGCTTGTCGGGTACGCCGAGCACGGTGATCTTGGCTTCGTCGCGATTGAAAGCGATACCTGAGATGATGGCCTGTTCCATTTTGTCATTTTCCTCGAATGTGATCAGCGTACCCTCGCCTTCCTCCTGGAAGCTGGAAAGCACGCGCAGTTTGACTTTGTATTTGCCGGCGAACTCGACCGAGCGGATTTGCAACACTTTGGAGCCGAGGCTCGCCATCTCCAGCATCTCTTCGAATGTGATGCTCTTCAGGCGGCGCGCTTCCGGCACCAGACGCGGGTCGGTGGTGTAGACACCGTCGACGTCGGTATATATCTGGCATTCGTCCGCCCCCAGTGCGGCAGCGATCGCCACGCCGGTGGTATCCGAACCGCCCCGGCCCAGGGTGGTGATGTTGCCGTCTTCATCCATCCCCTGGAAACCCGCCACGACGACGACCTTTCCCTGATCCAGATCATTACGGATGTTCTCTTCATCGATGCTGACGATGCGCGCTTTGGTGAATGCGCTGTCGGTGAGGATCTTGACCTGGGCTCCGGTGTAACTTTTCGCCTTGAGTCCGGCATTGATCAGCGCCATGGAGAGCAGGCCGATGGTGACCTGTTCTCCGGTGGAGATCACCACATCCAGCTCGCGCGGATCGGGGTGTTTTTGAATCTCGTGTGCCAGGCCGATCAGGCGATTGGTCTCACCGCTCATCGCCGATACCACGACCACGACCTGATGGCCTTGCGCCTTGAATCTTGCCACACGCTGCGCAACGCTCTTGATGCGCTCCGGACTGCCCATCGAAGTGCCGCCGTATTTCTGAACTATCAGTGCCACAATATTGCTCGCATTGGAATTTTGGGTGGCGCGCATTCTACCCGAGTTACCGGGAAAAGACGATGTCCGCTCTGCTACACTGCGGGCCAAAGTTGACCGAAAACCATGACCAGAATCGACACCCGCAATTACCCCGAAGCCACCGCCCGGCAACTGACCGAATCCGGCATTTCTCCTTTGTTGGCGCGCATTTATGCCGCGCGCGGCATCGCGCATGCGGCGCAACTTGAGATCGACCTGAAGAAGCTGCTGTCGTTCACCTTGCTCAAGCAAGCAGAGACCATGGCGGGCGCATTGGCGGATGCGATTGCCGCCGGCAAAAAGCTGCTGATCGTCGCCGACTATGATGCCGATGGTGCGACCGCCTGCGCCGTGGGCATGCGCGGTCTGACGGCGCTGGGTGCCAAAGTAGACTTCATCGTGCCCAACCGTTTCGAATACGGATACGGATTGACACCGGAGATCGTCTGTCTGGCTGCCACGATGTCGCCGGACATCCTGCTGACCGTGGATAACGGTATTGCCAGTGTCGACGGCGTGGCCGAAGCGCATCGGCTCGGCATGCAGGTATTGGTAACCGACCATCACCTGCCCGGCGACACCTTGCCGGACGCGGAATGCATCGTGAATCCCAGCCAGCCCGGCTGCCCATTCCCCAGCAAAAATCTGGCAGGCGTGGGCGTGATGTTCTATGTGCTGCTGGCATTGCGCGCAGAACTGCGCACGCGCGGGGCTTTCGCAAGCAAGCCGGAACCCAATCTCGGCAACCTGCTCGATCTGGTCGCACTGGGCACGGTCGCAGATGTGGTCAAGCTGGATGACAACAACCGCATCCTGGTGCATCAAGGTTTGCTGCGCATCCGTGCCGGACGCGCCTGCCCCGGCATCATGGCGTTATTGCGCATCGCGCGCCGACCGGCGGCGCAAGCTTCCTCCTATGAACTGGGTTTCATCGTCGGCCCGCGCCTGAATGCGGCCGGACGACTGGAAGACATGGGGCTGGGCATCCGCTGCCTGCTGACCGATGACGACAATGAAGCCAACGAGATCGCCGCCAAACTGAATGCGCTCAATCAGGAGCGGCGCAGCATCGAAGCCGACATGCAGGATACGGCGCTGGCCAATCTGGATGCCTTCGACCCGGCGGAAAGTTATTCGCTGGCGTTGTTCAACGAAGACTGGCATCAGGGCGTGATCGGCATCCTTGCCTCGCGCCTGAAAGACAAGTTCCATCGTCCGGTGATCGCCTTCGCCCGCGCGCAGACCGGCGAACTGAAAGGCTCCGGACGCAGCATCCCCGGCCTGCACCTGCGCGACGCGCTTGATCTGGTTTCCAAACGGCAGCCGAATCTGATCCTCAAGTTCGGCGGCCATGCCATGGCGGCGGGGCTGAGCATCCCGGAAGATGCGCTGGATGCATTCCGCGTCGCGTTCGAAACCGTGGTGCAGGAGATGCTCGATAGCGAGGCACTGGTGCGCAGCATCGCCACCGATGGCGAACTGGATGCACAGGAATTTTCCCTGGGCATCGCACGCGAACTGCAAGCGCAGGTGTGGGGACAGGGATTTCCGGAGCCCTTGTTCAAAGGCGAGTTCCGCGTGCAGACCCAACGCATCGTGGGCGAGAAACACCTGAAGTTGAAGCTCGCCTCGCCGGTCGGCAATTTCGACGCCATCCGCTTCTTTCATGCCGATGCCGCGCCGGACACTGTGCATGCCGTGTACAGCCTGAGCATCAATGAATACAATGGTTCCGAGTCACTGCAACTGATCGTGCGCCACTGGTAAGGAGAAGCAACGATGGAATTCACTTTCCTGCAAAACAACGGCATCGAATTACTGCCGAAATTCCTCACCAGCATCGCCATCGGCCTGCTGATCGGCTTGGAGCGCGAACGCAATCCTTCCGCCAAAGCCGGGCTGCGCACCTTCGCGCTGGTCGCACTGCTCGGCACTTTGATGGGCATGCTGGCCGACCATCTGGATACATCCTGGCTGGTGATCGTCGGGCTGGTCGCCGTCGCACTGACCATCATCGCGGCATATCTCGGCGACGAACCCGACAAGCCGGATGCCGACCCCGGCACCACCACAGTGGTCGCCCTGATCCTGAGTTATGCGCTGGGCGTCATGATCTGGCTGGACATGTCGGAACTGGCGGTGATGCTGGCCATCGGCATCACCGCCCTGCTCTATTTCAAACCCGAATTGCGCGGCTTCTCGCAGCGTCTGATGCGGCGCGATCTGGTTGCCGTGCTGCAATTCTGCGTGCTTACTTTCATCGTGCTCCCCATCCTGCCCGACCAGAACTACGGCCCCTACGGCGCATTCAATCCGCATCAGGCATGGTTGATGGTGGTGCTCATCTCGGGGTTGAGTCTTGCCGGTTATACGGCACTGCATATCGTCGGCACGCGCCATGGCGCACCCTTGCTGGGTTTCTTCTGCGGCCTGGTGTCCAGCACCGCGACCACCCTGATCTACTCCAGACACGGCAAGGCAAGCCCGGCGCTCGCCAATCTGGCCGCGATGGTGATCGTGATCGCCAGCATGGTGGTGCTGCTGCGTTTATTGGTGGTGAGTTCCATTCTGGCCTTCGGTGCCTTGCCGGGCCTCGCGCCTGTCTATGCGGGCGGCCTGATCGCGGGACTCATCGCTTCATTCTACGCATGGAAACAAACCAGCAAGGGGCAGGAGTTGCTGGTTCCAGAAACCTCGAATCCGGCTGAATTGCATACCGCCATCGGTTTCGGATTGCTTTATGCCGTGGTGCTTATCGGTTCAGCATGGATGTCTGATCTGGCCGGCAGTCAGGGGCTGTATGCCGTCGCGCTGGTATCCGGATTGACTGATGTGGATGCCATCGCCCTGTCCAGTCTGCGCCTGTTCAATCTGGGACAGCTCAGCGAACAACAGACTGTAACCGCCATCGCCATCGCCTTCCTTTCCAATATGGCGTTCAAGCTCGGCATGGTCGCGTTCATCGCTGGCCGATCTTTGACACGACAGGTCGCGATCGGCTTCGGTGCCATCGCCTGCGGCGTCCTGCTGGGACTGTTTGCGCTATAATCGCGCCCCTTTCAAGCAGCGACAAACAGAACCGATCATGGAAGCCGAACAACTCAACGCCCTCACCGCCAAACTGCAAGATCTGCGCGCCCGCAACCTCGAATTACGGAGGTATCTTTGACTTCGATGGCAAGCAGGAACGCCTCGCCGAAGTCGCCGCGCTAGCCGAAGACCCCGCCATCTGGCAGGACGCCAAGCGCGCCCAGGATTTGGGCAAGGAGCGCAAGATGCTGGAAGGCATCGTGGTCAATCTGCAAAAGATCAGTCAGTCAGTCAACGACAACAGTGAATTGATGGGGATGGCGCTGGCCGAGAACGACGACGAGAGCCTGATGGGCATCGCCAGCGACGTCGAGCAGATCGAGAAGCTGGTCGCCGACCTGGAGTTCCGCCGCATGTTCTCCGGCGAGCTGGACTCTGCCAACTGCTTCCTCGACATTCAAGCCGGTTCCGGCGGCACCGAGGCGCAGGACTGGGGGGCCATGCTGTTGCGCATGTATATCCGCTACGCCGAACGCAAGGGTTTCACCGTCGAAGTGCTGGAACAATCCGACGGGGAAGTGGCCGGCATCAAGGGTGCCTCGCTCAAAATCAGCGGCGATTACGCCTATGGTCATCTGCGCACCGAGACCGGCGTGCATCGTCTGGTGCGCAAGTCGCCGTTCGACTCCGGCAACCGTCGCCACACCTCGTTCTCCAGCGTATTCGTCTATCCCGAGGTAGACGACTCCATCGAGGTCGACATCAATCCCGCCGACCTGCGCATCGATACCTATCGCGCGTCCGGCGCGGGCGGGCAGCACATCAACAAGACCGACTCGGCAGTGCGCATCACCCACATCCCGACCGGCATCGTGGTGCAGTGCCAGAACGACCGCTCGCAGCACAAGAACCGCGCCGAAGCGATGTCCATGCTGAAGTCGCGCATGTACGAGGAGGAACTGCGCAAGCGCAACGCGGAAAAACAGGCACTGGAAGACACCAAGTCCGACATCGGCTGGGGTCACCAGATCCGCTCCTACGTGCTCGACCAGTCGCGCATCAAAGACTTGCGCACCAACTTCGAAGTGGGCAACACCCAGGCCGTGCTCGACGGCGACCTCGACGATTTCATCGCGGCCAGCTTGAAGCAAGGCGTGTAATTCATGTCCGAGTTGGAGAACAGCGGGCTCTCCGAATTCTTCGTCGACGGCGTCGAGCCGGCCGACGTGCCGCAGTTCTTCCCGCTGTTCGCCGCCAGGCCGCTGATAGCCGCGATGATCGCGCTGTTCCGCGGCGGCGACGACGAGGTGATGGTGCGCCTGATGGTGCTGCGCGAAATCGGCCTGCGCGCCGACGCGCCGGAATGGTCGCGCAAGGAACTGAACGCCCGTTTTTCCTTCATTGCCGAAGCCAAGCTGAACACCGTGCTGAATCGCCTGCGCGAGCACGAACTGCTGCAGTGGGACAACGACCGCCACGTCTACCGGCTATCCTCCTCCGGACGCATGGTGCTGTCCGCGCTGTCCAGCCTGCTGTCGTTCGGCGACGAGCAGGACGGCGAACTGGGCTTCCTCGCCGCGCAGATCGCGGCAGGATATTCGATAGGCAAACTGTCTCCGGAAAATCTTGCACACCTGCTGGCGCGGCTGGGGGAGCTGGAAGAAGAGTTCTCGCAAGCGGTCTCTTCCGGCTCCGAATTCAAGCTGCGCGAAGCGCAAAGCAAACTTGCATCCGTACAAAAGTGGATGGACAAGGCCAACGAGGTGATGCGCGACCTTGCCGCCGACGGACTCGACGACGAAACGTGGAAACTGTCGCAGCAGATCGGCCAGCGCCAATCGCGGTTGATGCGCATGTCGTCGGTGTTCCAGCGCGAGCTCGCGGAGATCGCGCGCCAGCAGGTGCATCTGTCGCACGGCGGACTCAGCTCTTCCGAACTCGCCGCTTGGCTCAAGCAGCGCAGCGTGGACGAACTGGCCGGCTTCGCCGAGGCGCAACTCGCCGTCACGCCGGAGAGCACCTTCATCCTGCCGGACGTGATGTTGGACAACACCGAGGAATTCATCGAGCGCGAACAGCCCAACCGCCGCGTCTCCACCATGCCCTCGCCTTCCGAAGTCGAATACGTGGATGACATTCCGCTGGAGCCGCCGCCGCAACTGGCCGCGATGGTGCGTTTGCTGTCCGGGCTGGAAGCGCCGCTGGACCTGGCGGACGGCGTGGTCGGCGGCGGCTTCAGCGATGCGTCCTACCGCTTGTCGCTGCTGGCCTTCCTCGGCGAACGCAACGTCGATCCCGAACTGGCACCGCTGGCGCACCTGCCGCTGCGGCTGCGCTGGGACGAAAGTCCGGCACTGAAAAAAATCGGGCGCGACGGGATCGCCGCGATGAGCGGCGGACATGTCGAACCGCAACAGGAGAAAAAACCATGAACCATGACCACGCCGCGCGCCTCATCGCGCGCCTCTTGGCATTGCGCTACCTGCCGCGCGAAGACGCCGAAGTGCGCCGACTGCTGATCGATGCGGGATTCCGCGACGAAGTCGATCAACGCTTGGCCGCCAGCGGCCTGCACCTGCTGGCGCACCCTTTCGCCGCGCATGTCGGCGTCGCCCTCGCGCGCGAATGCGAAAGCGCGGTGTTCGAGCAGAACGACGCATGGCAAGCCAGCAACCTCGGCCTGCCCAAGGATGCGGTCGCGTTGCTGGTGATCCTGTGGGCGCTCATCATCCTGCCCAAGCGCGAACGCCAGTTGTCCGGCGAGGCCACACAAACCGAGGCGCAAAGCGAAATGTTCGAGACGGTGAAGCTCACGCCGCTGGCGCACGATACCTCGCGCGGCATCGCCGAAAACGTACTGCTGGAAGACTACGGCAAGCTGCTCGGCGGCAAGGCCCGCTTGCAACAGTTCGCCCTGCCGCAGTTGTCGCGCCTCGGCTTCATCGAGCGCAAGAACAAGATCATCCACGAAGGCCCGCTGCTCGACCTCGCCTTCGACTACGCCGAAATGGCCCCGCGCATCCTCAGCGGCGCGCTGGCCGACCTGCTGAAACAGCGCGGCATCCTGCGCGATGCGGAAGCAAGCGAGGAGTCCGAATAATGTTTCGTTTGATGGAACTGGAAACCGTCCACTGGGACTACTGGCGCAGCTTCAAGCTGCCGCTGGACGCCCCCATCGTCACCATCTCCGGCCCGAACGGCTCCGGCAAGACCACGCTGCTCGACGCGATGCGCACGCTGCTCGCGCTGGATTGCTCGAAAAAGCGCGACTACAAGCGCTACGTGCGCCGCAACGGCGAGGACTTCTGCTGGCTGCGCGGCGTGGTGGACAACCAGCGCCCGCAAGGCAGCGACCGGCGTCCCTTCGCCCTGCCCTACATGCAGGACAAGATCACGCTGGCCTGCCGCATCGACAAAAAAGGCGGCGACTGGACGCGCAAATACTGGATCGCCGACGGCGAGGTGAGCCTGCAGGAACTCGAACAGAAAGGCGAGGAATTCGGCGTGCGCGACTACCAGCGCGTGCTGCACAGCGCCGGCCTGTCGCCCGCCATCGCCCGCGTGCTGTCTCTGGAACAGGGACAGACCGACAAGCTGTGCGAGCTGTCGCACAAGGAATTGCTCGACCTGGTGTTCCAGGTGTTCGGCGACAAAGAAGTGCTGGAGCGCTACGAAGAGGCGCGCCACCACCAGGCGCACACCGCGCGCGAACTGGACGCCGCGCAGAACCAGCTGGAAGCGCTGGACAACAATCTGGAGAAGCACGAACAGAAGGTGAACCGTTTCCTCGAATGGAAGCGCCTCAACCAAGATCGTGTCACGCTGGTGTCGGAAACCCGCCCTCGTCTGGAGCACTATCTTTTGCAGCGCGAAGCCGACAGCGCCAGACGCACGTTGCAGGCACTGCGCAAAGAGTGGCGCGCCAAGCGCATCGAGCGCCAGAAACAGCAACTGGAAGCGCAAGTGCAGCAACAGGCGCTGGAAGCTGCGGAACTGCGTCGCCAAGCCGCACATGAGAACGAGCAGAACCAGCAGCGCGCCCTGAACGAATTGAACCTCCAACTCGGCGGCTGGGAAACAGTAGTTAAACAACAGCAACAGCTGGAACAACAGGCACATGCCAGCCAGACCGGCAAACTCGCCGACGCGCGCGAGATCGAGAAGATGGCAGGCAAACGCGACAGCCTGCGCCTGCGCATCACCGAGTTGGAACAGCAGCAGCGCCAGCTCGACGAGATGCTGGAGAACCTCGCTGCCGGCCGCCGCGCCGACCCGCACGATGTCACCGCCTTCCGCCAAGCTTTGAGCAATACCGGCATCGAACACGACCTGCTGTCGGATGTGGTGGAGATCGTTGATCCCGCTTGGCAAGCCGCGGTGGAAGCCGTGCTCGCTCCTTCTGCGCACATCGTCCTACTTGCCCATAGCAATGATGCAGCGCAGGCCATGTCGCTCGGCGAGAAGCTGCGTTATCGCCAGTTCATCGTGCCGGAATGCACCGCCGCCGGGCTCGCCCCCAAAGGTTCACTACTGGAAGTGGTGCGCTTTTCCAAGCCGGTGCCGGAATGGCTGCTGCGCACGCTGGAGCGCACCCGCCGCGTGGAAGACGCCGCCGAAGGCAGCAAGCTGCCGCGCGGCGAAGACTGGATTACGCGGCAAGGCTATTTGCGCGAACGCCGGGGTGGACGTTATGCCGCACCCGAGCATGCGCGTTTCGGCAAGGCGCGGTTGGAAGCCATGCGCGAACAGCGCAGCAGCATCGAGAAATCACTGACGCCGCTGCGCGAACAGGTCAGCGAACTGACCTCGCGCATCCGCACCCAACAAGCGCAGCTGGCTGGAGTGGATGCTGCCGCGCAACTGGCCGCGCGCGCCGAAGAGTTCGCCGAGGCGCGTCTGCATTACGATGCGCTGGTGCAGCGCCGCCGCGAAAACACCGTGCTACAGGCGCAGCAGGAACGCACCCAGGCTGACGATGCCGCAGTAGCCGCACGCGGCGAGCTACAGAGTATCGAGCACTGCGTGAAGGCGCTGGAGCGCGAGATCGCCAGCAAGGAAAACCGCGCCGGGCGCGAGGAACAAATTCGCCGTCTGCAAACGCTGCGACACAACCGCAGGCAATTCCCCGCAGGCTGGTGCAACGAAGAAGCCAACCGCCAGATCGCCGACAAATATCGTGACACCACCAACATCGACCTGCGCATCGAAGAGATCAAACGTCGCTTCAATGATGAGTCATGGGAGACCGACGAGACGGTGGTCATGCTGCGCGACAAGATTCGCGATGACTACCAGCGCATGGAGCGCGACCTCGACACACGCCGCCGCGACAACGAGACAGCGCGCGGCCAGACCGATGCCGCTCGTGAGCAATACATCGCGGTGCTAAAGCACACCGTCAGCCGCTACGTGAAGAACACCCGCACGCTCGGCGAGCTCGCCGGCATCAAGGTGGAACACGAGCCCGTGGCGCTGGAGAACAACGATCTGTCGCTGGCGCAGGCCGGACTGGCGGTGCGCTTCAATTTCGACGACAAGGGCTTCATGGGCATGAACGACGGCGACGCCTCCGGCGGCCAGCAGGTAATGAAATCGCTGATCCTGCTGGTCGCGCTGATGATGGAAGAGTCGCGACCCGGCGGCTTCGTGTTCATCGACGAACCCTTCGCCCACCTCGACATCGTCAACATCGAGCGCGTCGCCAAGTTCCTCAAGGCCACACGCGCGCAATACCTGCTCACCACGCCGGTCACGCACAACGTCAACGTGTACGACCCCGCGATGCTGACGCTGGTGACCTTCAAGAAAAAACCGGACGAACCCTGGGCGCCCGGCGTGAAGGTGCTGGTGCGCGAGCGTAATGGCTGATTGGCTGACCGAGCCGCTGGACAAGCGCACCGTCTGCCGGAAGCGGCGGCGCTCGATACCCGGCCCGCCGCAGCCGCTGGACGCGCTGCCCGCCGAATGGCGCGGACTGCTCGCCCGCTGGGTGCGGCACGGCGGCAACAGCCGCTGGGAAACGCTGCGCAAGGATGCGGGCGCGACCCGCGTGCAACTGGCCGACGCATTGCTCGACTGGCTGCTGCGCGCAGGCTGGTGCGCCGTCACCGAGCAATGGAAACTCGGCGCGTGGTGGCCGCAACAAATCGAACTGCTGAACATTGCGCAACTGCGCGCCGCACTCGGCCTGCGCGACAAGGACGACGAAACGCTGCGCTGGCAGGCAATCCGCACGGCGCTGCAAGCGCTGGATAACGAAGCGCTGCTTCCCGCCGTCCTCGCGCTCGACGCATTGCCGGTGCAACGCGCGCTGGCGCGGCAGGATTTGATTTTCAAACTGCACGACTGGCAGATGCGGCAGCAAAACGGCACGCGCCGGGATTTCGCGCTGTTCGCCCGCAACGATACCAAAGCCCTCACCGATAGCGAATGGAACTGGCTGGAGTCGGCGACCGACCTCGCCGAATTCGGCATCGAGCGCCATACCCCGCTGCTGCTGATCGCCGCACCGCTGGCGTTACGGATGCCGCATGGGCAACTCGACCTGTCCGCCTGTCCCGACTTCGCCGCACTCACGCCCGCCACAATACAAGCCGCAACGGCGGCTTCCGGCACGGTCAGCCGCTGGCTGCTGGTGGAGAACCGCACCAGCTTCGAACGCGCCGCACGCAGCCGCGCAGCGGATAGCGGCGTGATCTGGCTGCCCGGCTTCCCGCCAAGCTGGTGGCGCGAGGGCGTCGGCCGCCTGCTCGACCTCGCACCCGCGCCCGCGCAACTGGCCTGCGATCCCGACCCGGCGGGCATCGCCATCGCGCTCAAGGCCGCCGCACTGTGGCGCGAGCGCGGACTGGCATGGCTGCCGTGGAAAATGTCCGCCGCCGACCTCGCTTCGTTGAATGCGCGCAAGCCGCTGACCGAAAGCGACAAGCTGCAATTGGCCGCCCTGCAACAGGAACCTGCTCTGCCCGCCCCGTTCATGATATTGCTGGAATGGATGCGGGAACATGGCGAAAAGGGCGAGCAGGAAGGGTATCTGTAACCCTAGAAACCCCGTCGCTGTGCTATATTTCGCGCCGCTTTTATTCAACCCAGTCATACGGAACAGCATGAGCAACCAACCCAACATCCCAGCCCTAGACGAGAACCAGATCATTGCCGAACGCCGCAGCAAGCTGAAGGCGCTGCGCGAACAGGGCGTCGCCTTTCCCAATGACTTTGACCGCAAGCATCTGGCTGCCGACTTGCACGCCGCTTTCGGCGAGAAAAGCAATGATGAGCTGGAAGCCGAGCAGATCCCGGTTGCCGTTGCCGGCCGCATGATGTTGAAGCGGGTGATGGGCAAGGCCAGTTTCGCCACCATTCAGGATGTGAGCGGCCGTATGCAGCTATTCATCAGCAACGACATCACCGGCGAAGATGCGCACACCGTGTTCAAGCATCACGATCTGGGCGACATCCTTGGCGCGACCGGTGTGCTGTTCAAGACCAAGACCGGCGAATTGTCGGTACGCGTCACCGAGGTGCGCCTGCTGACCAAGGCGTTGCGTCCGCTGCCGGAGAAGTTCCACGGGCTGACCGATCAGGAACAGAAATATCGCCAGCGTTATATCGATCTGATCACCAACGAGCAGACGCGCAAGACGTTCATGATCCGCTCCAGGATCGTGCAGGCGATCCGCGAGTTCTTCGCGCGCCACGATTATCTGGAAGTCGAGACGCCGATGTTGCACCCGATTCCGGGCGGCGCATCGGCCAAGCCTTTCGTCACGCACCACAACGCGCTGGATATGGAGATGTATCTGCGCATCGCGCCGGAGCTGTATCTGAAGCGACTGGTAGTGGGCGGTTTCGAGAAGGTGTTCGAGATCAACCGCAACTTCCGCAACGAGGGTTTGTCGACGCGCCACAACCCCGAGTTCACCATGATCGAGTTCTATGAAGCCTATCGCGATTACAAATATCTGATGGACTTCACCGAGCGCCTGTTTTCCGAAGTGGCGCGCAGGGTGCTGGGCACGACCGTCATCAGCTATCAGGGTAAGGAGCTGGACTTGGGCAAACCCTTCCACCGTCTGACCATGGTGCAGGCGATCCGAAAATACCATCCGCAGTTCACCGATGCGCAGTTGAACAACCGCGATTTCCTAGTCAACGAACTGCAAGACCTGAAAGCCAAGTACAAGCCGGAAGACGGCGTGGGCGGTCTGCAACTCTCTTTGTTCGAGGAACTGTCCGAGCATCTTCTGTTCGAGCCGACTTTCATCGTCGATTACCCGGTCGAGGTGTCGCCGCTGGCGCGCGCCTCGGACAAGAACCCCGGCATCACTGAGCGCTTCGAGCTGTTCATCGTCGGCCGCGAGATCGCCAACGGTTTCTCCGAGCTGAACGATTCCGAAGACCAGGAAGCGCGCTTCGATGCGCAGGTGGCGGCGAAAGAAGCCGGCGACGAGGAAGCCATGTTCAAGGATGCAGATTACATCCGCGCACTGGAACACGGCCTGCCGCCGACCGCGGGCGAAGGCATCGGCATCGACCGGCTGGTGATGCTGCTGACCGATGCCGCCAGCATCCGCGACGTGATTCTGTTCCCGCACATGCGTCCGGAATGAACTGACTGCCATGCCTGCCAGCGATAACAAACGGCTGCTTGAATGCTACCCGCTGCTGGGCGAACTGGCACCGGCGCGTTTTTCGGAACTGTTCGATCAAAGCTCGGTGATGCGTCTGCCGACCGGCACGGTGATCTTCGACGAGAACCAGCCCTGCCAGGGATTCCCGTTATTGCTCTCGGGCAGCGTGCGCGTCATCAAGTCTTCCGCGAACGGGCGCGAACTGCAACTCTACCGGGTAGGCGAAGGGGAAAGTTGCATCCTCACCAGCAGTTGCCTGCTGGGACACAGCAACTATCAGGCGCGCGGCATCGTCGAGCAGGATGTGGAAATGATCGTTTTGCCGCCTGCCTCGTTCCGCACCCTGATGGCGGACTGTGCGCCATTCCGCGATTACATCTTCAGCCTGTTCGCGGAGCGTCTCACCGATCTGATGGAATTGGTCTCGGCTGTGGCATTCCAGAAGCTGGATCAAAGGTTGGCCGCGCTGCTGCTTTCACGTCCCAGCCCGCTTTATTCGACGCATCAGGCGATCGCGGATGAATTGGGCAGCGCGCGCGAGATGGTGAGCCGCCTGCTCAAGGGCTTCGCCGATCAGGGCTGGGTCAAACTGGGACGGGAACAGATCGAGGTGATCGACCGCAGCGCTTTGAATCGCCTGGCCTCGAACTGATCATCTCGCCTTCAACACAAAAGCCATCATCGAACGCAGCTTGGCCGGACGCACCGGTTTGTGCAGTAGATGCATGCCCTTGTCCGCCACCAGTTTCAAGACTTCCGGGGAGGTATCACCGCTGACGAGTATGAAGGCCGGTTTGTGCGCGTTGCGCTGGTTGATAAGTTCGGCCAGCGCTACCCCGGTTCCGTCGGGCAAGCGGTAATCACAAATCACCAGTTCGAATTGTGCCTGTTCGAATCTCTGCACGACTTCCGCCAAACTTTCGGCCATCTCGACCTTGCCCCCCCATGCCTCGATCAACCCGGCGGTCCCTTTGCGCACAAGTTCGTCATCATCCACTATCAGTACACGCCGGCCGGTAAACGAACCTTCGGTTTCCGCGGGCCGACCGGCAACGGCTGAACTGCCATGCGACAACAGATCTTTCAAATCAGGAACGCGCGGCACTTCAAGGGCGAAGACTGCCCCGCGCCCCGGGCTTGAGCAAAGATACAAGGGGTGATTCAGCAGTCTGGATGAACGCTGCACGATGGGCAGGCCCAGCCCCAATCCCTTACTCCTATCGCGGGCGGAATTCTCCAGCTGCACGAATTCCCTGAAGATATTTTCCTGCTCATCCGGCGGGATGCCGGGACCATTGTCACGCACCTCGAAGCGCAGGCGGTCGCCCCGTTTGCGACATGCCAGCAACACGCAACCGTGATGCTGCGTATAGCGGATCGCATTGCTGAGCAAGTTCATCAGGATGCGTTCGAGCAGTATCGGGTCGCTCCTCACGCGGGACTTCGTGGTATGTATTCGCAAATTGATCGATTTTGCCCTGGACAAAGGCTCATATGCTTCAGTCAGACGGCGCAACAGCGTAGCGATTTCGATCTCTTGCACCTGCGGCACGATGACGCCCGCATCCAGCTTTGAAATATCCAGCAGCGAATCCAGCAGGCCCGACATTGCCGTCACGGACTCCTCGACCTTTTCCACGATCTTGCGTTGCTCGGGCGTTTCGAGGCGATTCTGCAACTCCCCCATGAACAGGCCAAGCGCATGCATGGGCTGGCGCAGGTCGTGGCTGGCCGCTGCCAGGAAACGGGTCTTGTCAAAGTTGGCTTTTTCCGCGTGCTCTTTCTGACTCCGCAAGGCAGTCGTCGCATCGTCGATGCGCTGCTGCAGATGTTCACGCTCTTGCTGCAACTGCGATGCCATCTCGTTGATGCCTTGTGCCAACTCGTTCAGTTCGATCACTTGCATCTCGCCGATGCGCGTCTCCAGCCTGCCGCCCCCGATATCCCGCACCGCAGTACGCATACCCATGATCGGCAACGTGATCCTGCGCGCGACGCGCATCGCCACCAATACTGCAAGCAATAGCACCATGGCGGTAAGGGTCAGATTCATGACAACCATCCGAACCTTTTCATTATTCAGCCGATTCTTGCCCAGCACGATGAAGACACCGCCCAGGGCACTGCCCATGTTTGGCGTATCCGCCACGTCCGTATCATCCAATAACAATTGGGTCGTTACAATGGCGCGGTAAACAGCAAGCGAATGGCCGTCCTCCCGCAGAGTTTGCCCGGATCGCCAATCGGGCGGAATGATTTGTTGGTCTGTCGCACCGTTGGCACTTGCCAGAATCTGGCCTTCAGTGCCGAGAATGAATACCCCGATCACATCTTGTTGGGCGAGGACCACTTCTGCCTGTTGCTGCAACAGAACACGATTTCCGGAAAATGCCGCGTACTCGCTGGAGGATGCGAGCTGACGCGCGATCAGACTCGCGCGGTCTTTTAACACCCGGTCAAGATCGGCTATTCGGGACAGGATGAATGAGGTTTCCAGCAGCACGGCCAGAATCAATATGGGAATCAGCGCGACGGCCATTGTTTGGCGCTCAATGCCGTATTTTTTCATGGCCTCCCCCCGATCTCGGCGCGCAGTTGTTCCGCGCTTTTTATCGTCAACCCGAGTGAACGGGCGACTTGCGTGTTAACCGCCACCTCAAATTCACGAGGATACTGATAGTCAGGCAGCTTCCTTGTCTTGGCAAATTGACCAACTATCTGCGCGGCCTGGTTTGCCATTTGTAATGGTGTGCTATACACAGCGCATAAAGCCCCGGCCTTTACGTAATTTTGCGACAAACCGATCATCGGCACGTGCCGACGGTAAGTCTCCAGCAATATATTGCGAATGGTATCCGAACGATAGACTTCTGTATCAGGCAGAACCAGCAGCACATCACTGTCGTTCAGCACCCGCGAGAGTCGGCTCGCAAGCTGTTCCGGCGTCCGCACTTTCTCAATATGCAGGCTAAATCCCATAGTTGACGACAGCTTTCTCAGTGACACCAGTTCGGGTGTCTCACCGGAAATCAATGCACCAATGGATCGGGCATGAGGCAAAGCCGCGCGCAACAGCGAGAATTGGCGCTCGGTAGGCTGATCCATGTAGATACCGGATGCTGTCAGGTTGCTGTCGCGCTTGATCTTATCCAGTTCAGCGCGACCGACCATAACGTTCAATACCGGAATGGATGAATTTCTGAAGCGCCCTGCGGCACCGCCTCCGATCACAACAATCAGCTCGGCGTGCGTGACATCAGCCGATGGCATGATCCGGATATCCTGGCTGGATTCGAGAGAATTTCGCAACGCTGATTCGAAAGCAAGATAAACCCCGTGCTCTCCACCCGGCTCCAATGCGACCTTGAGCGGTGCCGCGTGTGTTGCATGTATACAGGATATGCAACACATGGACAGCAGCAGCCGGATCGCGGCGATCCGGAAGAGTCTCGCCAGTTGCGCGAAGCTAATAACGGAAAGTGGCGAGCAGATAGGCACGTCGGTCGAGGTTTGGACTACCTTGTTGAGGGATGCTCGAGTATTCCGTGTGGCTGTCCCGGAACAGATTCTGCACCACCAAAGATACCTCTCCTCCACCGACTTCATCCCGCTTACCCAAGGCGCGGGTTATTTTTATATCGACTCTGTGCATCGGGCTCTGTGCGTACTGGGCATCCAGCACCTGAACCTCATCCTGAAAATAATATCCTGCACTGACAGCCAATTCGGCATTGATCTTTTGATCGACCAGCAAGCTCCCGCTGTTAACTGGAACGATCTTCGGACACTGGCTCAACATCTTGCTGTATGCATCCTGAATGACCGAAAGCCCAATATTGGTTGGGAGACCATCCGGGGCGCAGCTCGCATGCTGGCGTGCATAGTTGAATGTCAGCGAGCCGTTTTCATTCCAATGATATTTCAGGGTACTTTCCCAGCCAAAAAACTCGACCTGATACACATTCTTGAAGCTGTTGTATACCGCCGCGTTGACTATCACCGGATCGACAAATATCAGCTTGCTGAGATGATCTGCATAGACGCGCGTATCAATCGTCAAGCCCATATCGGGGAACCGCCCCATATAACCGATCTCACGAGACAGCATCCTCTCCGGTTGAACACCGCCCTGCGCCCATACCGGATGGTCTGCAGTAAGACCAGTATTACCATATTCCTCGCCGGTGGCCGCATTTCGATATGCGAGCGAAGTGCCGATGCGTACCGTCTGATTCGGCTGCAGGTGGTAGTTGAACGATAGACGAGGCGAAACATTGCTATGCCCCATCGCATCATCCTCCCACATTGCCCCCGCATTCACGACAGCCGAATCGCCAATCCGCAATTCATCATGGGCAAATGCACGGGGCTGGGTCAATGTTGGCGCAGCCACAACGAAGAATTGCGGTGAAGTCGCTTCATCCGAACGAATGCCGACTCCCCAAACCAGCCTGTTGTCCGGGTTCCATTGGCTGATATGCTGAAGCTCAATGTCATGCCGATTGACCTTGTTGGATTCCGGAATGTGCGTCTGGTAATCATCAAAACGAGAATGCGTGTGCTGGTAATTGATGCGCAACTCCCCGACCGTCTCCAGCGAGCGGGTCCATATCAATTGCTGGTAATCGTAACTTGATTGCGTGTCACGGAACGGACTCGTCGCCCGGCCCACGACCCCCTCGCCCCGGGTCGCCTCGCTATAGCCCAATTGAATATCAAAACTATCGGTAGTATTGGGATGATAGTTACCGCGCCAACTGAGCATGCGAGTGCGATTGTCGTCATTGATCAAAGGCCAGTCATAGCCCTGATCCGCGCGATAACCGATGCCTAGCTTTTGATCCATGATGGAAGAACTTTGCCCGAATATCGCCGAAAGATCGGACACGCCATTTCCGCCCAGCGCCACCGAAACCTGATCCGGCGCAAGTGCACCCGGTTCCCGCGTGATGATGTTTATGACCCCCTGGGTTGAATTCGCCCCCAGCGAGGCGGCTGAAGGGCCGCGTACGACTTCAATACGTTCGATATCGTCCATCAAGACCGGGATGTTGTCCCAGATCACTGCGCCGTTGGGTGGCAGATAGACACTACGGCCATCAACCAACACCTGCATGCGACGCGCATAGTTGTCTGTAGTGCCATGATAGGACACGAATGAGGCATGACCGTTCTGGCTTCCCACATACATGCCCGGCACCAGGCGAAATAGCTCGGACAATTTCCGGAAACCGGAGGCGCGGATCATTTGCTGATCGATCACGGTAATCGCATTGGGTGATTCATCAAGCGGTTGTTTAAGCCGGGATGGGGTGAGTACGACCGGCACGTCGAGAAAGAAAGCCTGCTCGGGATCCGAATCGCCGGCTGCCTGCACTGCGCTGAGAAACGGAAGTGACGCCAGTATAGCGAACGCGGTTGCCAGTGAATCACGTGGAGAGAAGATCAATCCGCCATACCTCTTGCCGGTCAAATAGAGCTAACGGAACAGATTGTAAGGTAATTATCTGCAGGACTAACAAAAATATAACGACAGGACAGCAGCCCGTTGATCAACTGAAATGAAAAATCCGGCGGAGCCGGATTTTCTATCTTTGCACTATTTTTATTATCCTGGTCGGGGCGAGAGGATTCGAACCTCCGACCACTTGGACCCCATCCAAGTACGCTACCAGGCTGCGCTACGCCCCGAGGGCGCGGATTATAGCAGAGCACATTTATTTTGTAGCGTGATTTGGAACGAATACAGCAATCAAGCACGCAAAGTTTTAAGTATGTCACTCAACTCCCGACGCAACTCGGGAATGGCCATGACATTCACCGCCGAACTTGCGTGTGCCTCAGATACTGCTTCGGGTGTTTGAGTATGTGCTTGATCGAGTCTGCTGCGCGCGCCGCTGATGGTAAAACCCTCCTCGTACAACAACTGGCGGATACGACGGATGAGAAGTACCTCATGGTGCTGGTAGTAGCGCCGGTTGCCGCCGCGCTTGAGCGGCTTGAGCTGGGTGAACTCCTGCTCCCAGTAGCGCAGCACATGCGCCTTGACTCCGCATAGCGCACTGACTTCACCGATCGTGAAATATCGCTTTGCGGGAATCGGCGGCAAGCCGGAATTAGTTACTTGCAGTTCCATGATAGGTCGTCTCTACCATGCTCTTGAGCTTCTGGCTGGGATGAAAGGTGACTACCCGGCGCGCCGTGATCGGAATTTCTTCCCCGGTTTTTGGATTGCGCCCCGGACGCTGCGGTTTGTCGCGCAACTGGAAATTGCCGAACCCCGAAAGCTTGACGCTGTCTCCCTGAGCAAGTTGCATCCTGATCTCTTCAAAAAAAGCTTCGACCATGTCCTTGGCTTCGCGCTTGTTCAGGCCGACCTTCTCGAACAGCAAGTCCGCCAGCTCGGCCTTCGTCAATGTAGATATCATCATTTCCCCCTTAACTTCGCGCCTATTTTAGGCAATGCCTCGACCAACATGGCAATGCTCGGCTCTATCTCAGAATCTGTAAGTGTTTTTTGAGTATCTTTTAACAACACACGGAATGCAAGGCTTTTTTTTCCTTCCTCTACACCCTTCCCCCGGTACACATCGAATAATGCCAACTCCGCCACATAGGGTGCATTTTGACTATTCAACACATCCAGAAGCGTCTGCACATCGATTTCTTCATTAACCAACACGGCGATGTCTCGGCGCACGGCCGGGAACCTGGAAATATCTTCAACTCCGGGAACCGCAGATTGCAGCAGCGCATTCAGCTTCACTTCGAACCAGACCGCAGGCAGCGGCATACCGTACTGCTGCTGCCATTGCGGATGCAGCTCACCCAACCAGCCAATAGCGATTCCATCGAGCAAAACTCGCGCGGATCGGCCCGGATGCGAGGCCGGGTACTCTGCGGCCTGGAAGGTCAGAATGCGGGGGGCGAACAAGGCTTCAAGGTCGCTCTTCACATCATAGAAATCGACATTGCGTGCGGCAGTTCCCCATTGCTCCGGAACTGAAGCGCCATAGGCCAATCCCGCCAAGCGCTCCTCCTGGGAATAGCCGCCCGCCTCCGCCTTGAAGCAGCCACCTATTTCAAATATTCGAACGCGCGGCTGCTTGCGGGCGAGATTGGTGCGCAAGGAATCAAGCAAGCCGCCCAGCAGACTGCTGCGCATCACACTCATCTGGCTGGCTATCGGGTTCATCAAGGCAACGGGGGCGGAATTCCCGCACAGGTCTCGCTCCCACTGCGCCTCGACAAAAGAATAGTTGATGGTTTCCTGATAGTCGCGTAGCACCATGATCTGGCGCACTTTCGACAAAGGACGCTCTGCCTCGAAATTCGGCAGGATAGTCATGTTCGCCTGGATAGGTGCAGGTTGTATCTGCTCATAGCCGTGCACGCGGGCAATTTCTTCGACCAAATCTTCTTCGATAGCAATATCGAAGCGATAACTGGGCGGTGTTACGGTGAAATCATCGCCATTTTTCCGGAAAGTCATGCCCAGACTTGAAAGTATTTGAGCGATCTCGTCAGATTGCAGCGAAACACCCAGAATGCGCGGCACGCGTGAACTACGCAGAGTCACTGGTGCGCGAGATGGCAATTCATCTTGTACCGCAGTCACCTGCCCCGCCTCCCCTCCACATATGTCGAGGATCAATTGCGTAGCACGATCAAGCGCGATTTGTGTCGCGGCAAAATCAACGCCGCGCTCAAAACGGTAGGAAGAATCCGAACTAAAACCAAGGCGGCGAGATTTTCCAACGATTACACTGGGCACAAAGAACGCGCTTTCAAGGAAAATGTCCGTGGTCGCATCATCGACTGCGGAGTCGGCACCACCCATCACACCCGCCAGCGCGACCGGCCCTTTGCCGTCGGCGATCACCAGCATGTCCTCTTGCAATTCGACTTTCTGCTCGTTCAGCAGCGTCAGCTGTTCTCCTGCCTTGGCAAAACGCACTTCGATATCGCCGCTTAGTTTATTCAAATCGAAGGCATGCAGCGGTTGACCCAGCTCAAGCAGCACATAGT
>WOZO01000211.1 GCA_011620315.1 Sideroxydans sp. | reverse complement strand
GACCTGCTGCTGCCGCGCCTGCTCTCCGGCCAGATCAACATGGAGGCACTCGACCATGCCTGACAACATGCACCCTTATGTACCTAATGAGTTACCGCTGTCGAACCTTAATTACCGCCTGCTTCTGCCTTTGGTCGGGCAAGCCAATGCGGCGTTGGCCCGCTATGACGGTTTGTTGCAGAGCATTCCCAATTCGGCCGTCATGCTGTCCCCGCTGACCACGCAGGAAGCGGTGTTGTCGTCAAAAATCGAAGGGACGCAGGCGACCGTTGATGAAGTGCTGGAGCAGGAAGCGGGTCTTCTGAAAGAAGGCGAGAAGTTTCAGGACATCCAGGAAATTTCCAACTACCGACAGGCGCTGTATGCGGCAAGGGAGCATTTGCAGGACTACCCGATCCGTCTGGGCTTTGTGCGTGAACTGCATCGCATCCTCATGAGCAGTGTGCGCGGCCAGGACAAGACGCCGGGGGAGTTTCGCAAAGACCAGAACTGGATCGGCAAACACGGCTGCCCGATCGAACAGGCGACCTTCATACCGCCCAACCCGCTGCAACTGCCGGACTATTTGCAGGCGTGGGAGAGATATCTCGACAACGACGATGTCGATTTTCTGCTTCAGGCGGCCGTCGTGCACGCCCAGTTCGAGTTGTTGCACCCGTTCAAGGACGGCAATGGCCGGATTGGGCGCATCCTGATTCCACTATTCCTGTATCAAAAGCGTGCGCTGTCGCAGCCGATGTTTTACCTCTCGGAATATTTGGAGACGCATCGGGATGAGTATTACCAGCGGCTGAAGGCGATTTCGGCGGATGACGACTGGAACGGTTGGCTTGCCTTTTTCCTGCGTGCCATCGCAATCCAGGCTGCCCAGAACAGCACGCGCGTGACGGCGATCCAGACCCTCTATGAAGAGATGAAGCTTGCCATCCAGGCGGCCACGCACTCTCAGTACACCGTGCATGTATTGGATGCCATCTTCAACAAACCCATCTTTCGCTCGTCGGAGCTGGCATCCCGACTGTTCCGGGAATCCGGCATTCATGAGAAGACCACACCCGGTTTGCTTCGACAGATGAAGGAAGCAGGCATCTTGCGGGAGCTGCAAGCCGGAAGTGGCAGGCGACCCGCCACGTTGTGTTTTCCGCGACTGATCAACTTGGCCGAGGGCCGTGAGGTCATTTGACGTGTTTGTGGAGTCTGCGGGCATAACAAAAACATTTTAGGAGTCTATTTTGTGTTTTGTACTCCACAAAATGATTTGTGGCGTTTGGATGCTCCACAAAGTGGTCGCGATGGCTGCAACGCGCAATTTGTTTGACTGGACGGCTTCTCATCTTGCCAAAAACAGATAGGATATTGATATGAATGAATATTTCTATTTTACGGCTCTTTGATTTCCCCAGAAAAACCAGCCATGAACGCTCACCTCTACGCCGAAGACCAGCTCGTCGAGCAGCCCGCCATCGGCTTGTTTGCCGCGCTCGGCTGGCAGACGGTGTCGACTGGAAGAAACTCGGCGCTGGTGGCACGCTGGGCCGCGAGACCAAGGGCGATGGGTGCTGGTGGAGCGTCTGCGCGCCGGCCAGATTGTGGTCGAGGCCGCGTGAGCCATCCTTTTTGCCGTTGCCAATCGCTCCCCAAACGCATATATTCGCTATTCGCGAATAGCGAATGAAGGAGTCGCACGGTGCCGCGCCAAAAATCAAATCCGCAAGTCGTATTGCGTCCGCAAGACCTGGTGGTCTTGCTGCGCCTGGCGCTGGAGCGCGGCCCGGCCCCCACCTATGCGGCGCTGGCGGCCGAGCTGGGCATGACGGCGTCCGAGATTCATGGTGCGGTGGATCGGGCTGTCGCTGCGCAGCTTGCGCACAAGGATACGAGCGGCAAGGCGACGGTGATCCTTGCCGCGCTGCGCCTGTTTGTCCAGCACGGGGCGCGCTACTGTTTTCCGGCCGTCCGGGGCAGCCTGACGCGCGGCCTGCCAACCGGCTATGCGGCGGCGCCGCTCAAGGATTTGATCGTCGCGGGCACCGACCCGGTTCCGGTGTGGCCGCACAAGAGCGGCACGGTGCGCGGCATGGCCTTTTATCCGCTCTACCCGAGCGTGCCAGAGGCGGCCGGGCGCAACCCGGCGCTGGGCGAACTGCTGGTGCTGTTCGATGCGGTGCGCGGCGGCAGCGCTCGCGAACGCGCGCTGGCGATCGATCTGCTGGAAAAGCGCTTGCAGGCATGAACCCCAACGATCCCAATGTCTCATTGATCGAAATCGTTGCCGAGCGGCTGGGCGACGACTTGCGCGAGAACATGGTGTTTGTCGGCGGTGCAGTGGCTGGATTGTTGATTACCGATCCGGCGATGCCGGCGATTCGTCCGACGGAAGACGTGGATCTGGTCTGTCAGGCTGTGGTGCTGTCTGACTACCATCGGGTTGAGAACGCACTACGCGCCCAGGGCTTTGCGCAGGACATGCGCCCGCAGGCGCCGCTTTGTCGCTGGCAGATTGCATCTGTGGTGGTCGATGTAATGCCGCCGCTGGAAGAAGTTCTCGGTTTTGCCAATCGCTGGTATCCCCACGCGCTGACAACAGCCCGGCTGGTGGTACTGCCCAGTGGTCGCCCGATCAAGCTGATTGCCGCGCCGGTGTTTGTGGCGACCAAGCTGGAAGCCTTTGACGGACGTGGCAAGGGCGATTTCCTGTTCAGTCATGATCTGGGAGATATTCTGGCGGTGGTCGATGGCCGCGACGCACTGCTGGAAGAATGCCGGATCAGCGCGTCCGAACTGCGCGGCTATTTGGCGGACCGCTTTCGAGCGCTGCTGGCGCTGCCTGCCTTCATCGATGCACTGCCGGGCCATTTGCCGGGAGATGCGGCAAGCCAGGAGCGCCTGCCCGAGTTGGTCACCAAACTGCACGAGATCGCCGGGCTTCACTTGCGATGACCGCTCACCCCTACTCCGAAGACCAGCTCGTCGAGCAGCCCGCCATTGGTTTGTTTGCTGCGCTCGGCTGGCAGACGGTGTCGGCGCTGGAAGAAACTTTCGGCGCAGGCGGTACGCTGGGGCGCGAGACCAAGGGTGATGTGGTGCTGGTGGAGCGCCTGCGCGCCGCGCTGGTCAGGTTCAACCCGACACTGCCGCCGGAGGCAATCAGCAACGCCGTCGATGAACTGACCCGCGACCGCTCGGCGATGAGTCTGGAAGCGGCTAACCGCGAGGTCTATCAGCTGCTCAAGGAAGGCATCACGGTGTCGGTGCCGAATTTGGGTAGTGATGCGCGCGAACATGGCGGGCAAAAAACGGAACGCCTGCGCGTGGTGGATTGGGAACAGCCGGCGAACAACGATTTCCTGCTGGTCAGCCAGTTCAGCGTCACCGGCGCGCTCTACACCTGCCGGCCCGATCTGGTCGGCTTTGTGAATGGTTTGCCCTGGGTGGTGATCGAACTCAAGAAGCCCGGCGTGCCGGCGCGGGCGGCCTTCGACGAGAACCTGACCCACTACAAGCAGCAGATTCCATCGCTGTTCTGGAGCAACGCGCTGCTCATCGCCAGCAATGGCACCGACAGCCGCGTTGGCTCGCTCACCGCCGACTGGGGGCGCTGGGTCGAGTGGAAGCGCATCGAGCGCGAGGACGAACCACGCCGCGTGTCGCTGGAGGTGATGCTGCGTGGTACCTGTGATGCGACCCGTCTGCTCGATCTGGTGGAGAACTTCACGCTGTTTTCCGAGCACAAGGCGGGGCTGGTGAAGATTCTCGGCCAGAACCACCAGTTCCTCGGCGTCAACAACGCCATTGCCTCGATGCTGGAAGCACGCCAACTGGGCCACGGGCGTGGCGGCGTGTTCTGGCAGACGCAGGGCAGCGGCAAGAGTTTTTCGATGGTGTTCTTCGCGCAGAAGGTGCTGCGCAAGCTCGCCGGCAACTGGACCTTTGTCATCGTCACCGACCGCGTGGAACTGGACGAGCAGATCGCCAAGACCTTCAAGACCACCGGCGCGGTGAGCGAGGCCGAGGGCGACGCATGCCATGCCGCCAGCGGCGCGCACCTGCGCGAACTGCTGCGCGGCAACCATCGCTACGTGTTCACGCTGATACACAAGTTCGGGTCTGGTCAAACCGGGCCGGAGATGCTCTGCGACCGCGCCGACGTGATTGTGCTGACCGACGAGGCGCACCGCAGCCAGTACGACACACTGGCGCTCAACATGCGCGCCG
>WOZO01000224.1 GCA_011620315.1 Sideroxydans sp. | reverse complement strand
GCACCACCTTGACATGGTGGGGGTCGTTGGTTCGAGTCCAATCGCGCCTACCAAATTATAAAAACGGATCAATCACTTAGATTGGTCCGTTTTTTATTGGGGAACTTTACCGGGTTAATGCCCTTGGCGTTAGATATGACAACAACCAGACTTCTAAGGTGTGGCGATTCACAAGCAGTGCATATTCCGGATGAATTGGCATACAGCTCTTTTGATATGGATATGATTATTGAGCGCTATGGTGATGAATTGCGCATTCGTCCTGCTCAACGGCGCATGGGAAACATTCTGGCAAAGTTTGCAAAATTCACCTCCGATTTCATGTCTGGTGGGCGCGAACACAATCAGGAAGTAGGCCGCGAAGCGCTATGAAGCTGGAGTTTATGTGCAATGCCAACTGACCTACCCCAAAAAATATATAGATATTCTTTGTCCTTGTACTAGGCAGCGATTTGGGAAACAATCCAAAACCCTATTGATAACCCTGAATACGGAGACCTCATGAATCGCAAAGAACTGATCGACGCACTAGCCGCTAAGACCGGCAGCAGCAAGGCAGACGCGGACCGTAACATCGCCGCTCTCATTGAAGTCATTACAGCCACGCTGAAGAAGGGCGACAGCGTCGCACTGGTCGGTTTCGGTACCTTCGAAGTGCGCAAGCGCGCAGCACGCACCGGTCGCAACCCGGCTACGGGTGCTGAACTCAAGATCAAGGCCAGCAAGGCGCCTGCTTTCAAGGCCGGTGCAACCCTCAAGGCTGCCGTCAACGGCGGCAAGAAGTAACGCCCGAAGCAGCTCACGCTTTCATCATGTATCCAGCCGGGAAGGAGGCACCTTCCCGCATCGGGGAACATTTCCAGTGAAAGCGTGAAGTTCATCCTGACAGGCAAACAACCTCGGAAGAAAGGCGCGTAATGCATCACACAGGGCAAGACATGCTATGGCTGATCGGCAGTCTGTCGCGCATCTTCCGTTTACCTTTCGATCCGCAACTTATTCGTCAACAGTTTCCGCCGCCGTACTCGCGCGTGGCAGTGCTTAATGCATTGCAGGCGTTGGACTTCAAAGTCGGTGAGCGGAATCTGGACAACAAAACACTGGCATCGCTTGAGCAGCTTCCGTTTCCGGCAGTCGCTTTTCTGCGTCCCCAGCCGACAGAGCATACGGCTGATAAGCCAGATGCCGAGCAGGACAAGTCTTCAGCCGAACCCGACAGTGCAGAACAGCCGGAAGCAGAAGATGCCCCCGTCCTCACCGTCCCAGTGTTGCTCATCAAGGCCAGCGGCGGATAGCTGATGTTTTTCCGAGCCGGATCGGAATCTCCGGAAACGATCGCGATCGACGAATTCTTCAAACTATTCCGCACTGACATACTGCTGATCGCGCGCAAGGAACAGAATGCAAGCGAAGGGGAGGAAGCTGCCAGTTCGGCCAAGGAGCCTGAACCGTTCGGCTTCCGCTGGTTCATCCCCGAGCTGATGAAACACAAGCGCATCTGGCGCGATGTGTTGATTGCCTCGCTGGCGATTCAGCTCGTCGGACTCGTGACACCGTTGTTCACCCAGGTCATCATCGACAAGGTTGTGGTGCACCAGACGCAGAGCACGCTCATCGCCATCGCAGTCGGGCTGGTCATGTTCATGCTGTTCTCCAGCGCCATGACCTGGCTGCGCCAGTATTTCGTACTGCACACCGGCAACCGCATCGACGCCGTGCTGGGCAGTCATGTCTTCCGCCACATGCTGCATCTGCCCGTACCGTATTTCGAGCAACGCCCTACGGGTACGCTGGTGGCACGTCTGCATGGCGTCGAGACCGTGCGCGAATTCATCACCGGTGCGGCGGTATCGCTGCTGCTGGATTTCCCATTTCTGCTCATCTTCCTCGCGGTGATGTTCTGGTACAGCTGGCAGCTGAGCCTCATCGCCTTGTTGCTGATGTCGCTGATCACACTGGCCAGCTTGCTTGTAACCCCAGCGCTGCGTGATCGCCTCAATGAACAATTCATGCTGGGCGCAAAAAATCAGGCCTTCGTCACCGAATACGTCGCCGGTATGGAAACCGTTAAATCCCTGCAGATGGAGCCGGTGTTGGTGCAGAAATACGGTGACTATCTGGCGCAATATCTCGCCGCAGGCTTTGCCACCAAGCAACTCTCGAACTCGTTCAACGTCGTGGTCAACGCGTTGGAGCAGATCATGACGTTATCAATTCTGGTGGTAGGCGCGATACTGGTGATGCAGAACGACGGTTTTACCATTGGTATGCTGGTCGCTTTCCAGATGTTCGCCGGACGCATGACGCAGCCCATGTTGCGGCTCGCCAGCCTGTGGCAGGAATTCCAGCAGGCCAACATCGCCGTTAAACGTCTTGGCGACCTGATGGATGTGCCGAACGAACCACACTCGCTCACCCCCGCGCGGGCGCAAGGCGGGGCAGGGGGCTGCGTCGAACTCAAGGATGTCAGCTTCCTCTACAGCGACAAGCATCCCTATCTGTACCGCAATCTCTCACTCACCCTGCAAGCAGGCAAGCTCACCGTGCTGATGGGGCCATCAGGTTGCGGCAAGAGCACGCTGGCCAAGATGCTGCAAGGCTTCTACTGGCCGAGCGACGGCAGCATCATGCTCGACGGCTACGATCTGCGCCATCTGGCGGCGAACGAGTTACGCGCCAACTTCGGCGTTGTGCCGCAAGAGACGCGCCTGTTCTCCGGCACCATCTACGACAACCTGCAGCTCGCCAATCCGCATGCCGGCTTTGAAGAGATCGTGCACGTGTGCAAGATGGCCGAGATCCATCAAGTCATCGAACAACTGCCGCAGGGCTATCAAACGCCCGTCGGCGAGAACGGCGTGGGCCTTTCCGGTGGACAGAAACAGCGCATCGCCATCGCCCGAGCCTTGCTCAAGCATCCGCGCGTACTCATCTTCGACGAGGCCGTGAGTAATCTGGATATGCAAACCGCCGAACACTTCGCCACCACCATCAACAAGCTCAAGGGCAAGGTCACGATGCTGTTCATCACGCACCAATTGCCCAAATCCCTGCAAGTGGATGAGGTGCTCAAGTTCGGCACACAAGAGGCAGTCGCACCGTCTGTCGCTGCTGCTTCGGAGGCACATGCTTCACCGGTTCGATAATTTTCTGAACACCTATTACGCAAGATTTTAAGGTTCGAAGTTTGGTCACAAATTATTCTTGTGAAATTTTCAATATTTCCCAGCACCCATCACATGGTGCCCAATATTGTTCAAGTATCGCCATGCGGTCTATATCCTCACAAACCCATGTATAGCAGGGTTTGTAGCATATTATGCTCACGACTCCCTCAGGCATTATCTATATCTTTTTGCGGAAATATATAGGCCATTTTTCTGGTTGTTGAAGCGGCATAAATCCAGTACGTTCCCCTGCATCGCACAGGGACATTCCCTGCGACATACGCATCGTAAGATGCGAAACCAATAATGACAATCTTGTCGAGGGAACTTGATGGCGGCTGCTAAAAAAGTAGCGCGTAAAGCGCGTATTGTCGGTGTAGACCCGCAAGATTTCGCCCCCAACCTGTTGCGCGTGCAGAACCAACCGCCGGCCCCGTTCGCGCAAGCCATGTTGCGCATCCTGCTCATCCTGTTATTTGCACTCCTGTTGTGGGCCGCTTTCGGCAAGCTAGATATCGTCGCCAGTGCAGAAGGCAAACTCATCCCGCAAAGCTACGTCAAGATCGTCCAACCCTTCGAGCAAGGCCTCATCAGCGAGATACTCGTCAGCGAAGGTCAGCACGTTCAAGCCGGGCAAGTCCTCATGCGTCTGGACACCACCCTGTCCGATGCAGACGGCAAAGCCATCAGTGCCGACTACTTCATCAAACAGATTGCCCAACGGCGCATCGACGCAGAGCTGGCCGACAAAGCGTTCAAACGCAGGCTAGATGATCCGGAAACGCTCTACAACGAAGCCCTCGCTCAATATCAAGCCAACCGCCACGCCTATCACACCGCCCTAGAAGAAGAACGCAGCATCCGCGACAAAGCCCAAAGCGAACTGGCCGCCGCCAAACAAGCCAGCACCAAACTCACTGAAACCCTGCCGCACTATCAAAAGCAAGCCGAGGCATTCGCCGAATTAGCCCAAGACGGCTACGTCAGCAGATTCGAAGCCGGTCAAGTCCAAAATCTGCTGTAAATTCGATTCAGTAAATCCGCATCCTCTCA
>WOZO01000162.1 GCA_011620315.1 Sideroxydans sp. | reverse complement strand
GGCCATGCCGATGTGCCTGTTTGCGGGCATGGCGCTAGTACCTCGCCGTATCGATCATGAACGAAAGCGACCGCCGTCCAGGCGGACAGCCTGACCTGCAAAAGGAGTTTGTTTTATGAACATCGGTTCCGTGGTGTCCAGCGCATTCGCCATGCCGCTCACAAGCCCGGCCTTCCCGATGGGGCCTTACCGCTTCGTGGACCGCGAGTTCTTCATCATCACCTACCGCACCGACCTTGACCGCTTGCGCGAAGTCGTGCCGGAGCCGCTCAAGGTCACCGAGCCGCTCGTCAACTACGAATTCATCCGCATGCCTGACTCGACCGGCTTCGGCGACTACACCGAAAGCGGTCAGGTCATCCCGGTCGAATACGAAGGCGTTGCCGGCGGCTATACCCATGCGATGTACCTGAACGACCATCCGCCGATTGCCGCCGGACGCGAGCTGTGGGGCTTTCCCAAGAAGCTCGCCATGCCAACGCTGGAGACACATGCAGACACGCTGGTTGGCACGCTCGACTACGGCCCGGTCCGTGTCGCGACCGGCACGATGGGCTACAAGCACAAGGAGCTCGACTCTGCGGAGCAGGCGAAGAAGCTCGCCGCGCCGAACTTCCTGCTCAAGATCATCCCGCATGTCGATGGTTTGCCACGGATTTGCGAGCTTGTCCGTTACTACCTCGAAGACATCACAGTCAAGGGTGCATGGAGCGGACCGGCGGCGCTGTTGCTTTCGCCGCACGCGCTTGCGCCGGTGGCGGACCTGCCCGTGCTGGAAATCGTCGGTGCGCGACATGTGATCGCCGACCTCACGCTCGGCCTGGGCGGAGTGATGCACGACTACCTCGCGAAATGAAATGCGCATAAATGCATGCCCCTGAATCAAAACATCACCAGAACATCAAGGAGAAACGATGAGTGACCTCAAAGGAAAAGTGGCCGTAGTGACCGGCGCCGCCAGCGGCATCGGCAGGGAAATCGCACTGACGCTGGCCAGGGCCGGTGCCATGATCGCCATCGCCGATCTCAACCTGAATGGCGCGAATGCCGTTGCCAGCGAGATCGTCGCCGTCGGCGGCAAGGCCATGGGCGTGGCCATGGATGTGACCAACGAAGACGCCGTGAATCAGGGCATCGACAAGGTGGCCGCCGCGTTCGGCTCCATCGATATTTTGATTTCCAACGCCGGCATCCAGATCGTCAACCCGATCGAGAGCTACTCCTTCGCCGACTGGAAGAAGATGCAGGCGATCCACGTCGATGGCGCGTTCCTCACGACGAAGGCCGCGCTCAAGCACATGTACAAGGACGATCGCGGCGGTATCGTGATCTACATGGGTTCGGTACATTCGCACGAAGCCTCGCCGCTCAAATCCGCCTACGTCGCGGCCAAGCATGCCCTGCTCGGCCTGGCGCGCGTGCTGGCCAAGGAAGGCGCGCAGCACAACGTGCGTTCGCACGTTATCTGTCCCGGCTTCGTCAGGACGCCGCTCGTTGAGAAGCAAATTCCGGAACAAGCCAAGGAACTGGGCATTTCCGAAGATGAAGTCGTGCGCAAGGTCATGCTCGGCGACACGGTGGACGGCATGTTCACCACGGTCGAGGATGTGGCGCAGACAGCGCTGTTCCTCTCGACTTTCCCGAGCGCCGCGTTGACCGGGCAGTCCTTCGTTGTCAGCCACGGCTGGTTCATGCAATGACGCCATGACTCACGAGCAGATCGACTTCCTCTTGATTGGGGGCGGGCTGGCCAGCGCGACGGCGGCGGAGACCTTGCGCCGCGAAGGCGCGACTGGTTCGATCCTGATCCTGTCGTCCGAATCGATGCTGCCATATCACCGTCCGAGCCTGTCCAAACGCTACCTGCTCGGCCATGCCGACGCCGTGCAGATCCTTGTCCACTCCGCGCAGTTTTACCGGGAGCAGGACATCGAGGTCGCGCTGGAAACGACGGCGGTTTCCATCGACACGGTGCAACAGATTGTGCAGACCTCGACCGGACGGCAGATCCATTATGAAAAGCTGCTGATTGCAACAGGCGGTTCGCCTCGCCCCGTGACCTTGCCTGGCGCCTCGCTGCAGGGGGTTTATACGCTGCGATCCCGCAACGACTGCGATGCAATCCGCCAACAGGCATCGAAAACCAAGCGAGCCGTCGTGATCGGCGGCAGCTTTCTCGGCATGGAAGTGGCCATGTCCTTGTTGAGCCTCGGACTGGAAGTGAGCATCGTCGAAGAGGACGGGCGGCTGCTCCGGCATCTGGAATCGTCGATGCTGTCCGACTTCTTCTGGCAGTACGCACAAACACGCGGCGCCACCGTGCTGCTGGTCGACCCGGCCGTCGCCTTTCATGGGGCGAGGAAGGTCAAGGAGGTCGAGACCCGCTCGGGCGCGCGGATACCGTGCGATCTCGTAGTGGTCTGCACTGGCGTCGAACCGGCCACGCAGTTTCTCGAAGGCAGCGGCATCGCCCGCGAGGACGGACAGATCGTTGTCGATGACCGGCTGGCGACCAATGTGCCCAACGTCTGGGCGGCGGGCGACGCGACCAGCTTCATGGATCCGGTGTTTTCCCACCGGCGCCATATCGAGCACTGGGACAACGCAATCAAGCAGGGGCGGCTTGCCGCGCTGAACATGCTGGGACGACGGATGCGCTATGACGAGGTGTCTTACTTCTTCTGCGAGGTCGGCGATATCAGTTTCGACGTGCTCGGTGCGCCGGAAGATGCCGACGAGTGGATCATGCGCGGCTCGCTGGCCGATCATTCGTTCGCGCTTTTCTACCTGAAGAACAGCGTGCTGCGCGCGGTGTTCTCGCTAGGGCGGCTCGCCGGGGAGATACGCGCTGCGGAAGGATTGATTCGCTATCGGACCAATCTGTTACAGCAGAAAGAGATGCTGCGGGACGCGAACGTCCCGCTCGACCAGTTGCCGACGCAGACCGTGCTCGTCCTGCAGGGCGGCGGCGCGCTCGGCGCGTTTGAATGCGGCGTGGTCAAGGCGCTGGAAGAAGAAAAGATATTCCCCGACATTGTTGCCGGCATTTCGATCGGTGCGCTCAACGGTGCCATCATCGCCGGCAACCCGCGCCACGCCACGGACGCGCTGGAAGCCTTCTGGTCGGAATTGCAGGTACCCTCCCCGTCGCTGCTGCCGGAGTCGATGCGGCGCGCCGCCACTGCCATGCAGATATTGCAGTTCGGCGTACCGAAGTTCTTCCGTCCGCGCTGGATGCCGACGTTCGAGGAACCGTGGGTGACGCCGTGGAGCTGGACCGGCTTTTACGATACTGCGCCGATGAAGCAACTACTGACGAAATACGTGGACTTCAAGTCACTCAAGGAAAGTCCGGTCCGTCTGGTGGTCGGCGCAGTCAACGTGCTGACCGGAGAGCTCGAAGCCTTTGACAGTTACGTGGACGACTTCACGCCCGACCATATTCTGGCCAGCGGCAGCCTGCCGCCCGGTTTTTCCTGGACATTTGTCGATGGCAAGCCATACTGGGATGGCGGTGTGGTCAGCAATTCGCCACTCGATCTCGTGATTGACCGCTGCGGTCCCGACGGCAAGCGCGTCTTCATCGTCGATCTGTTTTCGGGAGAGAGGGCGCTGCCGTCGAACATGATGGAAATCATGGCGCGGCGCGACGAGATCTTGTACTCGGAGCGCGTGCGTAGCGACTTGCGCACGCGCGAACTTAAGGATGCCTATCGCGGATTGGTCGAAAGCATCCTGCAAGGCATCGCTCCGGTGGAGCGCGAAAAGATCATGCAGCGTCCCCGGTACATCCAGTTGATGGGCGATGGCGCGAAGATGAGCATCACGCGCTTCATCCGCAAAGGGACACCCGACGAACCCTCGTCGCGTGATTACGATTTCTCGGACGTATCGATCCGGGTCAATCAGGCGCAAGGGTACGCTTTGGTGAAAGAAGCATTCCACATTTCTACGAAGGAGACACATCATGAATGAAGACAAGGCACAGGCACTGCTGGAACTCCACAAGGCCAACGCGCAACTGTTCGAGCAGATCGCTGAACTCATGCAACAGTCCGGCCAGCAGTGGCAAAGTGAGAGTCAGCGCGCCATCGCTACGGCGCTGGCCGAATCCGAAGCGGAATTGAAGGCGCTACTGGCGGCAAAGGACCTGCCAGCGCTGCTGGCCTCGCAGGGCGCAACGGCACAGCAGCGCTGGCTGAAATATCAGGCAGCATTTCAGG
>WOZO01000061.1 GCA_011620315.1 Sideroxydans sp. | reverse complement strand
CGTCATCCCTATTGGATCATTTCTCCGAGTTTCGCTCCCCTCTATCATTCGCTCCGAAGGGTGCCAATCGACAATCATTTCTGACGAGATCTTCCGGACTAGCTGAAGATCAAACTCATCGGGGGTCTTCTCGAACCTAGCTTTCCCGACGCTGTAGTTGATTAGAACCGGCACCTGCTTCGCTTGGCGGATGGTCTCGCGTAATTTGTCATCAAAAAACATCGTCCACGCGCGATCGAGACTCCTTTTGGTGAGTTGGGCAGAGCAGTGTTGGCACTTGAACTCATCTAGTATCTGCTTCTGAACCTGATCTACCGCGGCGTTCCAGAAGACGACTTCCCCTGCGCATTCTGGACACGTGAAAACGTCAGACCAGACTGTATAGTTAATACGGCCCTTCGTGGCACTGTCTGAGTGCAGCGTTTCGTACATCCATCCGAGATCCTTTTCGGTTTCCTCCAATATCCGTTTGGTTTGCGTCTCGAAGTCGAGCGCATGAACAGGGGTGTTGTAGTTGTATGCAATGAACGTAGCTGCGGTAGATAAGTCGTTCAAGACAGCATGGCGCACGCCGATTTTCGAGAACGATTTCCAACTGGTTCTCCCATTCTCTTGGTGGGGCGCTAGGATCGTGCCATCAGCATTCACGCGGTAGCCGAGCGCAGCAACAGCGGATTTGTCCCCGCAGAGCTGGGCCGCAACACCCGTCATTCCGGTACCGCAAAATCCGTCAAACACCACGTCGCCAGGCTGCGTGTAGTGCAAGATGTACCGCATAATCGCTTTGTGCGGAACCTTTGTGTGGTAGCTATGAGCGTTATAAATGGGATCGTTCTTTCCCTCGCTGACATCGGCAGCAAACGGCTCTTTTTTGTACAGCCCAGAAGGCTCATATGATTTGCCGTAGTGCCGAATGAAATCCTCAATGAATGGATTCGGGCATGCGGTGTAGTACGGCGGATCGGAAAGCATCAGAATGTCTTCATCCGATCCAATCGGAAATCCTTCCATCTTTCGGAACGTTGGATCTTTAAGCTTCTCGGCAAGCGACTTCAGATAATGCTCACGGCGCGCTTGATCGCTTGGGAAGGTCCGCCCTAGACATTCCACCGAGCCGGAGATCTGCCTGTCTGTTTCAAAAAGGGATGTCATCGTCAAATTCTCCGGCATTACCGACTGCTTGGTTGTTTTCGTTTTGTTCTTCTGGCGGGGTCTGCTGCCAATCCGTCGCAATGGCAGCCCAATCCACGTTACGCTGAGCTTGACCAGACCATACCGCCCAGAAGTCGGGGTCTTCCGATTTCGGCCGATGGTGTTCCGGCAAAGCATTGATCTGCACGAGCACCGGCAGCTCGGAGGCCCAACCCAACAGAATGGCGTTGCGCGACGGCAGGGAGGGCAGATCGCGCAGCAGGCCACGCAGGTTGTCGGGTACGAGCTTGTGCACCAGTTCCTGATCGCGATCGTTGCTGATGCGATGGAGCAGATAGCTGTTGCATTGGGACAGCACTGTGGGCGACAGCTCGCTCGGACGCTGAGAGGACAGCACGAGTCCTAGACCGAACTTGCGCCCCTCGCGGGCGATCTTCTCGAAAACCTGGCAGCAGATGGCGGCAGTGTTTTGGTCTTCAGCATTATCCTTGTAGCGACTGATAAAACTATGTGCTTCCTCCATCACTAGAACGGTGGGTAAAGTCTTTCCACGATTCAACTTGCGGTAGCGCTGCAAGGCCTCCAACGTCATGCGAGCAATAACGGCAGTGATGATATGAACGACTTCTGCTGGCGCTAACGAAAGGTCGATCACCGTAACCGAGCCATTTGAAGCTTGGTTGTCGCCGATGTAATTCACTAACCAGTCGGCCAGAGTGGTGTGGGTCTCGCCAGCAGCGATTCGACTGACCCGCGTATCCGCCAACATGGTGCGAATTCGCATGATCAAGTAGTCGAAGAATTGAGAGTTGTTCTCCTGACTCGCCAGTGATTCCAAATGGTCAGCGAACTGCCCCCCATCGAACTGCAATGGCGTATCTTCGTTGGGGCCGGCTTGGTAGACCACGCCGCCAATACCGTCCAAGTAGTTTTGAATACTCTCTATTACGGCAGCTACTGCCGTAGCCGGAAAGTCGTTGTACCCGGTCTGTCCGTTCTGCTTCCTGAATGTCTGATTCGGACGGTTGATCAGTTCCTGCAACTGATCGCGCAGGCCAGACAGACCATTCTCTTGAGCTGGAAAGTCGCGCCCATAGGCTTCCAAGTCTTCGATGAACACCGGAAGCTTTGGACCGAACTTCCATCCTTCGTAATTATCGCCATTCCGAACTTGAGACTTCAGTGTGATCAGTATTGAGCTGATCTTCCTCCTCAGGGTGAAAATCAAATCTTCGGTTAGGTCGGCCCCACCTCGCATTTCACGCAATGCTCTACGCAGTAACGGACGCTGCGCACGGTCGCTCGCGCGCGTAAAAGCACTCCATTCAGTGCTGTTCCAGAACCACAGAGGAACGTGTAGTTGTTCTACGTCTTCGCCTGGCTCCACTGCGAATACCCGCACGTTGCTCATGTCCCGGAAGGTGTTGGCGTACTCGCCATTGGGATCGAGCACGATGAAGCGGGCATTGGGGTCAGAGCCGCCGCGCGCCTTTCTTGCTTCATCCATCGACCAGCGGATCAGTCCCGCCACCGAGCAGGACTTGCCGCTGCCCGTGTTACCCAACACGGCCAGATGGCGGCCGAAAAGACGGTCAGGGTCGATCCGCACTTCCGCGTTGGCAGCCAGAGGACTGATGCCGATCTTGACGCGGCGATTCTCTCCGGACTCGACGATGGCGCGCAGTTGGCTTTGCGTCGGCAGCAATACCGGATCGCCGACCGTGGGATAGGCCTCTACGCCACGTCGGAACTCATAGCGATCCTTATCCCCATCCTGGCCTTCGTAGATCAGACAACCCAGGGGATTGAGGCTCATCTTGCGCAGTGGATACGGTAGATCCACCAAGCCAAAGTCCTGCATGCCTTTGCGCTTCGGGTACTGCGAGCGCTCGACGGTGATCCACTCCACCTGCGCCACGAGATGGCCCTGGTCGCTGGGCACCAGCACATAACCATTGATGCGCGGAAACGGACGCGGTGTTCCGGTATTCAGCGCAACGGCATCCGGCGCTTCGATGTCCAGCAGCACCTTGATCTCGTCCGGCGAGACGAAATCGATCGTGCCGATGCGTAAGGAGTCGGCATAGGCGATCGGCGACAGGCTCATGTTTTGGCCTCCGCATCACCTGCTTGGCCGTCGCCCTTCGTGCTGCCATGGTGTGAGGATTCCGCGCCATGCCGCTGCTTGAGCAGCTCGCTCATGCGGAACGTGGCCCTGTCGATGGCAGCCTTGGGCAGGAAGTACTCGGTCAGCGTTGTCAGATCGGCCAACTGTGGCCCCACCAGCAGGCTGACCTGGGACTTCCGCTCCTCCGCGAGTGGCAGGATTCGGCCAAGGTTGTCATCCCTCGAAATCACTACCAGATGCGCGGATGGAATGGTCAGCATGTCGCGGATCACGCGGTTGATATGCTCGTCGCCAAAGCTGTAGCCGTAGGTCACCAGCGTGCTGTTGGGACGGCACACAACGGCGGCCAGATCGCGGAACAGCTCCACATAGGGATACACCAACGTTTCCCTGTCTTTAGCAGCGTTGGGGTAAATCATCAGTTGGTGGGGGCTGGCCCCCGTGAGACCGGGCGCCTTCAAATAGGGAGCAACTTCGTCCGCGCCGAACGGCAGGCCGATACGACGGATGTCCTTGCCCGCCTGCACCCAGTCCACCGAGCCATGCAGCTTGGTGAAGCGAGCTACACCTTCCAGGTAGCGCGGCTCGCCGCGAATGCCTGGCGGGTTGTAGTGCATATCCAGATCCAGCCGGGACGAGCGGAAGATCGGCATCAGATTGCCGAGAAAGCGATCGAGCAGATGCAGGCCCGCCAGTTCAGCTCCTGCTTCGATCAAGCGGTCATAGTTGGTCGTGAAGATGTTCAGCCGATCCCGTGTTCCCGTGCGGCTGGCAAAGCTCATCAGGAACGTGACCAAGCTATTGAAGGCCTGCTCTCTCTGTAGTTCCGCAGCAGTGACGATGCCGAATTCGCTCTTGAGGATGGATTGGGCAAAGTTCAACAGCGCGTTCGATAAATCCTCCCGCAGGGCGTCAGCCTGCTGGTTGTCACCAAGGATTTCTAGGCCCCGC
>WOZO01000040.1 GCA_011620315.1 Sideroxydans sp. | reverse complement strand
ATTGAATCATGGTTCGATGTGCGGGTTGAGAAGGCGTTGGAAGGCGGCTTGAATCTTGCGCGAAGCACTTTGCAGAACGGACTGGATGAACTGGGCCGAAAAGGACAATTTGTTGCGCTAATTCTTGCTGACCAATCACCCAGTCGGCATGGCGAGACGCTGGCTCGTTTTATCTCTGAAGGCGGGGCCCAGGAAGCGGCCATCTTCGACAAGAACGGCAGGCTGTCAGCTTTTGCCAGCAGCAAGCAAATTGACCGAATTGAATCGCCCACGGCGGAAATGCTGCGTCAAGTCTGGGCAAAAGGGAAATACAGCCAGGCCGATGCGCTACCGGATGGTCGATTGATCTTGCGGGTGATTGTGCCGATCCGCTCCTTGAAAAATGAATGGCAAGCATTGCAATTTTCCCAGCCGGTGCCGGAGCGATTGGCTGCGGATGCGGAGACCGTTCAGGGTGTATATGGCGATTATCAGCAGTTGAGTCTATCCAGAGTGGGGCTCAAGCGGCTATACGGGATCACGCTCACGCTATCGCTGTTGATCGTGCTATTAAGTGCGATCTCGGCGGCATTCTATTTGAGTTCAAAACTGAGTGCGCCATTGGCGGCTTTAGCAGCAGGAACCAGAGCAGTTGCGAAAGGAGATTTCACCAGTAGCTATCCCGTACAGAGCAACGACGAACTTGGCGGATTGACAGCACTGTTCAACCAAATGACCTCGCAATTGTCTGCGGCAAAGACGCTGGGCGAGCAACAACAGCAACAGGTAGCAGAAGCAAAAGCGCATCTTGAAAGTGTTTTGGCGCATTTGTCGTCCGGGGTGCTGGTTCTGGATGAACATTTCATGTTGCGCTCAGCCAATGCGAGTGCCGGACATATTTTGGGATTGCCCGCGGAAGAAATGAATGGAAAAAGTGCGCATAGTCTGGCAGAGGAGCACAACTTGCTAAAACCATTCCTGCTGGCGATCGAACAAGGCATCGCCTCCAGCCCGCAACAAGTGTGGCAAAGCCAGATCGAACGCATGAGCAAGGACGGGGATCAGGTTTTGCTGATAAGAGGGACGCGCTTGTCCAGTGACGCCAACCGAGGATACGTGGTGGTGTTCGACGATATCACCCATCTGCGCCAAGCCGAACGCCAGGCCGCTTGGGGCGAGGTTGCGCGACGACTGGCACACGAGATAAAAAATCCCCTTACTCCGATCCAGCTTTCTGCCGAACGCCTGCAGCACAAACTGGCAGATCGCCTGGATGAAAAAGACGCGCAACTGCTGCAGCGCGCCACGCAGACCATAGTCAGTCAGGTTGCCGCAATGAAGAACATGGTCTCGGATTTTGCCGATTACGCCCGCGCACCAGCGGCACGCTTGACGCCGCTGGATCTGCATCAATTGCTGAACGAGATACTTGGCCTGTACGAAGCGAATAGCAGCCCGATCGAAGTCAAACTGGAAGCTCGTCAAACCACCATCAACGGCGATGCCACGCGCTTGCGCCAAGTGGTGCATAACCTGTTGCAAAATGCGCACGATGCACTACAAACAGTCTCGGACAGACTGATCACCCTGGCGACCAGTGATGAGAAGAACGGCATGCTCAGACTATCCGTAATCGATAACGGAAGCGGCTTTCCTGAGCAGTTCCTTGCCAAAGCCTTTGAGCCCTACACAACGACAAAAGCCAGAGGAACAGGCCTTGGATTACCGATTGTAAAGAAGATAGTGGAAGAACACGGGGGAAGTATCAACATACAAAACCAACCACAGGGCGGAACGTGCGTGAGCATTCTGTTGCCTGTGCTGGAAAAAAAGACCGGGAGGGCGGCATGACAAGCAAAACTATTATGATCGTGGACGACGAGGCAGGCATACGCGAACTGCTATCGGAGATCCTGTATGACGAGGGCTATAGCGTGCTACTGGCTGAGAATGCAGAAGAAGCGCGCAAGATGATCGGCCAAAATCCGGATGTCGTGCTTCTCGATATCTGGATGCCGGAAACGGATGGACTCACTCTGCTCAAGGAGTGGGTCGCGCAAGGACGATTGACGATGCCGGTGATCATGATGTCGGGGCACGGCACTATCGAGACCGCTCTGGAAGCAACCCGCATCGGTGCCATAGATTTTCTGGAAAAGCCCATTGCGCTGAAAAAATTGCTGGCAACGATTGCGCAGACTTTAAAGCCGCAACAAGTTGTTCTGGAAAAGGTAGAAGTAAAAGTAGAGATGCAAGATGCCAGCCGTGCAGGATATGTGAAACTCGAGTTGCCGTTGGAGTTGCCGTTCCGTGAAGCGCGTGAACATTTCGATACTGCCTATCTGAATTACCATCTTGAAGCTGCGCAGGGTAATATCACCAGTCTGGCAGACAAAATCGGCATTGAGCGCACGCATTTGTATCGAAAACTCAAGCAACTGGGTATAAAACCACCTAAAAAGAATGCCGATTGACATAAAAAGTATTCCCAATCAATAGCTAGGGGAAATGTCGAGTTGCTCAGGCAATAGACGCTGAGGCATAATCGCGCCTCTTTAATGTAGTGTCTCGTGCTTAATCGCCACAAAGTTTTTTCGGTGGAGAACGGAAATGACAGCAACACGCAGTGTAAACCCGCCAAAATATAACGACATCACAGGTGCGATCCGCATGCTGGCGGTGGATGCAGTGCAGAAGGCAAATTCCGGTCACCCGGGCGCGCCGATGGGCATGGCAGAGATCGCCGACGTATTGTGGAACCGCCATCTGCGCCACAACCCGGCGAATCCGAAATGGCCTGATCGCGACCGCTTCATCCTGTCCAACGGCCACGGCTCGATGCTGATCTATGCATTGCTGCACTTGTCCGGCTACGACCTGCCGATCGAAGAGTTGAAGCGCTTCCGCCAGATGCACTCCAAGACACCGGGTCACCCGGAGTACGGCTACACGCCCGGCGTGGAGACCACCGGTGGTCCGCTGGGACAAGGCATCACCAACGCCGTGGGTATGGCGATGGCTGAAAAGCTGCTGGCAGCCGAATTCAACAAGCCGGGTCACGAGATCGTCGACCACCGCACTTATGTATTCCTCGGCGACGGTTGCATGATGGAAGGCATCTCCCACGAAGCATGTGCGCTGGCCGGTACTTGGGGCTTGGGAAAACTGACTGCATTCTGGGACGACAACAACATCTCCATCGACGGTCACATCGACGGTTGGTACACCGACGACACCCCCAAGCGTTTCGAGGCTTACGGCTGGCACGTTATCGCCAACGTTCAAGGTCACGATTCCGAGGCGATCAACGCCGCCATCGAAGCTGCCAAAGCTGTCACCGACAAGCCGACCCTGATCTGCTGCAAGACAGTGATCGGTGCCGGTTCGCCGAACAAGGAAGGCACGCACGACGTGCACGGCGCAGCGCTGGGCGACGCCGAAGTCGCCGCGACGCGCGAGCACATCGGCTGGAAATATCCCCCGTTCGAGATCCCGGCCCACGTTTACGAAGCATGGGATGCACGCACCAAGGGCGAAGGTCTGGAAAAGCTGTGGAACAACAAGTTCGCCGAGTACCAGGCTGCTTTCCCGAAAGAAGCTGCCGAATTCGAGCGTCGTATCAACAATCAGTTGCCGTCCAACTGGGCTGCACACGCTGCCGAGTTCATCGCCAAGACCAACGAGAAGGCCGAAACTATCGCGACCCGCAAGGCTTCGCAGAATGCCATCAACGGCCTGCAACCAGCTTTGCCGGAATTCCTCGGCGGTTCCGCCGACCTGACCGGTTCCAACCTGACCAACTGGACGGGCGCGCACCATGTCAGTGGCAAGAAGCCGGGCAACTACATCAGCTACGGCGTGCGCGAGTTCGGCATGTCGCACATCATGAACGGCATGGCGCTGCACGGCGGCTTCCTGCCGTTCGGCGGCACCTTCCTGATGTTCTCCGAATACGCGCGCAACGCGTTGCGCATGTCGGCACTGATGAAGCAGCGCGTGATCTATGTGTTCACCCACGACTCCATCGGTCTGGGCGAAGACGGCCCGACCCACCAGCCGGTCGAGCAGACAGCGACATTGCGCTACATCCCGAACATGGAAGTCTGGCGTCCGTGCGACACCGTCGAATCCGCCACAGCATGGGTCGCCGCAGTCGAGCGCACCGACGGTCCTTCTAGCCTGATCTTCAGCCGTCAGAATCTGGCATTCCAGAAGCGCGATGCGGCACAGATCGCCGCCATCCGGAAGGGGGCATATGTACTGTCCGAAGC
>WOZO01000095.1 GCA_011620315.1 Sideroxydans sp. | reverse complement strand
CTGAGAGGATGCGGATTTACTGAATCGAATTTACAGCAGATTTTGGACTTGACCACCCAGACAGGAAGAGACGTGAATCATTTGATGTATCAACCTACACTTTCCGACAATCGACAACCCTGAGGTTCAACGCATTTTGGCGTTCCAGGATTTCGCTGACTCTATTTAATTCCTCTGTATCGCCAACCAAGATTGCCTGCAACAGCTTTGCCCCCAGGCTTGGATCAGTACGTACCCGATAGGAGCTCCGCCTTTCCATCATCTTCATCTCGTCAGACGGTGTCAGGAATTCCCGGAATACCACTTCGGTATAGAACTCGAATTCCTCAAACGTCAGGCTCTCCGGCTCGAGCATCAATCTGCACCACATTGCATCAGTTCTGCACCCCTGAATCACTTTCAACTTCACTGACACCTGGGCTTTTGAAGAACTCGGTTCCATATCGCCATGGATCAGTTTGAGTTCTGGCTTTGGATGCGCTCTCATCTTGCGTACTATCTCTCTATATTGCCTGTGGTATTCATCGTCAAATTCCACTTTCGTCCCTCCATTTCAAAGCGTTAATCCGTTTGCCGAACTTGGCTCCGATCCAATCAGACTCCTCCCTGTAGCAATCGCCAGAGCAGAAAGATGATCATCACTGCGGCCAGCTTGATCGATACTGCCCGGACGGTCTCCCAAAAGGCGCTGGAGTAGTCTTTATTGACCTCGCGCCAGAATCGATCCGAATAGGTTTTCCACTTGGAAATCGCAGCATTTTTTCTTGTTTCTTTCATTGCCTGTGCCCTGCCACAGGGTGATGAACTGCGCTTGCCAGCCGAACTTCGGCATGGCGCAACCGCTTTCCTGCAATGCCAGAAAGAAGGCATGGGATAGCGTCGGGTCGCCGTCCGTCAGGCCGTCCCAGTCCGCAGCGGGGAGCTCGGAAGCATTTTCGATGATCTTGAGGGTGGGCTGAGACATCGTGTGGTGCCTCTGCTCCCTTACTTGCCCTGCACCACCTGCACATGCGCCTTACCCAGCCGCATGTACAGGCGGATCTTGCGCAGCATGGGCCACCAGTCGTAGAGGAATATCTGCATCGGTCGCCACATGGCGACCCAGCCGACGATGGTGAGGCTTTCACGGGCGATGCGGTAACCCGCCCCTTCTCCAAGGTTGCCGATAAAGTCGGCAGCAACCAGGCAGACCGACACGAAAAGGATACCGATGGCGAGACTCATGCGGCCTTGCTGCATCACCTGGCGCAGCCGGCGGCGTGTCAGTTCGGCTTTATAGATGAAGTGGTTGTGGATCGCCCCGGTCAGCATTCCGGTCGGGTCGCCGTCTGCCGACCACTGTTCCAGATGGATGGTGAGGTGGAAACGGCTTTTCGGCGAGTGGGTCGAGGCCCAAGATTCGATGAATTCGTTGGCACGTGGATCGAGGTCCTTGTTCAGGAACGGCGTCGGGTCCATGGAGTTAAACAGCTGCGCGGTGTCTTTCACGCGCAGCGCCAGCCGGTGGATGGGGGATTTGCTGTCGGTTCGGGTCATGGGAACATCTTTATTGTCGGTGTGTCGCGCTGCTGCTTCAGTCGTAATGGATCAGCCCATGTCCCAGTTCGGGTGTCTTGCCGGAGATGAGGTCGGTGAGGAATTTCCAGATGGCGTCGCCTGAGGGTGGGCAGCCGGGGATGAAGTAATCGACCTTTACCACTTCGTGCAGCGGGTGCACCTTGTCCAGCGGTAGCGGCAGTTCGGGGTCGTTGGGGATGTGGCCGTGCACCAGTCCGGGTTCGGTGAGGTAGACCTCGGTCAGGCAGGCGCTGAGGTCGAGGTGGTTGCGCTGGGCGGGCAAGCCGCCGTTGATGGCGCAGGCGCCGATGGCGATGAGCACTTTGCAGTTTTTCCTGAATTCGCGCAGTACGTGCACGTTCTCCGCATTGCAGATGCCGCCTTCGACGATGCCGATGTCGCACGGGCCGCAGTGTTTGATGTCGGTGATGGGAGAGCGGTCGAACTCGACCAGATCGAGCAGCGGGAACAGGCGCTCGTCGATGTCGAGGATGGACATGTGGCAGCCGAAGCAACCCGCCAGCGAGGTGGTGGCGATGCGCAGTTTCTTGCTCATGGTGCATCCTCACAAGCCGCACAACCCCCTGCGGCTTCAGATGGGCGCGGGGCATCCTGCAATGCCTGCGCACTGATGGGGCTGGCATCGAAGCGGCGTGCGCCGATGGGCTGGCTGAACCCGACACGTTTTCTCAGGATGACGCCGACCGGGCAGACCTGCATGGCTTTGTCGGTCAGCGCGATGTTGGTGTCTTTTAACTGGCCGGACTCGGCATTGACGATGAGGTGCTTGGTGATGCCCCGCCCGGCCAGCGCGAACACATTCTTGCCGTCCACTTCGCCGGAGGCGCGCACGCACAATTCGCACAGGATGCAGCGGTTGAAGTCGAGCAGGATGTCGGGGTGCGAGGCGTCCAGCGGCCGGTCTGGATACTGGTGGCGGAAACCGGCGGCATGCACTTCGAGGTCGTAGCCCAGCGCCTGCAGCATGCAGTTGCCGCTCTTTTCGCAGGACGGGCAAAAATGGTTGCCTTCCGCGAACAGCATCTGCACCAGCGTGCGGCGCAGGGCGTTGAGTTCGTCGATGTCGCTTTCCACTTCCAGCCCGGCTTCGGCGGGCATGGTGCAGGAGGCCATGGTGCGACCGTTGACCTTGACCGTGCACAGCTTGCAACTGCCGTGCGGTTTGAACTCGGGGTGGTAGCACAGGTGCGGGATGTATTGTCCGGCGGCCAGTGCGGCCTGCATCACGGTCTGGCCCGGTTCGAACGGGACGGCTGCGCCGTCTAATTGGAAGGTATCGCTCATTCGTTTTCCTTCAGGTGTGCCCCGGCATCGTCACGACCGGTCATCTGCCGCGCACGGGCCAAAGCGCCGTCGAGGTCGAAGGCCGGTTCGAAATCCAGCGATTTCAGGCGGCTCTCATAGGCGGGCCTGAAGTGTTTAAGGGTGTGCAGCACGGGGTTACAGGCGGTGCGGCCGAGGCCGCAGTGCGAGGTGGTCTGCAACACATGGTCAAGATTCTCGATCTCGCGCAGGTCGTGTTGCGTGCCGTGACCGTCGGCGATCTTGTCCATGGTCTGTTTCAACATCGAGGTGCCGACGCGGCACGGGGTGCAGAAGCCGCAGCTTTCGTGCGCGAAGAAATGCACGAAGTTGCGCGCCACCTCGAACATGTCGCGACTGTCGTCGAACACCATAAAGGCCCCGGCGGTGGGCAGGTCTTCGAAGCCCAGTTTGCGGTCGAATTCTTGTTCGCCGATGCACATGCCGGACGGACCGCTGATCTGCACTGCGCGCGTGTTGACCGCGCCGCAGTCGGCAAGGATCTGGCGCACGCTAACGCCGAACGGGTATTCGTAGATGCCCGGGCTGGCGCAGTCGCCCGAGACGGAGATGAGTTTGCTGCCGCTGGATTTTTCGGTGCCGATAGCGCGATAGGCTGCTGCCCCCATATGCAGCGCCAGCACGGCTTGGCAAAAAGTCTCCACGTTGTCCACGGCGGTGGGTTGCTGCAAGTAGCCGTTGGTGACGGGGAACGGCGGACGGTTGCGCGGCACGCCGCGTTTGCCTTCCAGCGATTCGATGAGCGCGGATTCTTCGCCGCAGATATAGGCTCCGGCACCGAGATGGATCTCGATGTCGAAATCGAAGCCCCGCTCACCCAGGATGTTCTCGCCCAGCAGTTCACTGTCGCGGCGGCGTTGCAATACCCCCTGCAGGTGGCTCAGCAGGTAGCGGTATTCGCCGCGCAGGTAGAGGAAACCTTTTTTTGCGCCGACTGCACGCGCGCACAAGGTCATGCCTTCGAACGCCAGATCTGGATGGCGCGTCAGCAGCACGCGATCCTTGAAGGTTCCGGGCTCGCCTTCGTCGGCGTTGCACACCACAAAGCGCGCTTCGCCACCGGCATTGCGGCAGGCTTCCCATTTCATGCCGGTGGGGAAGCCCGCCCCGCCGCGTCCGCGCAGATTGGATTCCTTGATGGTGCTGACGATGGCATCCGGTGCGACCGCGCGCGTGGCTTGCAACACTTCACCATAGGCCAGCTTGTTATCCAGGATCAGCCCGCCACGGCGGATGTTGTCCTCCACCCTGAAATAGTCTGACGGCCACTCGGCAACCGGGGTGCGGTTGCGGATCAGCTGGCCGATCTCCTGGATGCGTTGGGCGAAATCCAGCATGATCTTCATACCGATGTT
>WOZO01000142.1 GCA_011620315.1 Sideroxydans sp. | reverse complement strand
GTATTGGTACGGGCCCGCTTCTGCCACCAACACCGTTGTTGCGCCCGGCATGCCGATGTACACGGTAGGAAAAACCACCGGCGTACAGGTCAAGGCCGACATCCTGCTTTCTGAACGCGACATTCTCAGGGTGGGTAGCGAGGTGCAGAATTATCGCTTGGATGACTGGTGGCCACCTTCTCCATCATCCCTTGCCGGTATGCAAACTGCTCCTGGCGTCCCTGCCACTTCTGGAGGGATGGCGCCGAACACATTCTGGAACATCAGCAATGGCAAACGCGACCGTTCCGGTATCTTCGCCGAATGGGATGGGCGCTGGAATCCGCAGTGGAACACGTTGTTCGGCGCGCGCGCCGAACAGGTAAAGATGGATACCGGTCCGGTACAAGGCTATAACACCGTAATGGCAGGGTATAACGCGACCGCCTTTAACGCCCTCAACCGCCAGCGCACCGACAACAATTTCGATCTGACCGCGCTGGCGCGGTACACACCGGATGACACCCGCACCTTCGAGTTTGGCTACGCGCAGAAAACCCGCTCGCCCAATATTTATGAGCGCTACTCCTGGTCGCAGCACGGGATGGCGTTGATCATGAACAACTTCGTCGGCGACGGCAACGGCTATTTCGGCGACCCCAATTTGAAGCCGGAAGTGGCGCATACCTGGAGCGGTACCCTTGACTGGCATGACGCAGACCGCACCCGGGAACTCAAGGTCACGCCCTACTACACCCGCGTCACGGATTTCATCGATGCTATCCGTTGTACGGGTAGTGGCCTGATGATGAATGCGCTCTGCGGAGGCGCGGCGAACAATACAGGGGCCAACAAGTTTTTCCACCTTCAGTACGCCAACCAGTCCGCCCGGCTCTACGGTCTCGATGTTTCCGGTCATTTCCCATTGGCGAAGATCGAAGGCTGGGGTGAATTCACCGCCTTCGGCGTGCTGAACTATGTCAACGGCAAGAACCGGACTACCGGCGACGATTTATACAACATCATGCCGCTGAACACGAAACTGGCGGTGGCGCAAAAACTGGGCGCATGGAGTAACAGTATCGAACTGCAACTGGTGAAGAGAAAGAACAACGTTTCCGATGTCCGCCAGGAGATGCAAACGGGCGGCTATGGCCTGGTCAACCTGCGTGCTGGTTACGAGTGGCAACAAATGCGGTTCGATCTCGGCGTCGAGAATTTGTTGAACAAATTCTACTCCTTGCCGCTGGGCGGGGCCTATACCGGCCAAGGCGCGACCATGTCAGTAAACACTGTCCCATGGGGTATTCCCGTTCCCGGTATGGGACGCTCGGTTTATGCTGGCGCAACGTTGAAGTTTTAAAGTTGTATTGCAAACAAAGAGTCGCCGGTTGGTCCGGCGACTCTTTTCGTGAGTAATCAGGGACCACGGTTTTTGACCGCTTATTTCGATATCAGCGTGATGATGTCTTCCACCGAGATCGCCTGCTGCGGTCGGTGGTCATCTTGCTTGCGGATCTCGCAGGTCAGCACTTCGCAGTAGCGATACATCTGATTCAGCTTGCGCTCGGCATCCTGCTGGTCACGGCCCGAGATCACCACGCTTACGATCCGCTGCCCGTCGCGGGTGCGGATCGAAAAATCGAATTTCTGCATGGCTTCGTTGGTCACGGTCAATTCCCTGCCGTCCTCATCGCTCTGGCCTCGTACAGACAGATGCCGGTGCTGACCGATACGTTCAGACTCTCCACGCTGCCCATCATCGGGATGCGGGCCAGTTGATCGCAGGTTTCGCGCGTCAGGCGGCGCATGCCCTCGCCTTCCGCGCCCAACACCAAAGCGATTGCGCCTTTATGTTTAACGTCGCCCAGTGATGTCTCCGCTTCGCCATCCATGCCGACCACCCAGATGTCGCGTTCCTGCAGTTCGCGCAGGGTGCGTGCCAGGTTGGTGACGGTGATGAACGGTACGGTATGTGCCGCGCCGCAGGCGACCTTCTCCACCGTGGCATTGATGCCCACAGCGCGATCTTTTGGGGCGATCACTGCGTGCACGCCGAACGCGTCGGCACTGCGCAGGCACGCGCCCAGATTGTGCGGGTCTTGCACGCCGTCCAGCACCAGCAGCAAGGCCGGCTCGGTCAGCGTGTCCAGCACATCATCCAGATGCATCACCTTCTGTGCCGCATCAACGCGGGCGGCGACGCCTTGATGACGCGCGTTGCCGACCATACCGTCCAGACGCTTGGCATCGGCCTGGATCACCCGCACGCCATTACTCTCCGCCAGCTTGAGCAGATCGCGCGCGCGCGGATCCTTGCGCTGCGGGTCGACGAAGACTTCAAGCACGCTGTCGGCGTTCTGGCGTATGCGCGCCGTGACGGCATGGAAGCCGTGGATGATGCGTGACTCAGCCATGGCGCTTCGCTCCCTTGCCTGCAGATTTGGATGGCTTCTCTGAAGGCACCGCCTTCACCGGCTTCTTCTTCGCGCCGCCCCAGGCGCCCACATCGACACCGGATTCGTTTGGTTCGGCAGATTGCGTCTCACCTTCCAGTACGAAATCGATCTTGGTGCTTTCCATGTCCACACGCACCACCTTCACCTTCACGCGGTCACCCAAGCGGTAACGTTTTCCGGTGCGTTCGCCCAGCATTTGATGCTTGGTTGGATCGAAGTGGTAATAGTCCGCACCGAGTTCCGACACGTGCACCAGACCTTCGACATACAGATCGTCCAGCGACACGAACAGGCCGAAGCCGGTGACGGAAGAGATGCTGCCCTCGAATACGCTGCCCAGATGGTCGCGCATGTAGAAACACTTGAGCCAAGCTTCCACGTCACGCGTTGCATCGTCGGCACGGCGTTCAGTCATGGAGCAATGCACACCCAGTTCTGCCCACTTGAGCTTAGGTTTGTACTGCTTGTGCTCCAGCACTGCCTTGATGGCACGGTGCACCAACAGGTCTGGGTAACGACGGATGGGCGAGGTGAAATGCGCGTAGGCATCGTATCCCAAGCCGAAGTGGCCGTTGTTGTCCGGGGCGTACACGGCTTGGCGCAGCGAACGCAACATCACCGTCTGCAGCAAACCGGCATCGGGACGGCCCTTGATCTGCTTCAGCAGGGCCGAATAGTCGGACGCCTGCGGATCGTCGCCGCCGCCCAGTTGCAGGCCGAATTCCTTGAAGAACTCGCGCACCGTTTCCAGCTTCTCCGGCGTCGGGCCTTCGTGCACGCGGTACAGCACCGGATGTTTATGCTCCGTCAAAAAGTCGGCGGCGCACACGTTGGCAGCCAGCATGCATTCTTCAATCAGTTTGTGCGCATCATTGCGAATCACCGGCACGATCTTTTCGATCTTGCCCTTCTCGTTGAAGATCATCTGCGTCTCGACCGTCTCGAAGTCGATGGCACCGCGTTTCGCGCGTGCCTGCAGCAAAGTCTGGAACAGTTTGTACAGGTTGTTGATGTGCGGCAGCACCTTGGCGTATTGCTGCGCGTTCTCACCCTGCGGGTTGTCCAGCATATCGGCCACCTGGTTATAGGTCAGACGTGCATGCGAGAACATCACCGAAGGATAGAAGCGGTACTTTCCGATCTCCCCTTCCGCGCTGATCTGCATATCGCACACCATGCACAGCCTATCCACGTTCGGGTTCAGCGAGCACAGACCGTTGGACAATTCCTCCGGCAACATGGGGATCACACGACGCGGGAAATACACCGAGTTGCCGCGATTGATCGCTTCCATATCCAGCGCGTCGCCCGATTGCACATACGAGCTCACGTCGGCGATGGCGACCACCAGCCTGTACCCGCTGCCGCTGGGCTCGCAATACACCGCATCGTCGAAGTCGCGCGCCGTCTCACCGTCGATGGTGACCAGCGGCAGGTGTTTGACACTTTCGCGGCCGGCATAATCGGCCGGTTGCACCACCGGTGCGAAATGCTCGGCTTGGCGTTTGGCATCGTGCGGGAACTCGTTGGGCAGATCGTGCTTGCGCAACGCGATTTCGATCTCCATGCCGGGATCGGCATAGTTGCCCAGCACTTCAACGATGCGGCCGATAGGCTGCGCATGTTTGGAAGGCTGTTGCAGGATCTCCAGCATGACCACCTGCCCCGCCTTGGCCCCGGCCGCACTGCCCGCCGCCACCAGGAAGTCCTGGCTGATGCGGCGGTTCTCGGCGACCACGAACTGGATGCCGTGCTCTTCGTACAGTCGGCCGACCACGCGCGTGTTGGCATGCTCCAGCACTTCGACGATCTTGGCCTCGCGTCGACCGCGACGGTCTTCGCCCGCGACACGCGCCATCAC
>WOZO01000131.1 GCA_011620315.1 Sideroxydans sp. | reverse complement strand
CGCGTACGCCGACTTCGTGACGGCGATGATGGCGTTCTTCTTGTTGATGTGGCTGCTGGGCTCGACAGCCAAAGGCGACCTGGTGGGGATCGCCGAATATTTCAAGACGCCCCTCAAGGTGGCACTGATGGGCGGTGAGGGGAGCGGCGACAGCTCAAGCATCATTAAAGGCGGCGGGCAAGATCTGACGCGCACGGAAGGACAGGTCAGGAAGGGGGATATTCAGGCTGAGAAAAAAGTCATCAACCTCAAGGCCGCCAAGCAGGAGTTCCTGCGCCTGGAAGCGCAGAAGGAGATCGATCAATTGCGCCAGTTGAAAAAGAACATCGAGGCGGCGATCGAGAACAACAAAAAGCTCGAGAAATTCAAGAGCCAGATATTGCTCGATCTGACCACGGAAGGGCTGCGTATCCAGATCGTTGACGAGAAAAATCGTCCCATGTTCCAGAGCGGCAGCGCGCAACTTGAAGACTATACGCGCGACATTTTGCGCGAGATTGGCCAGACACTGAATGAAATGCCGAACAAGATCAGCCTGTCTGGCCATACCGATGCGCAGCCTTTCGCGGCGAAGGGCGGGCGTTACAGCAACTGGGAGCTGTCGGCGGATCGCGCCAATGCGTCGCGCCGGGAGCTGATCGCCGGCGGACTGGCGGGTGACAAGATCGTGCGCGTGGTCGGACTGTCCTCGGCAGTGCTGTTCGACAAAGAGGAGCCGCAGAACCCGATCAACCGACGTATCAGCATCATCGTGATGAACAAGAAGGCCGAAGAGGCCGCCCAGCAGGATGGCGGTACGGTGCAGATCGATGCCGAGTCGGGAGACGCGGCTGAGGCGCTGGGTGTTTCCGGTGTCGGGGCGCTTTCGCCGGAGGGGGTGCCGACCGCGAGTGAGGCGGCAGAAATCGCACCACAGGAGGCTTCGCCAGTCGCGACGCATTAAAGAAGCACGGGAATCGGTCGTTAGCTAAGTACAAGTTGGAAAATATCGCGGGGAGAATGAACATGAACAAGTGGTGGAGCAAACTTTCGCTGAAGAGCAAACTTCAGATACCCATCCAGCTGATCCTGCTGGCTATCATGGTGCTTGCGCAGCGTGCAGCATTGAACACTTTTGAAGAGCGCATTCTGGAAGAGGCGCGACAGAAAGCGGTTGTTTCTGCGGACGGCGTATTGAACGGCCTCAATATGTTGATGCTGAACGGCATCATCAGCGATGCGGAGCAGCGCAAGCTGTATGTCGAAAAGATGGGGGCCTCAAGCCGGGTGGTCAATCTGCGGGTGATGCGCAATACACCCGTCATAGAGCAATTCGGTCCCGGCATGCCATCGGAACAGCCGAAGGATGAAATGGACAAAAAGGCATTGTCCACCGCCACACAGCAGACACTTGTAGAACAGCAGGGCGATTTGCATACCCTGCGGGTTGTGGTGCCGTTCATCGCGCAGTCGAATTTTCGCGGTACCAATTGCCTGATGTGTCACATCGTGCCCGAGGGTTCGGTCAACGGCGCGGCCAGCATCACTCTGGATGTTTCCGAGGAATTCGATCTGATGGCGCGTGCTGATACCGTGTTGTGGGGCATACAGATCGCAATTCAGGTATTTCTCTATTTCATGATCGGTTGGCTGATCGGCTTCGTTACCGGCCCTACGCGCAGTCTGCAACAGGCCATGCTGGCCATGCAGGCGACCGGAGATCTTTCCAAGCGCGCCCCGGTGAGCACCGAAGACGAGGTGGGGCAGACCGTGCAGGCATTCAATGCGCTGGCGAACAATTTCCAGGTGATCGTTTCCCAGGTCGACGGGCAGGCATCGCAAGTGGCGAGCGCCGCGCATTCATTGTCCGGCGATGCTGCCACGCTGGAGACCAGTGTGCGCAAACAGAGCGATGCGGCGGCAGTCGTGGCGAGTGCGGTTTCCCAAGTGAGCAGCAGCATCAGCCAGGTCGCGGAAAGCACCAGCCGGGTGGCCAAACTTTCCCACGAGAGCCTGGAACGCGCCAACCGCGGCCAGGAAAGTTTGCAGGAGATGGTGCAGGAGCTGAGCAACGTCGAGCGTGCCGTGGGTGAGATCGCCAACTCGGTCAATCAGTTCGTGGCCAACACGCAGAGCATCACCAGCATGACCCAGCAGGTGCGGGATATCGCCGAGCAGACCAACCTGTTGGCGCTGAACGCGGCGATCGAGGCGGCGCGTGCCGGCGAGCATGGACGCGGTTTCGCCGTGGTGGCAGACGAAGTGCGCAACCTGGCGGAGAAGTCGGCGCAGTCGGCTACCCAGATCGACGAAGTGACGCAATCGCTTGGCAGCCAGTCCGAGCAAGTCGAGCGTACGGTGCAAACCGGCATGAACGCGTTGCAGATCAGTCAGGCCCATGTGGGTGATGTGACCAAGATACTGATCGAGTCGAACCAGTCAGTCGGCGGTGTGAATGAGGGGCTGGAAGAGATTTCCCGCTCCATCAATTCGCAGCGCGATGCGGCCCAGGAGATCGCGCGCAATGTCGAGAACATCGCCACCATGGCCGAGCAAAGCAATTTGGTAGTGCAGAGAACGGTGGCATCCGCGCAAAGTATGGAGCGTGTAGCGGAAAGCCTGAAATCGACTGTTGGCAAGTTCAAGATTTGATGCGCCGGTAGTAACGGGAGGAAGATCATGCAAAATAATAATGCGCAGAAGTCACAGAAGGAGGTCACCATTCTGGATGGAGAGGTGCTGATCTCCAAAACCGATACCAAAGGTGTCATCACTTACTGTAATGACGCTTTTGAACGCATTTCCGGCTTCACTCGCGCGGAGCTGATCGGCAAGAATCACAATATCGTGCGCCATCCGGACATGCCGAAGCAGGCATTCAAGTGGCTGTGGGATGCGCTGAAATCGGAACGTCCGTGGCGCGGTCTGGTCAAGAACCGCTGCAAGAATGGCGATTACTATTGGGTGCGGGCAACCATCGCGCCTATCGTGGAAGGCGGGCAGATCACGGGTTATGTTTCTGTACGGCGGGTACCCACGCGAGCGCAGATAGCCAGAGCAGAAACCAAGTATCGCGAGCTTAATCAGAACGGCGGGGAAGTCGTTTCGCGCTATGAGCGCTTCAAGGTCAAAAACTGGTCCCTGAAAGCAAAACTGCAGGCGGCCATCCAGATACCGTTGCTGCTGATCCTGACCGTGGCGCAGATGTATCTGACCGGCAGCATGCAGGACGAGGCCAGCTTGCAGGCGGAATCCAAGGGTAAGCAGATCGCCACGCAGATCATCGACAATGCCAATATGCTGATGGTGACCGGACAGATCGGCATTGAAGAGAATCGCAAGTTGCTGATCGAGAAAGTCACTTCGTCTGGTCACGTCAAATCCGCAGTCATCCTGCGTTCGCCGCTGCTGGTTTCCCAGTATGGTCCGGGCTCGCCGGAACAGCGGGTGAAGGATGATGTGCAGCGTGCGGTGCTGGAATCCGGCCAGACCAAAGTGATCTTCGGGGAGGACGGTGCGGGTGCGCCTGTCTTGCGCATCGTCACGCCCTATCTGGCCAGCAAGGACTTTCACGGAACGGATTGCACCTTGTGCCATGCGGGGCCGGACAATTGGGTGACCGGTGCATCGGACATCTCGATCGACCTAAAGGAAGATTTTGAGCGCATCCATGTGATGGAAATGAAGGTAATGGCCGGGCAGATCGCCCTGCAGTTGTTCCTGTTCTTCTTCATCGGTTACTGCGTGGATCGATTCATCCATCGTCCGCTGTCGCAGGTGGACAAAGAGTTCCGCAACATCATGGAAGGCAATCTGGACACCGAACTGGACATCACCGTCCAGGACGAGATGGGCAAGCTGTTGTGCGCGATCCAGACCATGCAGACCTATTTGCGCACTATGGTGGACGAGATCGTCACGCCGGTGGTGAAGATGCGGGAACGGGTACGGGCGGTGGATGAGAAGGTCGGCGTGGTGGCGAACAATGCCGTGACCGAGCAGGCGCAGATACAGAGCATTGCCGCGACCATGGAACAGTTCAGCCAGTCCATTGCCGAAGTGGCGAATATGGCGTCCGATTCGCTGACCGAGATGAAACGGACACAGGGCATCGTGGAAGAGAACAATGTCAATATGGGGCTCAGCATCGATGCGACCACCAAGGTGGCGGCCACCGTGCAGCGTTCCAGCAAGACCATTTCCGATCTGGGTGCCTCCATCGAAAGAATCGGTAAAATAGCGAACTCAATCAAGGAGATTACCGACCAGACCAATTTGCTGGCGCTGAATGCCGCCATTGAGGCGGCTCGGGCAGGTGAGCAGGGGCGCGGTTTCGCGGTGGTGGCTGACGAGGTGCGCAAATTGGCCGAACGTACCGCTTCCAGCACCAAGGACATCACCAAGACAATCTCCGATATCACCGAAATCTCTCAAGAAGCGGTCAAGTCCATGGGCGAAGCGGTAGTTGAGGTGGAGAGCGGTATCACGCTCATCCGCAGCAACGGCGAGCGGTTGAAAGATGTGATGGACGCCACGGTGAGTATGTCGCAGCGTATCGATCACATCACCCTGTCGTCGAAGGAACAATCGGTGGCCGGCGAGAATGTGGCCAAGAGGCTGGAACACATCTCGGGACTGGTGGATGAGAACGCGCGTTCGTCGCAGCAGACACGAGACGCGGCTGCAGAACTGGCGAAATCGGCCGATGAATTGAGCAAGGCCGGCTATCCGCTTACCAAGTGCGGCATGCGGAACACCGGCTGAGCGAGGAGAAGAGAATGTCTGAACTGTTAAAGAATATTGATGCGCGTACCAAGCTGGCGGGTACCAACAAGCTGGAGATTCTGATGTTTTCTCTGGGCAAGGATATGCGCACCGCCCGCGAGGAGACCTTCGGCATCAATGTGTTCAAGGTGCGCGAAGTGATGCGTATCCCCGAGATCACCCGTGCGCCGGAGATGCCGCCTGCAGTCGAGGGTATGGTGAGTTTGCGCGGTGCCCTGGTGCCGGTGATCGATCTTGCCAAATATATCGGCATGGAATCGGACAGCAAACCCGGCATCATGATCGTTACCGAATATAACGGACATACACAGGGCTTCCTGGTCAAGTCGGTGGACAATATCCTGCGTTTGGACTGGTCCGCGATGCGTGTGCCGCCCGAAATGCTGGCGGCAGAGATGGGCGGCCTGGTGACCGCGATCACGGAATTGAAGGATAAACGGCTGGTGATGATGCTGGACGTGGAGAAGGTGCTGGCCGAGACCGGGCACTTCGGTTCGGACGAAATGATCTTCAAGGCAGTGAAGCCGATCGGCAAAGACAACCGCACCGTGTTTTTCGCCGATGATTCGTCGGTCGCCCGCAACCAGATCGCCCGCACGCTGGAAGCGATGGGCGTCAAGTCCATCTCTGCCATCAACGGACGCAAGGCTTGGGAAGAGCTGTCGCGCATGGCCGATTATGCCGATGCCTCCAATACCCCGTTGAAAGACATGCTGCAGGTGATCCTGACCGACGTCGAGATGCCGGAAATGGACGGCTATATGCTGACGCGCAAGATCAAGGCGGATAAACGATTTAGCGGCATTCCGGTGCTGATGCATTCTTCGCTGTCCAGCAGCTCCAATCAGCAGCTTGGTAAAGCGGTCGGGGTGGATGAATATGTGCCCAAATTCGAGCCGCAAAAATTGTCACAGACGCTCGCGCGTTTGCTGGGATAAGGGGGATTCAAGATGGCATACAACGATGACATGACGGCATCCAGCCAGAACGGTTTGCTGGACCACATCGATGCGCGCACCAATCTTGCGGGCACCAACAAGATGGAGATCCTGCTGTTCAATCTCGGGACGGAGGAAAAGTTCGGTATCAATGTATTCAAAGTAAAAGAAGTATCTCAGGCCGGCAAGATCACGCGCACCCCCAATATGCCGCAGGGCGTGGACGGCATCGTCAGCCTGCGCGGGCACGTGATGCCGGTGCTGAATCTGGCGAAGTTCATGGGTATCCGCGAACAAGACCCGCACCAGACCATGATGGTGGCCGAATACAACAACCATATCCTTGGCTTCATGGTGAAGGATGTGGATCGCATCATCCGCGTCGATTGGGACAAGGTGCGCCCGACCGAGGGCATGTTGTCGGACAAGGATGCGCTGATCACATCCATCACCAATATGGATGACGGTTCGCTGGTTTCCATCCTGGATGTTGAACAGATTCTTTCAAACGCCTTCGGTGAGGTTATTGTCGGCAACGTGGAGCGCATCGAATCCGCGCACGATCTGTGCGTGTTCTTTGCCGACGACTCCATGGTGGCAAGGCGCAAGATCGTGGAGGTGCTGGATCGCATGGGGGTCAAACACATCCAGTCCAACAACGGGCAGGAAGCGTGGGACCGTCTGCGCTCGATGGCCGATGCCGCACAAAGCAGTGGCCAGAATCTGCATGACCAGATCCAAGTCATTCTGACCGATGCCGAGATGCCCGCGATGGACGGTTATGTACTGACCCAGTACATCAAGAACGACCGGCGCTTTGAAGGTATCCCGGTGGTGATGCACTCCTCGCTTTCTTCAGACGCCAATCGGGCGATGGGCAAGCGCGTCGGGGTGGATTACTACGTGCCCAAGTTCGACTCGATGGTGTTGTCGTCGACTTTGCGGCCGCTGCTGACATAACAAGTTGTATGGAAGTTGTATTAAGGAGATTGAAATGGGAATAGAAAACACAAAATTTCTGGTGGTGGATGATTTTTCCACGATGCGTCGCATCGTGCGCAATCTCCTGAAAGAGCTGGGCTTCGTCAATGTGCAGGAAGCGGAAGACGGTGTGGATGCGCTAAACAAGCTGCGCGGTGACACGTTTGACTTTGTGGTGTCCGACTGGAATATGCCGAATATGACGGGTATCGAATTGTTGCGCGCAATCCGCGCCGACGCAGCACTCAAGCACCTGCCCGTCTTGATGGTGACGGCGGAAGCGAAGAAGGAAAACATCATCGAGGCGGCACAGGCAGGCGCGTCGGGCTATGTGGTCAAGCCGTTCACCGCAGCGACGCTGGACGAGAAATTGAAAAAGATATTTGCGGTCAACCCGCAACTGAACAAGTGAGGTGAATCATGGCAAACCCGGCAAATCAGGATTCGGACGATCTCGAAGCGCTGTTCGACAGCATCATTTCTGCCAACACGGATGAACCCAAGGCACCGGCCAAAGTGATCCAGCTGAATGCGGATGCGGAGCCGGCCAAAGTCATCAATCAAGTCGGCCAAATGGCGCGCAAGCTGCACGACACCCTGCGCGAACTGGGCTTGCACAAAGAGATCGAAAAGGCGACAGCGACCATTCCCGATGCCCGTGATCGCCTCAACTATGTGGCGACCCTGACGCAGCAGGCGGCGGAGCGCGTGTTGAACGCCACGGAATCCGCGCAGCCCCTAGTTGACAAGCTTTCCGACGAGTCGCAGCGATTGGCCGCGCAATGGGATCTGCTATTCCAGAAAAAGCTGGATGTGCAGCAGTTCAAGGCACTGGTCGCGCAGACCCACGCCCACCTGCACGAGACGCCCAAGCAGGGCAAGGAAGTGAATGCGTATCTGCTGGAGATCATGATGGCGCAGGATTTCCAGGACCTGACCGGCCAGGTGATCAAGAAGATCATCCAGCTGACGCAGGAGATGGAGAAGCAACTGGTGGAATTGCTGCTGGAGAATGCACCGCCTGCGGTGCGTGCTGAAAACTCGGGGCTGCTGAACGGGCCGGTCATCAGCGCGGCAGGCAGGAACGATGTGGTCACCAGCCAGGATCAGGTTGACGATCTGCTGGAAAGCTTGGGTTTTTAAGCGGTACTGGATGCCGAGCACTCAGTGCTGAGTGTTCGATTGAGGAGAAGAACATGAACGACTTTGCCGGAATGGAAGACCTGCTGAGCGATTTCCTGATGGAAGCCGGAGACATGCTGTCCGATGTGGACAGCAAACTGATGGAGCTGGAAAAGTCTCCGGGCGAGAGCGGCTTGCTGAACGAGATATTCCGCGGCTTCCACACTATCAAGGGCGGTGCGGGTTTCCTGAATGCGGGGGAGTTGGTCGCCCTGTGTCACCTGACCGAGAATCTGTTCGACAAGCTGCGCAACAAGGAGCTGACGCTCAACGCGGAACTGATGGATGTGATCTTTGCCGCCACGGCGGAAGTGCGCCATATGTTCGGAGCGCTGCAGCAGAATGTGCAGCCGCAGGCCGCGCCCGCGGAGATCATCAGTGCATTGAAGGATGCGCTGGAGGGCAAGGCGCTGGCCGCAGCTGCGGCAGCCAGACCGGACGAAGAAAAACCCAAATTGCCGGTCATTGAAGCCGAAAACGTCGACTGGGATGCCTTGTACAAAGCGCTGACCGGTAACGATATCGTTGAACAAGTGGGGGCCAAACGTGATCCCGAAGTGATCAAGCAGGCGATCAATGAAGAAGAGTCGACGCGCAAGGCATTCGGCAGACGATCTACCGATGTGCCCGGCAGCACGGTTGGCCGCCGCGGCGGCGATGTGCCGGCCGTTGAGGCGAAAGAGACCACCATCCGCGTGGATACCGAGCGTCTGGACCAGGTGCTCAACCTGTCCGGCGAGATCGGTCTGACCAAGAACCGCCTGACCCATCTGCGTTCCGACATCCTGCAAGGCCGCACGGACGGAGACATCCTGCGCGATCTGGATCAGTCGGTGACCCAGCTCGACATGCTGGTGGTGAATCTGCAGAACGCCGTGATGAAGACGCGCATGCAGCCGATCGGTCGGCTGTTCAAGAAATATCCGCGTTTGGCGCGGGATTTGGCGCGTTCATTGGGCAAGGATGTGGAGCTGGAACTGATCGGCGAAGAGACCGAGATGGACAAGACCATGATCGAGGATCTGAACGATCCCCTGGTGCACCTGGTGCGCAACGCGGTCGACCACGGCGTCGAAACCATAGCGGAACGTCGTGCCGCCGGGAAACCGGAGAAGAGCATGGTCGAACTGGCAGCTCGCCAGGAAGGTGATCACATCCTGATCACCATCACCGACGACGGCAAGGGCATGCGTCCCGAAGTGATCCGCAACAAGGCGGTTGAAAAAGGCCTGATCACCAATGAGGTGGCCAATACGCTGGACGAGAACCAGTGTCTTGAGCTGATATTCCTGCCCGGATTCTCCACCAAGGACGAGATATCCAGCGTGTCCGGACGCGGCGTCGGCATGGATGTGGTGAAGACCAACATCCAGAAACTGAACGGCAGCATCCAGATCCAGTCCGAACCGGGCAAAGGTTCGATCTTTTCCATCTCGCTGCCGCTGACACTGGCCATCCTGCCGGTGCTGGTGCTGCGTCTGGGTGACCAGTCGTTCGCGGTGCCGCTGTCCATGGTGCGCGAGATTCTGCCTGTCACGCGCGATGCGCTGCAACAAGTCTCCGGCAAGGCCACCATGATCGTGCGCGGCGAGGTGCTGCCGGTACTGCCGCTTACCCAACTCATCGGCTGGGGCAGCAACGAGCATTCTGAAGTCGGCGTGCTGATGCAGTTCGGCAGCAACAGTTTCATTCTCACGGCCGACGGTTTCGTCGGGCACGAAGATGTGGTGATCAAGTCGCTCGATACCTTCCGTCCCAAAGGCGTGGCGGGCGTCACCATGTCCAGCGAGGGCGATATCGTGCTGATCCTGGATATCAAGGAACTGCTGAGCGACGTGCGCGGCAATTGATAAAAACAACAGAAGTGCCGGGGAGGTGGAAATGTTTGCCAACATGTCTTTGAGAGGCAAGTTCATTGCCCTCGAACTGGTTTCGTTCACGATGTTTCTGGCGATGGCAATCTTCGGCCTGGTGTTGATGAAGGGTGCCGTCGATGATGAGAAGACAAACCTCCAGCGGCTGGAGCAGGATGTCGAGGTGACGGAAAGCGTCAGCACCATGGATATCGCGATCCTGAAAGAAGCCAAGCTGGCCAAGGATGTCTGGTTGCGCGGGGCGGACCGCGAGAAGTTGAAAAAATATCGGGCGGATTTCCTTGCCGAGCGCGCGCGTTTCGAAGCCAGCCAGAAAGAGGCGGAACAGGGCTTGAAGCAGTTGGCCGCCGGCCATGAACAGGAATTCGCGGAGTTTATCGCCAAACTTGACGCGATTGCGCGCCAGCACGGCGAGGTGTCGGATCGCTATCTGGCCCAGATCGATGCGCATCAGGGCAATGCGCTGGAATCGGACAGCAAGGTGGCAGGCATCGATCTGGAGTTGATCGCTCACATCAAAGCGTTGCGGGATGATTTCGTGGTGTTCACCGACAAAAAATCCGAAGAAAAGATCATGTTGGCCGAGGAAGATTTCAGCCATCGTCGTACTTTCGTGATCATTTGGGTGCTGGTTTCGCTGGCCCTGTCCTTCGTGTTGGCAGGCATGATCATTCGCCAGGTGATGCGCCAGTTGGGCGGTGATCCGCGCGAAGTGGCGAAGGTCGTGAACACCATGTCCGGCGGTGATTTCTCGCAGCAGCCGTTATTGCAACCGGTAGCAGGCAGTCTGCTGGCCGACGCCTATCAGATGCAAAACAGCCTGCGTGACATGATCGTGCAAGTGAAATCGCAGGCGCACCACGTCGGTGATATGGCGCGCAACCTGGCGACCTCGGCCAATCAGATCGCGGAGAACGTCCATCAGGAATCGGATTCCGTATCCGGCATGGCTGCCGCCATCGAGGAACTGAGTGTCTCCACGACCCACATCAGCGACCGGGGCGGCAATGCCAAACAGATCGCCACCAGCTCCCGCACCAGTGCGGAACAAGGCGCGCAAGTCGTCAACAAGACGGTCTCGGGCCTGCTGGAGATCGCGGGCGAGATCGAAAGCGCCTCGGCTGAAGTCTCGCGTCTCGGTGAAGACGCATCGCGCATCAGCGATGTGGTCAAGGTGATCAAGGAGATCGCGGACCAGACCAACCTGCTGGCTTTGAACGCGGCGATCGAAGCGGCAAGAGCCGGCGAGCAGGGACGCGGCTTTGCGGTGGTGGCGGACGAGGTGGGCAGGCTGGCCGAGCGCACGGCCGGCGCGACCAGCGAGATCAGCCGGATGTCGGGCAAGATCGGCGCGGTGGCGGCGAATGCATTGTCCGGCATGGAAAAAGTGGTCAACACCACGCGGCAGGGCGTCGGCGATGCCGAGACGGCACAAGCCTCCATAAAACATATCCAGAACGGCTTCAGCGAAGTCGCCAGCGTGATCGACGATATCGCGCTGGCATTGGAAGAGCAGAATTCTGCCGCATCCGAACTGGCCAGGAGCACCGAGCGCGTATCGCAGATGTCGGAAGAGAACGCGGGTGCGGCAAAAGGACTGCTGAATCTGGCGAATTCCCTGGAAGCGAAATCCAGAGAGGTCAGGCAGGCGGTGGAAGTGTTCAAGGTCTGACACGCGTTTCAAAAACGATAAATCATCCCGGAGGAAGCCATGTTTGGTGGAAAAATGAAGCAGGATTACCAGGTCGCGCAGCGCCGTCTGGAAGAAACAGAGCGCGATATTGCCAATCTGCGTGACGAACTGGCCGGGCTGGAAAGTCAGCGGGACGCCCACCGCGCGGAGGCCGAGCAAGCGAAGCAGAAATGCCTGGTGGCAGACAAGATCTACGCCAACATGCAGGGTTTCGGAGAATCGTTTGTTGCACTGCAAACATCCCAGGTCGAGGCAGCCACTTCTTTGCGCGAAGAGAAAAAGCATGCTGTCGAGGCAGCCAGTGTCTCGGTAAACAACCGCGAAGCCGTGCTCAAGATCGCCTCCAGTCTGGAGGCATTGTCCGGCGACACCCTGCGCACTTCAAAAAATGTGCAGGGACTGACAGAGCGTGCCGCACAGATCGGCAGCATCGTGCAAATGATCAAGGAAATCGCCGACCAGACCAATCTGCTGTCGCTGAATGCGGCCATCGAGGCGGCGCGTGCCGGCGAGCAGGGGCGCGGCTTCGCCGTGGTGGCGGACGAAGTGCGCAAACTGGCGGAACGCACAGCCAAAGCGACCAGCGAAATATCCATTATCGTCACCGCCATCCAGGACGAGACCCATCATGCCAGGACGCAGATGGAAGAGTGGGCCGCGAAATCTCAGGCGTTCAGCGGCGAAGTGGGGGGCGTGATGGAGAACATGAAGCACCTGCTGGATTTGTCGCACACCATGGAAGGCACCATCTCGGCCGCCGCGCTGCGCAGTTTCGTCGAAGTCGCCAAGATCGATCACATCCTGTACAAGTTCGAGATCTACAAGGTGTTCATGGGGATCTCTGAAAAGGCGGCGGATAGTTTTGCATCCCACACCAGTTGCAGATTGGGTAAATGGTATTTCGAAGGCGAGGGCAAGGATTGCTTCTCCAAGCTGGACGGTTATCAGGCCGTGGCCGCACCGCACCAGAGTTTCCATGCCAATGGCAAAGAGGCCGTGTCGGCATTCCATGTCGGCAATCCCTTGCGCGGCATGGAGCTGGTGAGCAAGATGGAAGCGGACAGCATGGCTGTCTTGTCGGCGCTGGAGCGCATCGCCATTGCGGGCGAGGGCGACAACAGTCTGTTGTGTGCTTCGGGGAACTGAGGCCGGTACTGAGTTCCGCCAGCCCGCTACTATCCCAGCATGACGCATCGCGAATTCGCCTTCACCGACCAGGATTTTCAAAAGATTCGCGGCTTGATCCACCGCTGCGCGGGGATATCGCTTGCCGACAGCAAGCAGGAGCTGGTCTATAGCCGGCTGGCGCGGCGCTTGCGTGCCACGGGGATACAATCGTTTGCCGAATACCTGTCCGTTCTGCAGAAAGGGCACGAAGACGAATGGGAAGCGTTTGTCAATTCCCTGACCACCAATCTCACCTCGTTCTTTCGCGAGGCGCACCATTTCAAGATCCTGGCAGAACACCTGCTCAAGCTGGGCAAGTCGCAGCCCATCCATCTGTGGTGTTCGGCCTGTTCGACCGGCGAAGAAGCGTACTCGATGGCGATCACCGCGGTCGATACCTTCAACAGCTTCGATCATCCGGTACGCATCACCGCCTCCGATCTGGATAGCCATGTGCTGGCGTCAGCCAAGGGCGGGCGCTTCAAGGCGGAAGCGGTACAAAAACTGGGGGCAGAGCGCGCGGAGCGTTTCTTCATCCCCGACGGTCAGGGATATTTCAAAGTGCGTCCGGAGTTGCAGCGTTGCATCGAATTCAAGCGCATCAACCTGCAGGATGCGGCATACCCGATCCCGCACAAGCTGGACGGCATCTTTTGCCGCAATGTGATGATCTATTTCGACAAGGATACCCAGTTCAGCATCCTCAAAAAATTCGCCCCCTTGCTGCATGCACATGGCCTGCTGTTCGCCGGGCATTCGGAGAGTTTCTATCACGCCACCGCCTACTTTAAATTGCGCGGGCAGACCGTTTACGAATTGATCAACGATGTTTAAAGGCACTCATGCTGCGCGCATCATCGTCGTCGGCTCATCCACCGGCGGCACGGAAGCCCTGCGGGTTTTTCTGTCGCAGATGCCGCTCAACGCTCCCCCCATTCTGATCGCCCAGCACATGCCGGAGTCTTTTGTTCCCGCCTTCGCGGCACGTCTGGATGGGTTGTGCGCGTTGCGGGTGAAACTGGCCGAACAGGGGGAAGAGATCAGAAGCGGTACCGCATACATCTCGCCCGGCAATGTGCACATGGAGATAGCGAAGCACAGCCCGGGATATTGCACCGTGCTGAAAGACGATCCGCCGCTGAATTTCCATCGCCCGTCGGTAGAGAAACTGTTCAGCTCCGCCGCCAAAATATTGGGCGCGCAAGCGCTGGGGGTGATGCTCACCGGCATGGGCAAAGACGGCGCGGCCGCCATGCTGGAGATGAAGCAGGCCGGTGCCATCAATCTGGCGCAGGATGAAGCAAGCTGTGTGGTGTTCGGCATGCCGCGCGCGGTGATCGAGCTGGGCGCGGTGGATGAGGTGCTGCCGCTGGACAGGATCGCCGAACGGGCGATCCTTCGCAGCCGGGAACACTGAGCGGACGGCGATGCGAGTCCGCCTCGCCGTCCGCTAACGATCAGCTGCGCTTCGCTATGTCCGGGTGCTTGTCGGCGACCATCTGGTCGATGACGGCCATCACTTCCAGACTGGCTTCTTCCGCCCCCTTCAATTGCTCCAGGATCTGATCCTGCAGCTTCTCGTCGTGCGCCCAGTTCAGTTCCATTAGCGACAGCATGCGATGCACGGAGCCGTGCACCTTGCTGTGCGGCACGTCCAGTTTGCGGAACGACGGCATCGCGCCGAACACATCCTTGCCCGCTCCCTCGTACCACTTGCCCAGACGGCAGTTGTGATGGTCCACGCCGACTGCACTCTTGTATTCTTCGTTGTCCCAGTCGTTGACCAGCACATAGGCGCGCTGCTTGTAGATGACGTGGTCGACTTTCACCAGCGACGCGAAACTCAGGTCCTGTGCGTAGCGGGCGCTGGCCAGCGAGGTCACCGCCGATTCGTAGAACTGGCCGAACTTGTGTTCCAGTTTGCCGATGACACTCTGCGAAGAATTGGCGATCTCGTGCATCTCCTGCGAGTCGCTCAGCATCTTGGCCGATTCGCTCTGCAGCATCAGCATGATGCGGCCGATGGATTCGGAGGCGTTCTTGGTGTTCTCGGCCAGCTTGCGTACTTCATCCGCCACCACGGCGAATCCGCGTCCGGCCTCGCCCGCGCGGGCCGCTTCGATGGCGGCATTGAGCGCCAGCAGGTTGGTCTGGTCGGTGATGGAGGTGATCAGGCCGACCGCCTTGGTGATTTCGCTGCTGCGCGCGTTCAGGTTGGCGATCGCCTCGTTGGCATGGTTTACCCGCGCCACGATGCCCGACAGGCGCTGCACCACATCCTTCACCGATTCGCGGCTTTCCTCCGCATCGGTGCGCGTGCGGCGCGAGAGGCTGGCCAGTTCTTCCATGTTGTCGGTGATGGTTTTCAGGTCACTCTGGTTGGAGACCAGGTTCTTCAGCAGATTTTCGGTGTTCAGATGGTGGGCGCGCGACAACATATGGGTGCGCATCGCACTGCGTTTCTGCTCGGCCATGCCCTCCAGCAGGATGTTCTGGTTGGTCAATCCTTTTTTGAAGCCGCCGTGCACGCCACCATTCATTGCCTGCCGACTGAAGTTGCCCTGCAGATTGGCACGGAAACTGGTTTCCTGTTCGCGGAAGAATGCGGCCAACTGGTCCAGCATGTCGTTCACATCCCAGCACAGCAGACTGATCTCATCGCGGGAATGCCCGATGCCGGTGACGCGCGAATTGAACTTGCCGGCAGCCACGTCGTTGACCACGGCTTCGACTTTCTTCAGCGGTGCCAGCCACTGGCGAACCAGCCACTGTCCTAGGGCGGAAGCCGCAACACCCACGATCAGGAAAGTGATCATGAATGCATCAAAACCGTGACGCGCGAAACTGGTCAGGATGATGACCAGCGTGCCGAAGGAGAACGCCCACAGCAGGGCGGACAACCTAGATTGCAAGGACAAGTTCGTCATAGCTGATTCCTTTTTCGTTCAGAAGGTCCACCAGGATCTTGGTGGAAGCCGCGATGGCATTGGCCGGTCCGGCCCGGCGTTCCGCTTCCAGCATGGCGGCGTACAGCGGGGTCACCGCGTCGATGCCGCTACGCTTGGGTTTGCGCCGCACGGAAAAGTAGCCGTTCATGTTGCCGGAAGAATCGAAGGTCGGCGTGACGTTGGTGAACACCCAGTAGAAACCGCCGTCCTTGGACATGTTCTTCACATACGCGAAGCATTCTTCTTTCTTCTGGATCTTGTCCCACAACAACTGGAACACCGCGCGCGGCATATCCGGATGACGGACGATGTTGTGCTGTGTGCCCAGCAACTCGCTTTCGCTATATCCCGAGAACTCGATGAAGATGCGGTTTCCGTAGGTGATGCGACCTTTCAGGTCTGTCATGGAGACGATGAAGTCGTCATCCCGCATCACCCTTTCGACCGCGGTCGGTTTGATATTTCTTTTCATGCTTTCCCCTCCTGCCTTATTTGCCTGTAACCGTTTATGGTGATCTCTAGTATTGGCATGAACCACCTGTAGCAATGATGCCATCTTATGCCCGGCTTGAGCAGAGCGAAACGCACAATAAGACGGGAATAACCCTTTAATTCCCGTGCTTGCCGCGCACGCCCAAAGCTGATAATTGCCGCACCGATACAGGACGGATGACATGGCCGAACAGGACAGCGATCTCGAAAAAACAGAATCGCCCTCGCAACGCAAACTGGACAAGGCGCGCGAGGAAGGCCAGGTTGCGCGCTCGCGCGAGCTGTCCACCTTCATGGGGCTGGTGGCCGGCGGTGCCGGGCTGTGGATGATGGGCGAGGTGTTGGGGCAGGGCATGTTGCGGCTGCTGCACAACGGTCTGACGCTGGATCGCGCGTTCGCTTTCAATATCGACCTGTTGTTGCCGCGTCTGAACGAACTGTTCACCGATATCCTGCTCACCTTCGTGCCATTCCTCGGGCTGCTGGTCGTGGTGGCGCTACTTTCTCCCATGCTGATGAGCGGTTGGCTGTTCTCGCCCAAAGCCCTGCAGCCCAAGTTCAGCAAGCTCAATCCCTTCAGCGGCATCAAGCGCATGTTCTCGGTGAACAGTCTCATCGAACTGCTCAAGGCGCTGGGCAAGGCCACCCTGGTGGGCGGTATCGGCGCATGGGTGGTGTGGGCGAACCGTGATGAAGTGCTGCTGCTGGTGAGCGAACCTGTCGTTCAATCCATCCCGCATTTGAACAGGATGATCTGGTGGAGTTTCGCCGCCATCATGGCCGGCATGCTGCTGATCGTGATCATCGACGTGCCGTTCCAGTTGTACGAGCACACCAAGAAGCTGAAGATGACCAAGGAAGAAGTGCGCCAGGAATCGAAAGAGACCGAGGGCGATCCGCAGGTCAAGGGACGCATCCGCAGCATGCAGCGCGAGATCGCGCGCCGCCGCATGATGTCCGAGATTCCGACCGCCGACGTGGTGGTGACCAACCCGACCCACTACTCGGTCGCGCTCAAATACAGCGAAGACAAGATGCGCGCGCCGGTCGTGGTGGCCAAGGGTTCGCATCTGCTGGCGGCCAGGATCAAAGAGATAGCAAAAGAAAACAACGTCCCCATCCTGGAAGCGCCGCCGCTGGCGCGTGCCTTGCACAAGCATAGTGAGCTTGGCGCATCCATCCCGGAGGCTTTGTACACCGCTGTTGCCGAAGTGCTGGCTTATGTCTACCAGCTGCGCCGTTACAAGAAGCAGGGCGGCACCAAGCCGGCGGTGCCGGGTGAATTGCCTGTGCCGAAAGAGCTCGACCCGCTGACCCAACTGCAAGATGCGGCGCATTGATCCCGGGTAAGGCATTCGTCCGCGAGATACACGAAAGCGCACGAACAAAACCCAACAGCGATTTTCACTGAAGCCATCCCCGTGTGGGAATTGCAAATGAATGTGCCCCGTTGTTGTATTTCGTGCCTTTCGTGTATTTCGCGGTCGAGTCTGGGTTCCTGGTTTGATGCAGTGCCCAGACACTGCGTTTAATAACCGCCCATTTCCCCTTCTATTCCCACCTTTGAATTGACGCGCCCTCCAGATAATACGCATGAGCCATGAACCCCGGCGGGGTGAGCGGCAAAACGGATTGCACAACGGGGCGCGACATGAACGACATCATCAACACATTCAGGGGATCGCTGCTCAGTACCGGCATGCGCGGACTGGCGGGGCCATTACTCATCGTGATGATCCTGTCGATGATGGTGTTGCCGCTGCCGCCGTTCCTGCTCGACATGCTGTTCACCTTCAATATCGCGCTGGCCATCATGGTGCTGCTGGTGGCGATGAACACCACCAAGCCGCTGGACTTCGCCGTGTTCCCGGCCGTGCTGCTGATCTCCACGCTGCTGCGCCTGTCGCTCAACGTCGCTTCCACACGCGTGGTGCTGCTGGAAGGCCACACCGGCCCGGCTGCGGCGGGCAAGGTCATCGAATCATTCGGCCACTTCCTGGTCGGCGGTAACTACACCGTCGGTCTGGTGGTGTTCATCATCCTGGTCATCATCAACTTCGTGGTCATCACCAAGGGTGCGGGCCGTATCGCCGAAGTCGGCGCGCGCTTCACTCTGGATGCCATGCCCGGCAAGCAGATGGCCATCGACGCCGACCTCAACGCCGGTCTGATCGGCGAGGACGTGGCGCGCAAACGCCGCACCGAAGTGGCGCAGGAAGCCGAGTTCTACGGAGCCATGGACGGTGCCTCCAAGTTCGTGCGCGGCGATGCCGTGGCCGGCATCATGATCATGCTGATCAACGTGATCGGCGGACTGGTGGTCGGCATGCTGCAACACGATCTCGATCTGGCCACCGCTACCAAGTATTACACCCTGCTCACCATCGGCGACGGACTGGTGGCGCAGATTCCGGCACTGGTCATCTCCACCGCCGCCGGTATGGTGGTGAGCCGCGTCGCTTCCGAACAGAACATCGGCCAGCAACTGAGCAATCAACTGATCTCCAATCCGCATGTCATCGTGCTGACCGCCGCCATCATCGGCATGCTGGGCATGATCCCCGGCATGCCGCATTTCGCCTTCCTGATGCTGGCCGGTGCCATGGGCTGGTTCGCTTTCTACCTGATGCAGAAGGGCAAGCAGGCAGTAGAAGCACAGGAGCAACAACAGGTGGAAGAACAACAAGTGATGGCACCGGAAGCGGCTGAAGCCAGTTGGGAAGATGTGGCGCAGGTGGATGTGCTGGGACTGGAAGTGGGCTATCGCCTGATCGCGCTGGTGGACAAAGCGCAGGACGGCGACCTGCTGCGCCGCATCAAAGGCATCCGCAAAAAATTCACGCAGGACATGGGCTTCCTGCCGCCGCCGGTGCATATCCGTGACAACCTCGACTTGGCACCCAGCAGCTATCGCATCACGCTCAAGGGCGCGGAGATCGGCAGCGGCGAGGCCTATGCGCAACAGTTGCTGGCGATCAATCCCGGCAACGTGAGTGGCACCCTGCCGGGCAACCCCACCAAAGATCCGGCCTTCGGCCTGCCCGCCGTCTGGATCGACCAGAATCTGCGCGACCAGGCGCAGGCCATGGGTTATACCGTGGTGGACGCAGGCACCGTGGTGGCGACCCATATGAGCCATCTGATCCAGACCTACGCGGCCGAGCTGCTGGGCCGTCAGGAACTGCAACAGTTGCTGGACCATCTGGGCAAGATCGCGCCCAAGCTGACCGAAGACCTGATCCCCAATCTGCTGCCGTTCACCACCGTGCAGAAGGTGCTGCAGAACCTGCTCGACGAAGGCATGCATATCCGCGATATGCGCACCATCCTCGAAACTCTGGCAGAACATGCGCCGAGGACGCAGGACGCAACCATGCTCACCTCGCTGGTGCGCATCGGACTCGGTGCCGCCATCGTGCAGCAATACTATCCGTCGGCGCAGGAGCTGCAGGTCATCGGCATGGACAAGGAACTGGAATACGTGCTCGGTCAGGCACTGCAGGCCGGCGGCTCCGCCATCGAGCCGGGACTGGCCAACACCCTGTTGAACGAAGCGCGCGCCGCAGCCGAAAGGCAAGAGCGTATGGGTCTGCCCACGGTGCTGCTGGTGCCCGGCGTCATCCGCGATCTGTTGGCGCGCTTCCTGAAACGCGCGGTCCCGCAACTCAAAGTGATTTCCCAAGAAGAAGTGCCCGATTTTAAAACGATCCGGGTGACAGCCATGGTAGGAGGTAGAGCATGAACGCAAGAAAATTCATCGCAGGTAGCTCACGCGAGGCCCTGAAACTGGTACGTATCGAACTGGGTGCGGATGCAGTCATCCTGTCCAACCGCAAAGTGCCGGAAGGCGTCGAGATCGTCGCCATCCTGGGCAGCGAGCTGGCCCATCTGAACGAGACGCGCGTGGTCGAATCCCGGCCATCGTCCAGGCCGCGCCTCGAACAATGCGTCGAACAGCGTCCCGTCCTTTCCGAACGCGCACAGAACCAGGCCGCCACGCTGGGTGCCAAAGTGATCGCGGCGGAAACGCAACGTACAACTGAACAGCCCGCGGCACCCGTGGCAGTCAAGTCGGCAGCGGAACCCGCCGAGCAACAATTGCTGCTCGGCGAACTGAAGGCCATGCACAAACAGATGCAGGAACAGATGGCCACGCTGGCCTGGGGCAACATCCAGCAGCAGGACCCGAAACGTTCCGGTCTGATGCGCGACATGGTCAACGTCGGCTTCAGCCCCGCGCTGTCGCGCCGCGTGCTGGACAAGATGCCGACCAATGCCGGCCTGAACTGGGTCAAACGCGTTCTCGCGCACAATCTGCGCGTGGCCGGTGTGCAGGAAGACGTGGTGACGCGCGGCGGCGTGTATGCGCTGGTCGGTCCCACCGGTGTGGGCAAAACCACCACCACCGCCAAGTTGGCCGCACGCGCAGTGGTGCGTTACGGTGCGGACAAGGTGGCACTGGTCACCACCGACAGCTACCGCGTCGGCGCTTACGAACAACTGCGCATCTACGCCAAGATCCTCGGCGTGAGCGTGCATGCCGTGCGCGATGCCAGCGATCTGAAACTCACTCTGTCCGGCCTCAAGCACAAGCATCTGGTGCTGATCGACACCATGGGTGTGGGCCAGCGCGACAGCCGCGTGGCGGAACAGGCGCAAATGTTCGACGAGGCAGGCATCAAACGCCTGTTGTTGCTGAACGCCACCAGCGCCGGCGGCACGCTGGACGATGTGGTGAAGATGTACGGCGGTCCCAATGTGATCGGTTGTATCCCGACCAAACTGGATGAGGCGGTCACACTGGGCACCGTGCTCGATGTGGTGGCACGCCACAAGCTGGCCTTGCACTACATCGCCAGCGGCCAGCGCGTGCCGGAAGATTTGCACGAAGTGAAGCTGGATTACCTGTTGCACCGCACCTTCAAGGACGCGGGCAAGGCTTCCAACTTCGCCCTGCCGGAGATGGATTTCCCGGCCTTCATGGCCGGACTGACCAGCGGCGTCGCCGCGGGGAGGGAATATGCACACTAACAGCCAAAACTTCGGCTTCGGCGACCAGGCCGCCGGGCTGCGCAAACTGCTGGCACGCGGCAACGCGCAGGTGATCACCGTGCTGGGCGCGCGCGACGGACTGGGCGCGACCAGCATCGTCACCAATCTGGCGGCGGTATTCGCCCATGCCGGCAAGGACGTGCTGGTGCTGGACGAGAACCTGTCGCACGACAACGTGGCCAACACGCTGGCACTGCGTCCGCGTTACGACCTGTTGCATGCCGCGCGCGGCGACAAGACCTGGCAGGAAGTGTTGCTGCAGGGCATGGCCGGTCCCGGCGTATTGCCGGTGGCGCGCGCGATGCAGGCACTGCCCGGCATGGGCGAGGCGGTGCGCGAACGCCTGCTCGAATCCCTGCTGGGGGCGGCGGTCGGGCGCGACGTGGTGCTGGTGGATGCGGCACGCGACGGCAATTCGGTGTGCGCCAGCCTGTCCGGCGACGAACCCCTGCTGCTGGTGCTGAATGCAACCGCCAGCGGTATCACAGAAAGTTACGCTCTGCTGAAGAAGATGGCGACGCACAACGGCCGCCAGGCCTTTGATATTGTGGTCAACCGAGTCGGCAGAGAACGCGAGGCTTTGGCGGTGTTCGACAACATGGACAAGGTCGCGCGCCATCATTTGCAGGTAAGCCTTTCGTATCTGGGCTATATTCCGGTTGATGAAAAGCTGCTTCGTGCGACACAATTGTGCCGCCCCGTGGTGGAGGCCTTCCCCTCGGCCGCATCGTCGATGGCGATGCGCGAAATCGCACAGGGACTGCTGCGCGCACCTGGCACCAGCGAGCATGTGCAGGACCGTTTGAGCAGCGTCATGCAGCGCCTGATGCGCATGTCGCGACCGCGCGGTGCGCAGGCGAAGCGCTCGCATGCGGGCGGCATGGCAGCACTGACATGAGCCCCATTGCCGTAGCCGAG
>WOZO01000212.1:1427-22029 GCA_011620315.1 Sideroxydans sp. | reverse complement strand
ACTGGTCCGATGCGCTGTACAAGGCGCTCGTGCTGCTGGTAATCGCCTGCCCGTGCGCACTGGTGATCGCCACACCGGTCACGGTCGTCAGCGGACTGGCGGCAGCAGCTCGACGCGGCATCCTGATCAAGGGCGGTGTCTATCTCGAAGAGGCCCGCAAACTGCGGGTCATTGCCCTCGACAAGACCGGTACCATTACCGAAGGCAAACCCCGTCTGGTCGCCACTGAACTGCTTCCCTCGACGATCCCCGAATCCCAGGTGCTCGCTTGGGCGGCCAGCCTCGCCGGGCACTCGGACCATCCGGTCTCAAAAGCGATTGCGACCGGTCTCAAGCTTCCGGAGAACGGCTTGACCGATTTTCTCGCCCTTGCCGGACGGGGTGTGGAAGCGCGTGCCGACGGCCAACTGCTGATCCTCGGCAATCATCGCCTGATTGAGGAACGCGCTCTGTGTAGCGCCGAGATCGAGGTTCGCCTTCAGGTGCACGAGACGCAAGGCCGGACGGTGACTATGCTGGCGTCGGAACAGCAGGTGCTGGCGATTTTTGCGGTGGCCGACACCATCAAGGAAAGCTCACGGGAGGCGGTGGCCGATCTGCACCGGCTCGGTGTCGTCTCGGTCATGCTGACCGGCGACAATGTGGCAACGGCCGCGAGCATCGCCAAGGAAGCCGGTATCGACGACGCCCGGGGCAATCTTCTCCCGGAGGACAAACTGGCGGCCATCGAAGATTTGCAGGCTCGCTATGGCCCGACCGCGATGACCGGCGACGGCATCAACGATGCACCTGCCCTGGCCCGTGCCGACATCGGCGTGGCCATGGGTGCTGCCGGGACCGATACGGCCATGGAAGCAGCCGACGTGGTGATCATGAACGATGACCTGCGGCGCATTCCGGAAACCATACGCTTGTCTCGCCAGACCCACGCCGTACTCTGGCAGAACATTGCCCTGGCTCTTGGGATCAAGGTCGTGTTCCTTGGACTGGCAGTATTCGGAAATGCCACGATGTGGATGGCGGTGTTTGCCGACATGGGCGCCAGCCTGCTGGTCGTCGCCAACGGTCTGCGGATGTTGCGAACCTCTGCACCGCAAACCAAAGACTAAAGACCCGTTGTTGGTCGGCATCGGCAAAAGCAGCGGGGCCGTCAGCAGGCCAGTCGTACGCCTATTTCTGTCTCACCATGGGCGGATTTTGCGAAGGCCTCCCCGTCATGCATCCGGGCAATCGCGCCAACGATGGCGAGACCCAGTCCATGATTCTGATGGCCGTGGCTACGTGAGGCGTCTACGCGGAAAAAGCGGTCGAAGATATGAGGCAGACTCTCAGCAGAAATCGGTTCCCCTCGATTGATCACCGAGAGCTTGATGTGTCCATGAGTTTCCGCGGCGATACGAATCACGATTGAACTTCCGTGATCCGCATACCGAGCCGCATTATTCAGCAGATTGGACAGCACGCGCCGGAGCAGCGCCGCGTCGTACTGGCCTGATGCATCGCCTTCGATAGACCATTGAAGGTCAGATTCGATCAGCACCGCTTCGTAGTAGTCGGCCACTTCGGCGCAGAGCTGGGCAAGGCTTTGAACGGGCATCCGCCGAGCTTTAGCACCCCGGTCGGCTTGCGACAGGAATAGCATGTCATTGACGATGCACGACAGCCTGTGCATTTCTTCGAGATTCGAACCGATGCAATCGCGCAGGTGTTCGTCCTTGTCGTTGCTACGCAAGGCCAACTCGCTGCTGGCGATGATGTTCGCCAATGGGGTTCTCAATTCGTGCGCCACATCGGCATTGAACCCTTCGAGTTGCTGATAGGCTTTTTCCAGTCGATTCAGCAAATCGTTGAACTGATCGACGAGAACTTGCAACTCGGCCGGGATTCGCGCTGTTTCCAAGCGCTTGTCGAGGGAAAGGATTGCGAGACTGCGCGTTTGCTCAGCCAGCTTCCGAATGGGGGCCAGTCCAAAATAAACGATCAGGTAGCCGCCCAGCGTGATTGCCGCACTCCCGATCAACGCAGCCCCCCAGAGGATGGCTGCGAGGCGATCCAGAATCGCTTCATCGGGCGCAGTCTCAAGTGCCAATTCGGCAACGGCAAAATCTGTCCTCTGTGCTTCATCGGGGAGTGCAAACGAATAAAAACGAGCTTTTGATGGCCACGCACTTGGCATCGAGATGAAGCGAGCCTCACCCAGCCTATCGATTAACTTGAGATGCGAGTCCCGATTGATTTTCAGAAGATCGTCAAGGTCGTGTTCAAGCGACCCCGGTTGCAGGTGTCCCGGTGTTTCTTCAAACAGGTGCCGAATTGCCGTGCTGAGCTTTTCAAGACGCAGGTCCTGTTGTGTTTCAAGGTTGGCTTTGACCGAGAAAAAGACTCCGAGGCACAAACACCCCAGAACACCCAAACTCAGCGAAGCGAGCCAGCGTATGAGGCGACTGCTCAGCGTCGGATTGATCATTGTTCTGAGTCTCATTCGCGCAGTTCGAGGACATAGCCCATGCCGCGTACGGTATGCAGCAACTGCGTCTCGAAGGGCGTATCCATTTTGGCGCGAAGTCGCTTGATCGAAACTTCGACGACATTGGTGTTGCTATCGAAGTTCATATCCCAAACCTGCTCGGCAATCTCGGTTCGTGACAGCACCTCGCCTTGTTTCCTGAGAAACAGAGAAAGCAGGAGGAACTCCTTGGCACTCAGATCGACGCGCTGACCGTTCCTGGAGACCTTGCGGCGCACCAGATCCATTTCGAGGTTATGAAGTGTCAGCCTGTTTGATTGCGTCTCCATTTGATGTGGTGCTGATCGCCTAAGCAGACCTTGAATCCGTGCAATCAGCTCAGAAAAGGCGAAGGGTTTGACCAGGTAATCGTCTGCGCCTGTTTGCAATCCGGTGACCCGATCCTCCACCTTGCCCAAGGCTGTAAGCATCAAGACTGGCGTCTGTTTTTTGGTACGCAAAGCGGCAAGCAGGGTAAGTCCGTCCATTCCCGGCAACATGGAGTCAAGGATAATTGCCGAATAATCGAACGCCAGGCTCATATGAAGCCCGGTTACCCCATCATGCGCAATATCAACCACGAAGCCTGCCGTGCCCAAGCCTTTTTGCAAGTACAGCGCAAGCTTTTGTTCATCCTCGACGACCAGTAATTTCATTTCTTCACGAAGCAAAAGATGTCAAATTTGTAAACTTCCTGTTGGCATTCTGTCAGAGCCCATTTCATATAGTTCATCCATGCCAGGCCGTTGTTCGGCATATATCAAAACCGATGAACCGGTATTTAATGAAGGAGTTCCTATCATGAACGTTAAACAAGTCTTTTCTATCCCTGTTCTTTGTGCCGGATTGGTCCTGTCAGGACAGGCCTTGGCGGAGTCGGTCATGCATAGAGGGCCCGACGGAACGGTAAAATACTACCCGTCGCATGATTCCAGCAACAAAACCACTCAGCAAGTCCAAAAGGAGCTTGAGGACTTTAAACGTAACCCGAATAGCGCCGATGGTCAGTATCGATATGTTGGCGGTGATCAAGGCTGGGTGCTTGTCCAGCACGAATATGTCCTTCGTGATGGTAAATGGCAACATGTGGATAAACTCAACCACAACACGCCGGCCCCCTCTCTGAAGATGACACCGGAAGAAAAAAAGCAGCGTGAAGCGCTCTACCAAGGCGGCTAATTAGCCTACCAGAAAAAATGTTGCCTAGAAGAGTGGCAGGTAAACGAGCTATCTGCCACAAATCTTGCAACTTCGGTGCAAAGACATCACTGGTATCCCTATTGCTCTCACTCTGCTACTATTATTAACATGCGTCGTTGGCTTGCCGTTTTCCTGTTGATCTTACTGTCACTCCAGATTACCTGGTCGGTGGCGGCGAGCTATTGCCAACATGAAACAGGCGCTACTGCGCATCATTTTGGTCACCACGAGCACAAACATCAGGCTGACGATAGCGCCAAGGCGGCCAAAGGCCAACTCTCTGGCATCGACAGTGATTGTGCCGTCTGCCATGCCAGCTGTATTGCAGTATTAACCAGTGTTACCAATACCCAGCAGGTTGCTGGTGGCGTAGCCGATCACCCGTGGTCTCCCCATTTCTTGACGTCGCCACCTAGCGATCTGCCTGAACGTCCCAACTGGTCGATCTCCGCCTGATCGGCGGGATTGGGTTACTTTTCCCATATCTGTTTGCCGCAGCTTGAGCTGCGCACGATGCCAAGCCGCTTGCGGTGTGGCGCCCCGCCGATTTCCTGATGTGTCTTTCATCAACGGAGAATCGGATGTACCGCCAACAACCAATTATCGCTTTACTGGTCCGAACCCTTTTCGGATTTACGGTGATTGCCAGCACCAACCTCTGGGCGCAGACGCAAAATGTGCCGTCGCTGATCGAAGCCGTACCTGCGCTTGCCAAGGAACCGACCGGAACCTTAACCCTTTCCGCTGCAATCGATCTCGCGCTAGCGGCCAATCCCGAACTATCTGCCGCAACCAATGAATTGCGAGCAGTCGAGGGAGCGGTGATTCAAGCAGGGATACTGCCGAACCCGGAAGTTTCAACCTTGGTTGAAGATACGCAGAATAAGGCGACCCGAACCACAACCGTTCAGATCAGCCAATTAATCGAGTTGGGGGGCCGGCGTGCTGCACGGATTGTTTCCGCCGAGCGGGGACGGGATGTAGCCGCTGCCGACTTGGTGGCCAAACGTCAGGGTATCCGAGCTAGCGTCGTTGGCGCCTTCTTCGATGTCCTGGTGGCTCAAGAACGGGTACTGCAAACAGAGGATTTGCTCGGCCTCGCCCAACGCGCTACCCAAGCTGCATCGCGCCGGGTTACGGCCGGCAAAATTTCTCCCGTTGAGGAAACCAAGGCCCGCGTTGCTGGGGCGTCTGCACGGGTGGAGTTGAATCAAGCCAAAGGGGATTTGGTCGCAGCACGAAATCGTCTGGCAGCGACCTGGGGAAGTAAGACGCCACGGTTTGAACAGGTCGAAGGGCGTATCGACAATCTGCCAGAAATTCTCTCCGCCGACGAGATCGATCGTCGGTTGAACAACTCCCCGGTTCTTACCCGAGCACGCCACGAGACCGATCGTTTTGCAGCGCTTGCCGATGTCGAGCGGTCTCGGCGGTTTCCAAACGTCACGGTCAGCTTGGGTTCAAAAAAGGTTGAAGAACTTGGGCGCAACCAAACCATCGTGGGCGTCTCGATCCCCTTCCCGATATTCGACCGCAACCAGGGCAATGTACTCGAAGCACTGCGGCGGGCGGATAAGGCTCGCGATGAGTTCAGCGCCACTGAGGTTCGCTTAAGCACGGAAGTCACACAAAACCAGGAACGCTTGAAGTCACTGGTCGTTGAAGCGCAAGCCTTACAAAGCGAAATTCTGCCCGGCGCACGCAGCGCCTATGACGCAGCCAGCAAAGGGTTCGAGCTTGGGAAATTCAGTTTTCTGGATGTCCTGGATGCTCAACGCACCTTCTTTCAGGCAAGAGCCCAATACCTGAGAAGTTTGTCCGAGGCGCATCGGACTGCTGCCGAACTAGAGCGCGTACTGGGCTCCAGCAATTCAATGTCGTCCCCAATGCCAAGTCGTCCGTAGGAGCAAGCAGTGAAATTCAATATCGACAAGAACGCTTTTAACCTTTCCAAAAAACAAGGTATCGCCATCGCTGTCATTTTGGCGATGGGCATTGCTACCGGCGGCTGGATTCTGGGTTCTTCCTCTTCGGGTCAATCAGCAGAGAAGAGTGAGCATGCCAGCCATGCCGAATCCAAGGGGCATGCTGATGCCGAGCATCATGGCGCTCAGGACGGTGACGGCCATGATCACGCCAAAGGCCACAGCGACGCAGAACATCATGAGGATGGACCGAAGACGGGCTCTCATGGAGGCAAGTTGTTTACCGAAGATGGATTTGGCCTGGAGTTATTGTTGGCTGAAGAAGGTGGTGAGCCTCATTTTCGTGTCTGGCTGTTCCAACAGGACAAGCCCTTGGCCCCTTCAGCAGCTAAGGTTTCTGTGACGTTGACGCGGCCGAACGGAGAAAAGCAGGAAGTGGCCTTCAAGGCGGAACAAGACTTCCTGATCAGTACCAGTCCGATCGCCGAACCCCATGCCTTTGAAGCAGCTATTACCGCTAAGATGGCTAATACACCGTTCCTGTTCATCGATACGAGGGAAGAAGGAAAAATCGAACTGACTGATGAGCAGGTCAAATCGGCCGCCATCAGTATCCAGAAGGCGGCCCCTGCCAAAATCCGAACAGCGGCACAACTGCCGGGTGAGATCCGCTTCAATGAAGATCGGACAGCTCACGTTGTGCCGCGGTTAGCTGGTGTCGTTGAAAGTGTCCCGGCCAACCTTGGGCAATTGGTCAAGCGCGGACAGATACTGGCAGTTATCGCCAGTACCGGACTCTCCGAGCAGCGCAGCGAACTGTTGTCGGCGCAGAAGCGGCTGACGCTTGCCAAATCGACCTACGAGCGGGAAAAAAAGCTCTGGGAAGAAAAAATTTCCGCCGAGCAGGACTACCTCCTGGCACAGCAGGTTTTGCGGGAAGCTGAAATTGCCGTCGCCAACAGCCAGCAAAAACTGATTGCGCTGGGGGCAAGCCCGAGCGTTTCGGGAAGCCTCAACCGCTATGAAATCCGGGCACCTTTCGATGGCATGGTCGTGGAAAAGCACATCGCGCTCGGCGAAGCGGTCAAGGAAGATGCCAGCATATTCACGGTTTCCGACCTGTCCACGGTTTGGGCGGAAATCGTTGTTCCCGCCAAGGATCTGAACATCGTTCGCATCGGCGAAAAGGTCGTCGTCAAGGCGACTGCATTCGAATCGAAGGCGGAAGGCGGCATCTCCTATGTTGGCGCCTTGCTCGGCCAGGAGACCCGTACGGCCAAGGCGCGTGTCATCCTGGACAACCCGAAGATGGCCTGGCGGCCTGGCTTGTTCGTTAATGTCGAAGTGGTCTCCGGTGAGGCCGAAGTCCCGGTAAGCGTTGTGGCCGAGGCAATCCAGACGATCGGGGACAAGAGCGTTATTTTTATAAAGGTGGCTGACGGCTTTGTTGCCCAACCCGTCACCTTGGGGCGTTCTGACGGCAAGCTGATCGAAGTGCTCAGCGGTTTGAAGGCTGGAACGCCATACGCTGCAGCCGGTAGCTTTGTCCTGAAATCGGAGCTCGGCAAGGGCAGCGCCGAGCATAGCCACTGAGGCGGGGGAGAACAACATGTTTGAACGCATCATTCGCCTCGCCATCGAGCACCGCTGGCTGGTCATTTTGGCCGTGCTTGGCATGGCCGTACTGGGCATCTACAACTACCAGCGCCTGCCGATCGACGCGGTGCCCGACATCACTAACGTCCAGGTTCAGATTAATACGGCGGCACCTGGTTATTCACCACTGGAGGTTGAGCAACGGGTGACCTATCCGGTCGAGACCGTCATGGCCGGATTGCCCCATCTGGAACAAACCCGCTCCCTGTCGCGTTATGGCCTGTCCCAAGTCACAGTGATTTTCAAGGATGGAACGGACATCTATTTCGCTCGCCAACTGGTCAATCAGCGTATTCAGGAAGCCAAGGAAAAGCTTCCGGCTGGAATTTCGCCGGCCACGGGGCCAATTTCGACAGGTTTGGGGGAAATTTACCTGTGGACCGTAGAAACCGAAGACGGAGCCAGAAAGCCAGACGGTAGCGCCTATACACCGACCGATTTGCGCGAGATACAGGATTGGATCATCAAACCGCAGTTGCGCAATGTGCCGGGAGTTACCGAAATCAACTCGATCGGCGGGTTTGCCAAGGAATACCAGGTTGCGCCCAGCCCTGAAAAACTCGCTTCCTATGGGCTGACGTTGCAAGACGTCGTAACCGCTCTCGACCGCAACAACAGCAACGTCGGGGCCGGCTATATCGAGAAGCGTGGCGAACAGTATCTGATCCGGGCGCCAGGCCAGGTACGGAGCATCGAGGACATCCGCAATGTCATTCTCGGCAATGTGCAAGGGGTGGCGATCCGCGTTCGCGATGTAGCTGAGGTCGGTATCGGCCGCGAACTGCGTACCGGTGCCGCCACCGACGACGGTCGTGAAATCGTCCTCGGTACGGTGTTCATGCTGATTGGCGAGAACAGTCGAACCGTCTCTGCAGCCGTAGACAAGAAAATGGTGGAAATCAACCGCAGCCTGCCCGAAGGAGTTAAGGCGGTCACCGTCTATGACCGGACTGTTCTGGTGGATAAGGCGATCAATACCGTCAAGAAGAATCTCCTTGAGGGCGCTGTTCTGGTCATCGTCATTCTGTTCCTGTTCCTTGGCAACATCCGGGCAGCGGTAATCACAGCTATGGTGATCCCGCTTTCCATGTTGTTTACCTTTTCAGGAATGGTGACTTACCACGTCAGTGCCAACTTGATGAGCCTCGGAGCCCTCGACTTCGGGATCATCATCGACGGTGCGGTCGTGATCGTGGAAAACTGCGTGCGCCGACTGGCCCATGCCCAAGAGCATCACGGACGGCCGCTGACCCGGACCGAGCGCTTCCACGAGGTCTTTGCCGCATCCAGGGAAGCACGCCGACCGCTGCTTTTCGGCCAACTCATCATCATGATTGTCTACCTGCCAATCTTTGCGCTCACCGGCGTCGAAGGGAAAATGTTTCATCCTATGGCCTTCACCGTGGTCACAGCTCTGGTTGGCGCCATGATCCTCTCCGTCACCTTCATCCCGGCGGCAGTAGCGCTGTTTATCGGTGCGAAGGTGGGAGAAAAGGAAAACATCCTGATGCGGACCGCCAAGCGCTGGTATAAGCCAGCGCTGGCCAGTGTCATGACCAATAAGCCTGTGGTCCTGGTCTTTACAGCCGTTATTGTCATTCTCTCCGGCTTGCTCGTCACCCGCATGGGGAGTGAATTCGTTCCCAGTTTGAATGAAGGCGATTTCGCCATTCAGGCACTGCGTATTCCGGGAACCAGCCTGTCCCAGTCCGTTGCCATGCAGCAACAACTGGAAAAGCGGCTTAAAGCGGATTTCCCGGAAATCGAGCGTGTGTTTGCGCGGACAGGAACAGCTGAAATCGCTTCCGATCCCATGCCCCCCAATATCTCGGACGGCTACATCATGCTGAAGCCGGAAACGCAGTGGCCCGAGCCAAAGAAATCCAGGGATCAACTGCTGGCAGCCATACAGGAGACCGCTGGTAAGCTGCCGGGCAATACCTATGAATTCTCTCAGCCAATCCAGTTGCGCTTCAACGAGTTGATCTCCGGGGTCCGCAGCGATGTCGCGATCAAGATATTTGGCGACGACATGGATGTGATGAACGAAACGGCGGGCAAAATTGCCGCCGTTCTGGGAAAGATACCCGGCGCATCCGAAGTCAAGGTGGAGCAGACGACCGGCTTGCCCATGCTGACCGTCAACATCGATCGCGACAAGACCGCTCGCTATGGGCTCAACGTCGGCGATGTTCAGGATGCGATTTCGACGGCCATTGGTGGTCGAGAGGCTGGAACCATGTTCGAAGGCGATCGACGCTTCGATATTGTCGTTCGTCTACCCGATAACCTGCGTTCTGATATCGAATCGATGAAGCGTCTACCGATCGCCTTGCCAAAAAGCACTGCAGTCAGCAACGGCATCGAGGGGCGTACGACCTATATCCCTTTAAGTGAGGTCGCCAGCCTGGAAGTCGCGCCGGGGCCCAATCAAGTCAGCCGGGAGAATGGCAAGCGGCGCGTGGTCGTCAGTGCCAACGTTCGGGGACGGGACATCGGCTCGTTCGTGGGCGAAGCACAGACACGCCTGGCAGAGGTCAAAATTCCGACCGGCTATTGGACATCCTGGGGCGGAACCTTCGAGCAACTGGAATCGGCTTCTCAACGCCTGAAAATCGTCGTGCCTGTTGCCTTGCTGCTGGTGTTCACGCTGCTGTTTGTCATGTTCGGCAATGCAAAAGATGGATTGCTAGTGTTTACCGGCATTCCGTTCGCGTTAACGGGCGGTGTCGTTGCGCTTTGGTTGAGAGACATCCCGCTGTCGATTTCAGCCGGTATCGGTTTCATTGCCTTGTCCGGTGTGGCGGTACTCAACGGGCTGGTGATGATTGCGTTCATCCGTAGCTTACGAGAAGAAGGACGCACTCTGGATGATGCCATTCACGAGGGAGCATTGACCCGCTTGCGTCCCGTGCTGATGACGGCCTTGGTCGCTTCCCTCGGCTTTGTTCCCATGGCAATAGCAACGGGCACCGGTGCCGAAGTTCAGCGTCCGCTCGCCACGGTAGTGATCGGCGGCATCCTGTCATCGACTGCACTGACGCTTCTCGTTCTGCCCCTTCTTTATCGTCTTGTCCATGGCAAAGATGCTGAGGAAGAGGATTTCACCGCCGAGTCGGCCCCCGAGCCGACACAAGCATAAGGTTTGCAGGCGTGACCGGAGGCTTGGCGCTGAAACTGCGAATCAGGCAACCGGTCACATAACGACCGACTCACATCGCGGAGGATGTTATGGGATTTTTTGAAAAGCTCTTGCAGGGGATGTCCGGGGGCCATCAAGGAGGTCATCAAGGAGGTCATCAAGGAGGTCATCATCGCGGCCAGGGGAATTATCCGGGCGGTGATCATGGCTGGGGACAAAATTACCCGTCGAATACCGGGCAGCCCAGTGGCAGGGTAGCCGCCGGTGGCCCTTCTTGCCCGAAGTGCGGCATCGTGCCCAATCCGGGCGCGCGCTTTTGCGCGCAATGCGGCACAACGCTGCTGCCCGGTGCTTGCGCCGCCTGCAATGCAAGCCTGGCGCCGGGGGTGAAGTTTTGCCCGAACTGCGGCAAGGCGCTGCAGTCTTGATGGCGGGAGCGTCACCCCATGCTCGACCATCTCCTTCACAGTCACCTTGAGTTTCGGCTGATCGTCGTCGGCCTGGGCTTGGTGATTGCCATGCTGGCCTTCTATGTCTTTGTCTGCTGGCGCGAGGGGAGGCGCACCCCGCCCCCAAAATTTTCCGCCGAACTCCGGCGTCGGCTGCAGGCAGTGAAGCAGGGATCGAAGAAACGCCACTCCGGAAAGGAACCGCCACCATGAGTGCAAGCCACACCCACGCGCTGCCGAGTACCGGGAACGAGCGGGCCTTGCGCCTTGCCCTGGTGCTGACTTTCGGCTTCCTGATGACCGAAGTCGTTGGCGGCATTCTGACTGGCAGCCTCGCCCTCATCTCGGACGCTGCGCACATATTTGCGCTCGCCATCGCCCTGGCTGCCATCCGCATCGCCCGGCGGCCGGCCGATGTCCGGCGGACCTATGGCTACCACCGGTTCGAAATCCTGGCGGCGTTCAATGCCTTGCTGCTCTTTGCCGTCGCCCTCTACATCCTGGGCGAGGCATATCAGCGCTTCCTGCATACGCCCGAGGTTCACCCGACGGGAATGCTGGTCATCGCCGGCATCGGCTTGGTCGTCAATCTGGTCAGCCTTCGATTGCTGAGTGGCGGCCAGGTCAGCCTGACCGCCCATGTAGTCCACGACCGCTCTTTCTCGCTGGAGGGCGATTTGATTCCCACCTGGCCCAGCGCTTCAAGGTCGTTCACACGACACTGCAATGCGAAACCACCCCCTGCAACCGCCAGGCGGGGGGGCTGCACCTATGTCGCCGGCACGCCCGGGTACATGGAAGAGCCGCATCGCCATTCATCAAGTTATCAACCCAAAGGGAGCAACCCCATGAAGCTATTGCATGTCATCACCGTTCTCGCTGCGTTTTGCGCCATCCACCAGGCCTCGGCCGCGGACGATCACAAGGGCCACGCCCATGACGAAAAACCGGGGCAGGCACATGCCCACGACGTCAAACCGCAGCATGGCGGCATCGTCTCGGTCGTCAAGGACATCAACTATGAGCTGGTGGCGAAGGCCGATGCCCTCACGCTTTACGTCACCGACCATGATCAGCCGGTAGATACCAAGAACGCGTCAGCGACGATGACGCTGCTGTCCGCATCTGAGAAAACAGAAGCCAAATTGCTGCCGGCCGGGGGCAACAAGTTGCAGGCGCAAGGGGCCTTCAAGATCCAGCCCGGCATGAAGGCGGCGGCTTTGGTGAAACTTGGCGACAAAGCGAGTCAGGTTGTTCGGTTCACCCTAAGGTAGTTGCTTATCTCAAGAGTCCAAGCGGGACCGGTCAGTTATAGCAAACCACTTGCCTGTCCGTCCCCGCCAATTGCCCAGTTGATCGAAGGAGCGCCATGCAGCCGATTAATCGCCCCGATAATGCCTCTTCCGATATTTCTATACGGCATGCTGAAAATCGTCCAGACGTCCAAGGGACTTCGCCGCTTACCGATTCTTTCGCAAACGCTTTAGGGCAAGCGATACAACGCCAAGGAGACGATGCGTCAAAAGGCAACCCTCGTCACTTCCCGGTTTCCGATGCAGGGCCTTCGTCGAAGAATTTCATGGAAATGGCGCTCGGTATTCGGGCTTATCGCCAGCAGTTAATCGCTTCAAATATCGCGAACGCTGATACTCCCGGTTACAAGGCTATCGATATCGACCTCAATGAGGCCATGAAGAAAGCCCAATATACAACGGGATCCTTTCCGGGTTTGGCTACAACATCCCCATCGCATATTGCCTCAGATCCAGCGGGGGGATCTTATAAAGGAGTTGCGATCAAATATCAGGAGCCAAACCAGATCAGTGCCGACGGCAACACCGTCGAGATGGATGTGGAGCGATCTAAGTTTTCCGAGAACGCAATCATGTACCAATTTACTCTGGATCGCGTGGGCGGAGAATTTAAAGATATGCTGGAACTGCTAAGAAATCTCAAATGAGCCGGTTCAATGTCGTTAAGATGGGATCGCTGAGCATCGGTCGATATACGCTGCAGAAAGAGCACTCGCCCAATAGGGGGCATCTCGGAAAATGGAAAATCAAGCACGCTAAGCCGATTGCAGCGGCCGTTACCCAGTTCAAGGTGCCATCCGCGATGGCTTCAAAAATATTATCGCCAGTGACAGGCGCAGTGATGGTCCGCCGATGAAATGCTTTGACCAGTCGGCCCTGCAGCATAACAACGAAAGAGAGTGCCAATGAACGAACCAACGACCCGGCTGCGGCTCGACCTGCCGCTGCTCCTGCCCGACGCCGACGACCGCTGCGTCGGCCGACTGATCGCCGCGCTGTCGGGAAGGCCCGGTATCTCCGAGGCGCATGTCGCGCGCGACGCCGACGCGCCGCAGTTGTGCATCCACTACGACCCGGCACAGATCAACATCGGCCGCGTCCGAGAACTGGTTCATGCCGCGGGCGCGGAGATCAGCGAGCGCTTCGGGCATTTGGTCGTGCGCGCCGACGCAGCGCTTCATGCGCGCGCCGCGCGCAGCGTCGCCGACGGGCTGCGCAGTATACCTGGCGTGCTCGAAGCTGATGTCGCTGCTTCGGGCGCGGTGCGGATCGAATACGACCGCCAGAAGGTGTCGGCGCAGGTCTTGCTGGAACACGCCGCCACGCTGGGCCTCAAGGCGCCCGATGCGGCACCGGCAGACGCGGCGAAAGCGGACGACCACGCCGGTCACGACCACGCCAAGGCAGCCGGTGACCACGCCGGCCACTCGCACGCCGGCGGCCCATTCGGTGAGATGACCGAACTCGTCTTCGCCGGCACTGCCGGCGCGCTGCTGGGTGTTGGCTGGCTGCTCGAACGCGTGGTCGTCAGTCCGGCGTGGCTGCCTACGGCGCTGTACGTCGCGGCCTATTTATTCGGCGGCTACTACACGGTTCGCGAAGCGTTCGACAACCTTCGCGCAAGGCGCTTCGAGATCGACACGCTGATGCTGGTGGCCGCCATCGGCGCTGCAGCGCTTGGCAAGTGGGCCGAAGGCGCCTTGCTGTTGTTCTTGTTCAGTCTGGGACATTCGCTGGAGCACTACGCGATGGGCCGCGCCCGCAAGGCGATCGAAGCCCTGGCCAAGTTGGCACCAGAGACAGCCACCGTGCGCCGCGCCGCCGGAACCGAGGAAGTCGCCGTCGCCGCATTGCAGGTGGCCGACGTCGTGATCGTGCGCCCCAACGAACGACTGCCTGCCGATGGCGTGGTGGTGGTCGGGACGACCAGCGTCAACCAGGCGCCGGTGACGGGCGAGAGCGTTCCGGTCGACAAGCGGCCAGTGGCCGACGCGCCGGCGGCACTGGCCGCGTTCGACCGCGTTAGCGCCGAGCATCGCGTCTTTGCCGGCACGATCAACGGCTCGGGCGCGATCGAGGTGATGGTCGCCCGCCGCGCCGAGCAATCGACGATGGCGCGGGTGGTAAAGATGGTCACCGAGGCCGAGGCGCAGCGCTCGCCAACGCAGCAGTTCACCGAACGCTTCGAGCGCCTTTTTGTGCCGGCAGTGCTGGTGCTCGTAGTGGTGCTGCTGTTCGCCGGAGTGGTGATCGACGAGCCGTTCTCAGCCAGCTTCTACCGTGCGATGGCAGTGCTCGTGGCGGCCAGCCCGTGCGCGCTGGCAATCTCGGTGCCGAGCGCCGTCCTCAGCGGCGTGGCTCGCGCTGGCCGCGGTGGAGTGCTGGTCAAGGGCGGCGGGCCGCTCGAGAACCTGGGCACGTTGACTTCGATCGCCTTCGACAAGACCGGCACATTGACCGAAGGCAAACCGCGGCTGACGGATGTGGTGGCGATGCCCGGGGTTAGCGAAGACGAGTTGCTGGCCCTGGCCCAGGCGGTCGAACAAGGCAGCGACCATCCGCTGGCTTCGGCCGTCGTCACCGGTGCCGCCGAGCGGCTGGGCGGACGGGTCGCACTGCCTGCTGTATCCGACGTCAAAAGCATTACCGGCCGCGGCGTGCAGGCGCAGGTCGCTGGCGAGACGGCGGTGATCGGCAAGCCGGTGCTATTCTCCGAACTGCCCGATTCGACGCTGCCGCCCGAGGTGGCAGCGGCCAATGACAAGCTGGTTGCCGCGGGCCGTACGACGATGGTGGTGCGTCATGGACAGCGGTTCCTGGGCGTCATCGCCGTGATGGATACGCCACGGCCGGAGGCCGCGCGGGTGATGGCCGAACTGCGCGAGCTCGGCATCGAGCGACTGATCATGATTTCTGGCGACAACCAGCAAGTGGCCGAGGCGGTGGCCAAGAGTGTGGGCCTGACCGAGGCGCGCGGCGATCTGATGCCCGAGCACAAAGTCGATGCGATCAAGGCGCTGCGTGACCAGCACGGCAAGGTCGCGATGGTCGGCGACGGCGTCAACGACGCGCCGGCAATGGCCAACTCGACAGTGGGCATCGCGATGGGTGCGGCGGGCTCCGATGTCGCGCTGGAAACCGCCGACGTCGCGCTGATGGCCGACGACCTGGCGCAATTGCCTTTCGCTGTCGGCCTGTCGCGCAGCACCAGCCGCATCATCAAGCAGAACCTCTATGTGAGCCTGGGCGTCGTCGCGGTGCTGATCCCGGCCACGATCTTCGGCCTGAACATCGGCACCGCGGTGCTGTTTCACGAAGGCTCGACGCTGATCGTCGTGGTCAACGCGTTGCGACTGCTGGCCTACAAGACGGCTGAGCGGGCGGCCGCTGGTGCGGTGCCGAGTGCGGCTGCGGCTTGACAGCAGACCGCACACCGAATCCCTGAGTCAACTTGTCCGAGCCGATGCAGACTTTCAAGAAACATAAATTAACGTGTTCATTATCTAGAAAGCCTTGCCGATCAAGGCCTTGCACTGGGCGTGTGACTTGGCGGTGTCAAAGCCGGGTAAAATGCGTGTCGGCATTTATTCATTTCATCAGGCGATTCAGCAATGGAAATTACCGTTTTAGATGCTGTGGAACAGGCCAACCAGATGCAGGCCAGCGAACGCAGTGTGGCGCGCCTGAATATGCTAGTGGCGATCACCGTCGCTTTCCTCGCCACCTTCATGGGGATTTGCAAGGTCAAGGACGATAATATCGTTCAGGGAATGCAGCAGGCGCAGGCCAACAAGCTGGACCGCTGGGCGTTTTATCAGGCACGCAATATTCGCGAAGAAATCGCCCAAGCCGCTGTCGTTCAGCTGAGACTGGCTGCGGCAGGAAAAGCGCCACCGGAACAAGCGGCCTATATCGATGCCATCCAGACATACGAGAAACTGGCGGCAGAGCAAAACAAGAAAAAAGAAGAATTGCGCATCGAGGCCGAACAGGATCAGAAGGATTATGACTCAGGCAATTATCGCGATGATCAATTTGATCTTTCTGATGCCTTGCTGGCAATTGCGATTGCATTACTGGCGGTGACGGCGCTGACCCATCAGCGCTGGCTCTACTTTGTCGCGCTGATCCCGACGGGATTTGGCGCCGTAATGGGGTTGGCAGGTTTACTCGGTTGGGCGATTCACCCCGCAGGCCTGATACGCCTTCTATCTTGATGTTTATCAGTTGGCTGCGAAAAAATATTCGCGGAGGCTCCGAGTCGCTCGTGCATAGTCGTAGATTGGGCAAGGTTCAACTTGAAATGTTGCAAATTCCTCGTATGAGAGCTTGGATATCCAAGCAGCAGATCTTCATTCGAAGCCTGGCGTGGCTCGCGCTGGTGCTCGGGCTGAAGTTCGTCGTTCACTTGCTTGGTTGGGAGATGCTGGTCTTGAGCCCCCTACACGCCACCGCGGTCGCAGGTGGCTTCTTCATCCTCGGGTTCATCCTGTCGGCCACCATCGCAGACTACAAGGAAAGCGAGCGGCTTCCCGCGGAATTCACGGCTATCGTCGAGAATATGTACGAGGACGTGCTCTTGATCAGTCGCCGCTACCCGTTGGACATTGAGGGGTTCCGCGAAGGACTGCTCGCGGCGCTGAACAGCTTGCGCGACGATGTAGTGTCGGGCAACAGGGAGACCCACCATCACGTGTTTGCGCTGGGGGAGTTCTTCGCGCAGATGGAGAAGGCCGAAGTGCCGCCCAACTACATTGTCAAGCTGAAGCAGGAGCAAGCGCAACTGGTTCGGAATCTGTTCCGCGTCAACTACATCCAGTCGATCCGCTTCATCCCGTCGGCGTTCTTTCTGGCGAAGTCAGTGCTGCTCGGCACCATCGGTCTTCTGCTTCTGACGGCCCTTGAGCCATTCTCGACCTCCTTCGTCGCCATAGGACTGATCGCATTTGTCTTCATTTACATCTTGAGGCTTATTGAGGTAATCAGCACGCCTTTCCACCCCAAAGGGAGTACGCAAGACGACATCAGCCTGTTCCAGGTTGAGCGGACTGCCGAGCACCTAAAGCGGCGCACGGGCAATGCAGAAAATGGCCACTAGCTCGTCGCGAATCTCTCCTCGTGCCTTGGAAGTTGGCCAAAGGGACCTGCAGTAAGAATCGCAGTGTAAAAATGTACGTGATTAGCGAGCGATCTCTGCCCGTATGATTCATCAAATCTCAACCCACGCGGAGTTCTGCTGCCGGGGATTTTCACGTCTGATGCTCAAGCGTGACAAGGGTTTCCCGGCGATCTTATTCATTTACGAAGGAATCCTTACGCCTACCCCAGAAGGAAGAACATGATCGATGAGCCTCAAGTAACGACTCCAGCAACTCGTCTGCCTGACAGCAAACCCTCCGGTACGGCAGCGGGGCGCCACCGGCAGAACCTCATCTGGGCGCTGGCACTGACTTCGGCCTTCATGGCCATCGAGGTTGTCGGCGGCCTGTGGACCGGCAGCCTGGCCCTGCTGGCCGACGCCGCACACATGCTGACCGATGCCGGCGGGCTGGCGCTGGCGCTGCTGGCGATCCGCTTCTCGGAGCGCCCACGCACGCCACAGAAGACTTACGGCTATGTGCGGATGGAAGTGCTGTCCGCGCTCACCAATGCCGTCGTGCTGCTGCTGTTGACGGTCTACATCTTCTACGAGGCCTACCAGCGTTACCTCAATCCACCCGAGATTCTGGGTGTGCCGATGCTGGCGGTGGCCGCAGCCGGCTTGGTGGTCAACCTCATCAGCATGAAGCTGCTGGCGGCCGGCTCGAAGGAAAGCCTCAACGTGAAGGGCGCTTACTTCGAGGTGCTGGGCGACATGCTGGGTTCGCTGGGCGTGCTGGTCGCCGCCGGCATCATCATCTTCACCGGCTGGAAGCTTGCCGACCCGCTGATCGGCGCCGGCATCGGGCTGCTCATCCTGCCGCGCACCTGGACCCTGCTCAAGCAGGCGATCCACATCCTGATGGAAGGCACACCGCCCGAAGTCGACGTCGCGCTGCTTGAGCGCACGCTGCTCGCAATCCCCGGAGTGACTGCGGTGCGCGACCTGCATGTGTGGACCATCACTTCCGGCCTGGACTCGATGAGCTGCCACCTTGTCGTCGATGGCGGCGCGGACGCCAAGACCGTGCTCGCCGCGGCGCGCGGGGCCATGGCCACCCGGTTCGCTCTGTCACACACGACGATCGAGATCGAGGATGCCGACAGCGCCGCGGCCGAGGGCGCTCGCGCTGTGTAGTCCGGCGAACATGGCGCAAGCCCCACGCGCAGCCGTCTTGTGCAACGAGATGCCCAGCCTGGAGAGGACCCACGTCTTGCCATCCCCTGCGTCGAGTCGGTCTCCGTCGTCCGGGTGCAGGTGTTGCTCTCGATGCGGAACTCGAAATTCTCCCTCAGCCCCATTCTCAGCAGCGTGGGCAGGAACAGCGTCCGGGACTGCGCGCCATTGCTGCTGCGGTATTCCCGGTGCAGCCCGGTCTCCACCTGAATGCGGCCAGCCCCGACGACGTTGCTGCCGTCGGCGATGCCGGGACGGTCAGGGTTTTGATGTAGTCGTCCAACGGCTGCGCTGCAGCAGCCGCTGCGGCCAGTTGCGGAGTGATGCCCCAGGCCAGCGCCCGCAGGCATCGACGAGGCCGCGTCGGGAAGGGCAAGCTGGGACGAACCCTGCCGGCTACGACTTGAGCCACTCGACGAGTTCGGGACCCAGCAGGGTGGCGTTGAGTTCCTCGTCCGACTGCGCCACGAAGGCTTCGAGATCGCGGATCACCACCACGCCGGTGTTCTTGAACCGGTGTGCGATCTTCTGCACGAATTCGAACGTCACGCCCTTGTCTTCGCAGGCGCCGATGAACAGGAAGTAGACCTGGTCGCCGCGCTTCTGCGATTCCTCGAGGATGCGCATGGTGCGCGCCTCATCGCTCCTGTCGTTTTCGCCGTCGGTGATGAAGAGCACGAGCGAGCGCCTCTTCTCGTGCGTGTGTGGGGTGCCGTGCTCATGCCCGCTCGCCGACCAGCCGAACAGGCGGCTGAGAAAGCCGGCACCCTGGGATGAGCGGTGTGCCTCCTCGCACACCTTCCAGCCGAAGTGCTCGAGCGCGCGCTCGAGCACGAAGCTGTAGGTCGTGCCGCCGTTCCAACCCGGAACCCGGTCGACGATGTTGCGCGTGACGTAGTCGCGCGCATCGTCGGGCGTCACCGCGCCCACGTAGTGGGCGCTGTCTTCGCCAGCGCTGAAGGTGAAGACATCCATCCTGCGGTCCGGGTCGAGCACCATGCAGTAGGGTACGAGCCGCTCGATCAGGATGCTGGTCGTGCCCTCCTCGTGTTCGTGCTCGAACGAGCCGGAGACGTCGATGATCGCGGCGGTTTCCGCCTTCACGTTCGCCACCACGCCGGCCTTGTCGAGCGCCAAGCGCAGCGCGTTGGCCGACTTGTCCAGATTCAGTGTGAGTTTGCTGTTCATGTTTGCTCCTGGTTCAGGGTTTCAATTGACTGATGATGTCCCGCAGCCGATAGGCCAGTTCGCCGGCTTCGGTCGGCGAGATCGTGGTCTTGCTGGCGCTGAGGGTGGCGATGGACGCGATGCTGCCGATGAACGCCGGCATCACGACCAGCGCAACGTTCTGGATGGCGCCGATCAGGCGGATCGGCTGCTCGATCTGTATTTCTCGCGTGGAGCCGGCTTGCCGCATCTGCACCAGGGTCTGCGTCAGACTCATGCTGCGCTCCACGAAGCACTGCGCCAGTGCGGCGTCGCCCTGACGAAGGCGCTCCGACAGGAACAGGGCGCCGATGGCAGAAGCTTCGACCTGTGCCGCGGTCCCCTCCATCGACCCGGACAGGCGCAGCAGCCGGTCCTTCAGATCCAGCAGGGGGGCGAGTGCGCCACCCATGAGTGCCAGCAGCTGCTCCAGCTCGGCCTGGGCCTGGGCAAGTTCGCCCGGCGTGTCGATCCGGCTGTTGATGCCCTGGAACAGCCGGCCCACGAGACTGTCGCCGCCATGTCCGCAGACGGCCATGAGGTCGATCGATCCCAGAATGTCCATCATTCGCGCGAGGTAGCCCTCCACCTGACGCAGCACAGGGCTGCGCGCAAGGGCAAGCATCTCGGTGACGAGGTCGCCGTGCACCTGCTGCAGGTTGTGGCCCCACAGGATCGCCTTGCGCTGCGAAGCCTTGTCGACGACGAATGCGCCGACCAGTGCTCGCGCCTGCTGGTATACCCCGGCAGCTGCGCCTGGCGACAACGCTTGCAAATCCGACACAGCCACTTCGATCCGCTTTCGTTCGGCACCCGGGATGGCCGTCGGCTGCCGCACCACCGGCGTGGCAGCGGGGACACGACGCGTCGGCGACAGGACGTCCTGCGC
>WOZO01000212.1:0-1327 GCA_011620315.1 Sideroxydans sp. | reverse complement strand
ACCAGTTCGTGGATCTCGCGCGTCTGCGTGATGATCGCGGCGATTTGCTGCGCCTGCGCGACACGGTTGTCACCGGGTGCCTTGGCCGCGGCGATTGCCACGTCCTTGGTGGCCTGGCCGCGCAGTTGCGTCAATTGCTGGTCGAGGCGCGCCTGGCGCTCAGCGATCTGCTGCACCGACTTGACCGCGAATGCACCGTGGATAGCCAGCAAGGTCATCTTGATCGACGCGAAGCGCGAGGACACCGTTGTGGCGGTCTCCTGCAGCGTCGCGATTCCGGCGGCCTCGATCTGTTGGATCACCATCTGGTCGGCCGGCAGGCGCGTATAGGTGCCTTCGAGCGCAAGGGCCCGACTTTCCAGCAGCCTGAGCTTGTCCTGCAGCTCACGCAACCGTGCCTGGGCGGTCACGTCGGCAGGGTCCGCTGCCGCAGTCTGCTGCGCTAGGTACTGCCGGGCCTTCTCGAGAAACGCCCGCGCCACTGCGGCATCGACGGTGAAGCTGGCGAAGTGCGTGCCGTACGATTGCTTGAGGCTCTCCAGCGCCTGCAGTTCGCCGAACAGCGTCTTCATTTCCTTGGACAGTTCGCCCTCCAGGCGGACCATCTCGTCGGCCAGCGTCTGCGTCCGGATCGAGATCAACTCGCCGATCTCCTGCATGAACTCGCGAAAGGCTTCCTCGGGCTTGCGGCCGGTGAGCTTGGCTAACAGACCGGCGAAGAACCCCGGGGCTTCACCCTGTTGGATCTTCTCCAGGATTTCAGGCAGCTTGGCGTCATCGACACCTTTTTCCAGGCGCCCGAAGAGAGCGAACACCTTGGACGCCGTCTTTTTGTCGAGCCGGGCGAGGAAGCCGTCGAGGGTCTTCTGCAGCGCCTGTTCGGCACCGAGGCCGATCTTGATGATGTCGCCGGATGGAACGTCCGCGAAGTCCAGCGCGGCAAGCGCCTGCTCGGCTTGCGGCACCTGCTCCGGCCGGAGCACGATGGCTCCGGTCTCCAAGGAATCTTGCACGAGAGAGCCCTGCCTTGGGGAGGGCGGTGGCACTACGGTAGGGACGATGTTGCGTTCCACTAATTTCTCCTCTGCCGGTCGGATCGGGAATAACACCGCCCATCCCGCATGGTCAATGTTGGGAGTTTTTGGCTAAAACCCCGGAAAGTCCATCTTGCTCAAAAATTACGCGGTAGCTTACGATCATTACCCACCGGTAAGTTTGGCATACTTGCATCAGCAATGTCCGGTTAGAACGCGAATAAATACATTTGATTGCTGTTATTGCCCTGCTCTGGAATGTAGTCGTTTCCCGCAAAGGCTTGCTGGATGGG
>WOZO01000073.1 GCA_011620315.1 Sideroxydans sp. | reverse complement strand
TAGCAAAGAAAGCAGTTGCCGCCAAGAAACCGGTAGCGAAGAAAGCAGTTGCCGCTACGCCAAAGCCGGTAGCTAAAAAAGTCGTTGCTAAGAAGCCTGCAGTGCCAAAGGCGGTAGCAGCTCCAGTCGTAACGGCACCGGCACCTTCTGCGCCGCCGCCTGTACGTCCGGCTGCGACCTGGCCCTTCCCAACACCGGGTATCGGCAAGCCTAACTAAGGCTGCGGGAGGCTGTGAAAGCAGCCCCGACTCGTGGTACAGGTAGGGGCTGATTCACTTTTATTTCGCAAGCGAGTGCTTGTCGGAACAGTGCGCCTTGTGTTGCTAGGAGCACGCAAGCCGTCCGGTTGTGTGAAGCTGTGTGTGAAATGCATGGTCTGCATGTATTTAAATACTGCACCGATGGCGCAGAGCATGAGGCATCCGATTTTCCGGCGTTGAATAAGGCCGAGCGGTCGCTTGCATGAGTGATTTTCGCGGCATCTGATCTGTCTGCTATTTAGATCTGCATCCTTTTCAAGGTCCAAGCACCTCGCAACTATTAAGCAATAGCAAAGCTGTTGATCTGAAGTCGACCGTGCTTCTGCACACCCCGACATAACCGATGCCAAGCGGTAGAATATGGTCGTGTGCGGCAATTGGCTCGGATATACCACTGTATGCCATTGATTGACGCGAATAATGCAGTCGTGCCTTCTTTGTTCCCTGAATACAGGACTCTGAACAATTCCAAATGTTCTATAGCTCGCCTATCCCCTATCTGGAAGATGCCGCCCCCTACTTTGCGGCAGTTCGCGATTGGCCGTGGGCGGCTTGGCTGGATAGTGGAAATATCGGGCGCTTCGATCTCATTGTTGCCAATCCAGTCAGCACGCTGGAGACGCAAGGCGAAACGACCTGCATAAACAAAACATCGTCTATCCTGAAATCAACTGGCGACCCGTTCGATTTGATTCGTGTCGAGCTGGGAGAGGTTCTCGAACAGCTTCCTGACATTCCATTTGCCGGAGGCGCATTGGGATATTGGGGGTACGACTTGGCACTGCGGCATTCTCAATCGCCAAGATGCGCGAGAGGTGCAGAACCCTTGGCGCAGATGGCGGTAGGTATCTACGACTGGGCTATTCTTGTTGATCATCTGAAAAAGGAGGGGTGCCTTGTGTCTCGCTTGAGATACCGGCAGACAAAAGCCATGCTGGATCAGGTGCGGCTGAGAATTGAAGCAGCAATGTCGTCGGAGCAGGTCCGGCCTGGATTCAGTGTGCAAGACGTTGTCACTTCGAACTTCACGCTTGCTGAATATCAGCAGGCATATGAAAAAGTGCAGACATATTTGCAGGAAGGGGACTGTTATCAGGTCAATCTGGCCCAGCGTTTCACTGCCAGAGCATCAGGAGATGCGTTCGCGGCATATCTGGCACTGCGCAGACTTAGCCCCGCTCCGTACTCCGCCTTCATGGACTGGCCGCATGCGCAGATACTTTGCGCTTCACCGGAGCGATTCATTCAAGTCCAAAATGGCAAGGTGGAAACAAAGCCGATCAAAGGTACGCGCGCGCGCGCGCGGGATCCGGAAGAGGATGAGCGCTTGGCAAATGATCTGCTGCAGAACCAAAAAGACCGGGCAGAAAATCTTATGATCGTTGATCTGCTGCGAAACGATTTAAGCAAGAATTGCGAGGTTGGCACTGTACGGACTCCCAGGCTGTTCGAGTTGGAAAGTTATTCCAATGTGCATCACCTGGTCAGCACAGTGGAAGGCAGGTTGTTAGAGGGACGTGATGCGCTACATGTGATGCGCGATTGTTTTCCCGGCGGGTCAATTACGGGGGCGCCCAAGCGGCGGGCGATGGAAATCATCACACAGTTGGAGCCAAATCTCCGGGGGGTATATTGCGGCAGCATCGGATATATCGGGTTTGATGGACAGATGGATACCAATATCGCCATACGGTCGATGGTGTATGCACATGGAGAGATAAGCTGCTGGGCGGGAGGCGGCATCGTCGCCGATTCGCGCTGCGATGCGGAATATCAGGAGACTTTTGACAAAGCCAGCGCGATGCTGGAAATATTGAAGCGCTTCTCGAACTAGCTATTGCAATCAGACGGTGTTCTTCAAGCGGGCAATGCGAACCACTTCCGGGATCTTGCGCAGATTGCGCATGATGTTGGCCAGATGCAGGCGGTTGTTCACCTGCAAGGTAAAGTAGGTCGCGGTGTACTCCCCTTCATTGCTGAAATTGACGTTCTCGATGTTCGAGTCTGCCTCTGCAATGGCCGCTGCAACCTTTGCCAAAACACCGCGCCGGTTGGCGACGATCAGTTTGATGCTGACGTCGAATGAGCGATTGATGCTTTTGTCCCACATCACGTCCAGCCACTGCTCGCTACCGCGCCCTTTGCGCAGGGTGGGGCAATCATGTGTGTGCACGATCAAACCCTGGCCGCTCTTGATAATGCCGATGATGGGGTCGCCGGGAATCGGGCGGCAGCATTTGGCAAACTGCACTGCCATGCCTTCCGTACCCTGAATGGTGACCACGGCATTCCCCAATGCATCGTTGGAGATGGTGTCGCCCAAGCTGGCGAGTTGCTTGGCAACCACCATGTTCAAGCGGCGTCCGAGTCCGATGTCGGCAAAGATATCCTGCTGGGTTTTGACGCCGGTATCGCGTAGTAATTTTTCCCAATGCGCTTCATCCATGTCTTGCAGCTTCAGGCCGAGCGCATTGAAAGCCTGCGACAGAAGTCGTTCACCCAGCCGCGCGGATTCATTAAGGTGCATGGTCTTCAGTGCATGACGGATCTCGCTGCGCGCTTTGCTGGTGACGACATAACCCAGCCATGCGGGGTTGGGGTGCGCTTGCGGCGCGGTGATGATCTCCACACGATCACCGTTGCGCAGTTCCGTACGTAGCGGAACCAATTCGGAATTGACCTTGCAGGCCACGCATCTATTGCCGATATCCGTGTGCACGGAATATGCGAAATCGACCGTTGTGGCCCCGCGGGGCAGGGCGAAAATCTTGCCCTTGGGGGAGAACAGATAGACTTCATCGGGAAACAAATCAATTTTCAGGTGTTCCAGAAATTCGACCGAGTCGCCGCTTTGTGCCAGGCTCTCCAGCAGACTCTGCAGCCACTGGTGAGTCTTTTGCTGCAGCTCATTGATCTGGGTGTCGCTGGCTTTGTATAGCCAATGAGAAGCCACACCGCTCTCCGCCAGTTTGTTCATTTCGTGGGTGCGGATCTGCACTTCGATCGGCGTGCCGAAAGGTCCGAACAGTGTCGTATGTAGCGACTGATAACCGTTGGCCTTGGGAATGGCGATGTAGTCCTTGAACTTGCCGGGGAATGGCTTGTACAGGCTGTGCAAAACTCCAAGCGCAAAGTAGCAGGACGGGATGTCGTTGACCAGAATGCGAAAACCATAGATGTCCAGGACTTGTGCGAACGCAAGCGACTTGCTTTGCATCTTTTGGTAGATGCCAAACAGGTGCTTCTCGCGGCCCTTGACCTCGGCCTGAATATTGTTCGCTTCCAAGTGCTGACCGATAGATTCGAGGATTTTGCTGACCACTTCGCGGCGGTTGCCGCGCGCAACCTTGAGTGCTTTGGATAGCACGGCATAGCGGTTGGGATGCAGGTACTTGAAGCTGAGATCCTCGAGCTCCTGGTAAATGGTGTTCAAGCCAAGGCGGTTTGCGATAGGCGCATAAATGTCCATCGTCTCGCGCGCGATACGCGCACTCTTTTGGGCGGACACCGAGTCAAGCGTCCGCATATTGTGCAGACGGTCGGCCAGTTTGATCAGGATCACGCGTACATCGCGCGCCATCGCCATCAGCATTTTGCGAAAGTTCTCGGCTTGAGCATCCTCCAGCGTATCGAACTTCAATTTGTCAATCTTGCTGAGGCCCTCAACGAGCGCGGCAACAGCCGGTCCAAATTTCCCGGAAATTTCTTCGATTGTGACGGCGGTATCTTCAACGACGTCGTGCAGCAAAGCCGCATTGATGGCATGCACATCCAGATGCAGCGGCGTAAGGATGCGTGCAACAGCGATGGGGTGTGTCACATAAGGCGCGCCGGACTGGCGCATTTGCCCGGCGTGGGCTGCGTGGCTGAAGTCCAGCGCGGATTGGATCGTTGCTACATCTTCCGCCTTGAGATAAGCGGAGACTTCCTGCAGGAGCGCTTCAGCATCGGCTTGTGACATTTATTCGCTCCGCTGAGGTCCTGCAGGGATACGGGATCAGGCCATGCCGCGGTTCAGGATCTCGATGCCGACCTTGCCTTCGCTAATCTCGCGCAGGGCAACGACGGTTGGTTTGTCCTTGCTGGATTCGACCAGATGGTTGGCACCGTTAGCCAGTTGACGGGCGCGATAAGCGGCGGCAAGCGTCAACTCGAAACGGTTAGGTATGTAAGCCATGCAGTCTTCAACGGTGATGCGTGCCATGATTCAATTCTCCGGTGTCTGTAATTGATTGATAAGTTGCTGGTGCCTTGCGATCTGTCTGGATCCGCGCAGGCGGGCGGCCAGCACGACGGATTCAAGCTCGTGCAGTGCCCTGTTCAGGTCTTCGTTGATAATAACATAATCAAATTCTGCGACATGCGAGACATCGTCCCGCACGGCCGCGAGGCGCTTGGAGATCACGCTCGCGTCGTCTGTGCCACGACCGTTCAGTCGTTGCGCCAAAGCTTCCAGCGAGGGGGGCAGGATAAAGATGGTGAGGCATTCCGGGAATATCTTGCGCACCTGTGCCGCGCCTTGCCAGTCGATCTCAAGAAGGATGTCGCGACCATTGGCCGTTTCTTCGGCTATCCACTTCTGCGAAGTGCCGTAGAAGTTTCCATAGACTTCAGCACTTTCGAGAAACTCACCCCGCTTGGCCATCTCAAGAAAAGTTTCGCGACTGATGAAATGATAGTGCTTGCCATCAATCTCGCCGTCACGCGGCGCGCGTGTCGTATAGGAGACGGAAAGGCCAATTTGAGGATTGTGTTCGAGCAGTGCGTGTACCAGACTGGTTTTACCCGCCCCCGACGGGGCGCTAATGACAATTAGACTTCCTGGCATGCTGTTCTCCTATTCGATGTTCTGCACTTGCTCGCGCATCTGTTCGATCAATAACTTGATATCCATCGCGCAGCGCGAAACTTCCGTATCCACTGACTTTGAGCCTAAGGTATTGGCTTCTCGGTGCAGTTCCTGCATCATGAAGTCGAGGCGTTTGCCAACGATGCCGCCTTTCGCAATCACTCTCCGCACTTCGGCAAGGTGGGTGTGCAGGCGGGAAAGTTCTTCGTCCACATCGATCTTGCTGGCATATAAAGTGATCTCTTGGCGTACCCGTTCGTCATCTTCGCTGCCCAGCGCTTCGAGCAGACGGGCGCGCAGTTTGGATTCATAAGCGGCGATTGCGCCCGGGATGCGCGGCGCGACGGCAACCCGCAATTGCTCAATACCTTCCACCCGTTCAAGCAGGAAACCGGCGAGTTGCTCGCCTTCGCGCAAGCGCGCGGCGGCGAAATCCTGCAAGGCTTGCTGGAGCGCAGTCGCAACAGCCGTGTGCAGCGCATCATTGGAAATTGAAGGGCTTTCGGTTACACCACCCCATTTAAGTATCTCGGCAATCGATAATTCTCCGGCCGCAGGCAGCACATCGCGCACCTGCCCGCTCCATGCGGAAAGCTGTTTGACGACATCAAGATTGATTCTGCTGCCCGGTTGAACGGGGTTGCGGGTGAGAAGATTGATGCGGCACTCGACCTTGCCGCGGCTGATCTTGGCAGAGATTTGCTCGCGCAACATGGGCTCCAGCGCGCGCAGTTCGTCCGGCATCCGCAACTGGAGGTCCAAATAGCGATGATTGACTGAGCGCAACTCGAGCGAGAGGGAGTCGGTGTCAAGTTCGGCTGTGGCGACGGCATAGCCGGTCATGCTGAAAATCATCAAAACTCCAAGCGGGAGGAAAAAAGACGGACTGGATCCCGCGCATTATATTACGATTGCGCCCAGTCGCCGCGTCCGCGCATCGTTGCGGGCAGGCAAACAGCGGGAAAAAGAATGAAGTTCGCTATTCACCAAGCCAACCATATCGGCGGGCGCAAATACAATCAGGATCGTGTGGGCTATGCCTATACCAATGATGCCTTGCTGCTCGTGCTTGCCGACGGCATGGGCGGACATCTGCATGGAGAGATCGCTGCGCAGATCGCCGTCTACACTTTCATGCGTGCATTCAGCCGCCTGGAGTCGGGGCGTGTGAAAGAGCCCGAGGTGTTCCTGCGCGCCACCATGCGTGCAGGTCACGATGCCATCATCGACTATGCGCGCGAACAGAGTCTTGGCGGCAGTCCGGGCACCACCTGTGTGGCTGCCCTGGTGCAGGATGGCCAAGTGTGGTTCGCGCATGCGGGCGATTCTCGTTTCTACCTGTTGCGCCAGGGGGCGGTGCAGAACGTCACGCACGATCACTCGGTCGTTCAGCAATGGGCGGACTGGGGCATCATCAGCCCGGAGGAGATGCGCACCCATCCCGACCGCAACAAGATCACCAATTGTCTCGGGGGCGTGGAAGATATGTTCTACGCCGAGGTCGCACCCCGCGTCGAAATGCAGGATGGAGATATGCTGCTGCTGTGCAGCGACGGATTCTGGAGCCCCCTGGGGGAAGCCGAATTGACCAAGCTGCACGCAAGCAGTTTCTTGCAAACCACGTTGGGTGAATTGATCGATGTGGCCATCTACCGCGAAGGTGCCCGCGCCGACAACACTACGGCAGTGGTAGCCCGACTGGGGGCCGCTGAGATGGAACATGCAACTGAATCCCCGGTGTGCGTGATACTCGAAGAAGGGGCGGCCGCGTAGATTGCCGTGCGAGGCGGTATAATCCGCCTTCGATTTTTCTCACGGATTCATGCCATGCGCCCCAGTCAAAGACAGCCGAATCAACTCCGCGATATCCGCATCACCCGCCACTACACCAAACATGCCGAAGGTTCGGTGCTCATCGAGTGCGGCGATACCAAAGTCATCTGCACCGCCAGCGTGGAAGAACGCGTGCCGCCGCACAAGAAGGGCAGCGGCGAAGGCTGGGTGACGGCTGAATACGGCATGCTGCCGCGCTCGACCGGCAGCCGCATGGGGCGCGAGGCTGCCAAAGGCAAACAATCCGGGCGTACGCAGGAGATCCAGCGCCTGATCGGACGCAGCCTGCGGGCGGTGGTCGACCTCGCCAAACTCGGCGAGCGCACCGTCACGCTGGACTGCGACGTGATTCAGGCAGATGGCGGTACGCGCACCGCCAGTATCACCGGCGCCTATGTCGCTTTGCAGGATGCGGTGAGTACGTTGATGCAGCAGGGGTTGGTTAAAGAAAATCCACTCAAGGATTCCGTTGCGGCCATTTCGGTCGGCATCTATCAAGGAACGCCCGTGCTTGATCTTGATTACCCGGAAGACTCCGACTGTGACACCGACATGAACGTGGTGATGCTGGGGAGCGGCCACTTTGTAGAAGTGCAGGGTACGGCCGAGGGGCACCCTTTCTCCCGCGAAGAGATGGATACCTTGCTGGAGTTGGCCAAGCTTGGTATCGGGAAACTGGGCGAGATGCAACGCACAGCTTTGGCGCAATGAACAAGCTGGTCATCGCTTCGAACAATGCCGGCAAGTTGCGCGAGTTCCGGCGTATGTTGTCGCCGCTGGGCATCGAGGTGCTGACGCAATCCCAGCTTGGCATCTCCGAGGCGGAAGAGCCGCACTGCACATTCGTCGAGAACGCGCTGGCCAAAGCGCGCCATGTCAGCCGTGCCAGCGGTTTGCCCGCGCTGGCGGACGATTCCGGCATCTGTGTGGAGGCATTGGGTGGTGCGCCCGGCGTGATCTCGGCGCGTTATGCGGGCGATGATCCAAAATCTGATGCGCGCAACAACGAGAAGTTGTTGCGAGATATGCAGGACATAACTGATCGTCGCGCGCACTATTACTGTGTGCTGGTGTTGGTGCGCCATGCCGATGACCCGCAGCCCTTGATCGCAGAGGGCGAATGGCAAGGCGAGATCTTCCACGAGGAGCGCGGCGAGGGCGGCTTCGGTTACGACCCGATGTTCTGGCTGCCGCAGTTCGGCAAGACTGCCGCTGAACTCACGCACGATGAAAAAGCACAGATCAGCCATCGTGCCAAGGCGTTGCAGGTGCTGATGCAACGTTTCCCACGCGCATGAGCGCACAGATACTGCAACCGTTCGGCATCAAATCGCAGCCCGTGAGTTTCCAGGTGCCGCCACCCCTCTCGCTCTACATCCATATCCCCTGGTGTGTACGCAAATGTCCTTACTGCGACTTCAACTCGCATGAGGCGCACGGAGCGATACCTGATCGGGAATATGCAGACGCATTGCTGCGTGACATCGATTCTGCATTGCCATTGATCTGGGGGCGCAAGGTATATTCCATCTTCATCGGCGGCGGCACGCCCAGTTTGTTGTCCGGCGAAGCGCTGTCATATCTGCTGGTGCAGGTGTGCATGCGTTTGCCGCTGGCGCACGAGGCGGAGGTCACCCTGGAAGCGAATCCCGGCACGGTTGAGGCTGACAAATTTGCAGCATTCCGCGAAGCCGGAGTGAACAGACTGTCTCTCGGTATCCAGAGTTTCAACGATATGCATCTGCAAGCCTTGGGCCGCATCCATTCCGGCGATGAAGCAAAGCGCGCAATCGATATCGCCCAGAGTCACTTTGATAACATCAATCTGGATTTGATGTATGCCTTGCCCGGCCAAGCATTGGAAGGGGCATTGCTTGATGTGCGATCAGCGCTGTCATTCACACCGCAACATCTTTCCTGTTATCACCTGACTCTGGAGCCGAACACACTGTTCGCGCACCACCCTCCCCAACTGCCTGACGATGATGCGAGTAGCGAGATGCAACTGGAGATCGAAACACTCATGGCTGAGCATGGCTATCAGCACTATGAGACTTCGGCGTTTGCCAAACCCGGCAAGCACGCTCGCCACAATCTGAATTACTGGCAATTCGGCGATTACCTCGGCATCGGTGCGGGTGCCCACAGCAAGCTGAGTTTCCACGACAAAGTCATACGCCAAGCGCGGCATAAGCAACCCAAAGCCTATATGGATGGTGTGGCGCAGGGCTCGCAAGTGCAGGGCGAGCAAGTGCTGGGCAAGGACGATCTCGTTTTTGAATTCATGATGAATTCCTTGCGACTGAATGGCGGGTTCGAAGAATCCTTGTTCCAGGAACGCACCAGCTTGCCCTTGCTATTGATCCGGCATGAGCTGGAGCAGGCAGAGCAAAAAGGATTGCTGGTGCGGGAGGCGGGGCGTATCGCGCCGACCGAGATGGGGCGGCGCTTTTTGAATGATCTGCTACAGATCTTTCTTGCGGCGGAACACTAGATCCCAGACGCCGTGGCCAAGCCGTATGCCGCGCTGTTCGAACTTGGTGAGCGGGCGGTAGTCTGGGCGGGGCGCGTAATCGGCGGCAGTATTTTCCAGTCGAGGTTCTGAGCTCAAGACTTCCAATATCTGTTCTGCATATTCCTGCCAATCCGTTGCGGCATGGATGTATCCACCGGGTTTGAGCTTGTGCACCAGCTTCTCGATGAACGGAGTCTGGATCAGGCGGCGCTTGTGGTGACGAGCCTTATGCCAGGGATCAGGGAAGAAGATGTGCGCGCCGTCCAGCGAGGCGTCTGGAATCATGTCGCGCAGCACTTCCACTGCATCGTGCTGGATGATGCGGATGTTGTTTATCGATTGCGCGTCGATCAGTTTGAGCAGGTTGCCGACGCCGGGCGTATGCACTTCCAGTGTCAGGTAATCTGTCTCGGGATGTGCAGCGGCAATGGTAGCCGTGCTGTCGCCCATACCGAAACCGATCTCGAGTATCTTCGGTGCACTGCGACCAAAGGCGTGCTCAAGATCGAGTGGTCGAGCTACATAAGGGATGCCGTAACGCGGTAGCAGTGTGTCGACAGCGCGCCGCTGAGCCGTGGAGAGATGGCCCTGACGCAGGACGTAGCTTCTGATGTGCCGCTGGCGGAGGTCTTCGGGCGCTGTCATCAGCTACGGGCCGAAGCGATGATGCCTGCAGTCGGCGAACTGGGGCTAGCGCTATAGAGCTTCTTCGGCATGCGGCCGGCGAGATAGGCCTCGCGCCCGGCTTCCACGCCTTTCTTCATGGCTGAAGCCATCAACACGGGATCCTTGGCGGCGGCAATTGCTGTATTCATCAGCACACCGTCGCAGCCTAGTTCCATGGCGATGGCGGCATCCGAGGCTGTGCCCACACCGGCATCCACGATCACCGGCACTTGCACGCGCTCCATGATCAGTTGCAGATTCCACGGGTTCAATATGCCCATGCCGGAACCGATCAGCGAAGCCAGCGGCATGATCGCGGCGCAGCCGATGTCTTCCAGTTGCTTGGCCGCGATGGGATCGTCCGAGGTGTAGACCATCACCTGGAAGCCCTCGGCGACCAATATTTTGGCCGCAGCAATAGTCTCGATCACATTGGGGTAAAGGGACTGTGGGTCGCCCAGCACTTCGAGTTTCACCAGTGAGTGGCCATCCAGTAATTCGCGTGCCAGGCGCAAAGTGCGTACGGCATCGTCGGCCGTATAACAGCCTGCCGTGTTGGGCAGATAGGTAAATTTGGAGGGAGGGACGGCGTCGAGCAGGTTCGGCTCGTTGGCATTCTGTCCCAGGTTGGTGCGTCGAATCGCAACGGTAACGATTTCGGCGCCGCTGGCATCCAGGGCGGCACGCGTTTCGGTGAAATCCTTGTATTTGCCGGTGCCGACCAGCAGGCGGGAGGAGTAGCGCTTGCCCGCAATGGTTAAAGTGTCATTCATATGTATATGTCTAGATGCGTTTCGGAATTTTTCTTAACCGCCGCCAACGGCGGCTACGATTTCAAGAGTGTCGCCATTCTCAAGGAGTTGAGATGCGAACAGGCTGCGCGGAACGATTTCGCCGTTTCGCTCAAGCGCAATGCGTTTACCGGTTAACCCCATGTCTTCAATCAATGAGGCGATGCTGAAGCTTTTGGGCAGTTGCCGAGTAGAGCCGTTGATAATGATTGTGATCACTTTGTTGATTGATGCCCGTGTTAGAATCCGCACCGCATTCTACACCATGCGGGTGTAGCTCAATGGCAGAGCAGAAGCTTCCCAAGCTTACGACGAGGGTTCGATTCCCTTCACCCGCTCCAGAGTATCTCATCACGGGCATGATCGTCCGCGTAATTTGTAGGGTCAATTTTTGACAAATATCAAATTGCGCTTCGTGATAATTTCATAGTATCCGCAACGTTTTGGAAGTGAGCCAACCTGACGGTTTTAGTGGGGTATGCATGGCTCGGAACCAATTTAGGCTTTACTTGTCGCGCTCGCACTGCGACAATTTGCCGCGCTGTAGGTTTGCAACAAAGTGTGCGTCCGGTACGCAGGAATGTTCGGGTACTTGGCGCATTGGTTTTTTAACTTCGCTCTGGGGAGGAGACTACTGTGGAAGCTAATCAAGCGACACCAGTAAAGTACGATATGGAGGTTGTGCGTTGGTTCACCATCGCTGCCGCCATTTATGCATGTGTAGGTACGCTCATCGGTGTGTATGTGGCATCGGAGTTGGCATTCCCATTTCTGAACTTTGACCTGGAATGGATCACCTTCGGTCGTCTGCGTCCGTTGCATACCAACGTCGTGATCTTCGCGTTCGGTGGTTGTGCACTGATGGCAACAGGTTTTTATATTGTGCAACGCACCGGTGCCACCAAGTTGTGGAGTAACGGTCTGGCATGGGCGACATTCATCGGCTGGAATCTGATCATGGTTTCCGCAGTGATCACTCTGCCACTTGGCTGGACTTCCGGTAAAGAATACGCCGAGCTGGAGTGGCCGATTGATATCGCGATCGCAGTTGTCTGGCTGATGTACGGATTCAACTACATCATGACCATCGGCATCCGCAAAACTTCGCACATCTACGTATCCAACTGGTTCACTATGGGCATGATCGTGATGATTACGTATCTGCACGTGGTCAACAGCATGGCGATCCCCGTCAGCATGACCAACTCCTTCTCCATCTACTCCGGCGTTCAAGACGCCATGATTCAATGGTGGTGGGGTCACAACGCGGTTGGTTTCTACCTGACCGGTGGCTTCCTGGCGATCATGTACTACTTCGTTCCGAAGCAGGCCGGTCGTCCGGTGTTCTCCTATCGTCTCTCCGTGTTGCACTTCTGGGCGCTGACATTCGGCTACGTTTGGCTGGGTGCGCACCACCTGCAGTACACGGCTTTGCCTGACTGGACCGGTTCCCTGGGTGCTGCCGTCTCACTGGCGATGATCATCCCGTCTTGGGGTGGTGCGATGAACGGTATGATGACGCTGTCCGGCGCATGGGACCGTCTGCGTACCGACTACATCCTGCGCTTCCTGGTTGTGGCCCTGGCGTTCTACGCGATGTCCACCTTCGAAGGCCCTGTGATGTCCATCAAGACTGTTAACGCTCTGTCTCACTACACTGATTGGACAGTTGGTCACGTGCACTCCGGCGCTCTGGGCTGGATGGCGATGGTTGCCTACGGTGCGATGTACCACATGGTCAAGAAGCTGTGGGGCGTTGAGAAGATGTACTCCGAAGGTCTGGTGAACGTGCACTTCTGGCTGGCTACTATCGGTACCGTGGTCTACGTCGTGGCGATGTGGGTCTCCGGCATCATGCAAGGCTTGATGTGGCGCGACTACGACGAGTACGGCACGCTGACCTATACCTTCGTTGAATCTGTTTCGGCTATGCATCCGTACTACGCGATGCGCGCGGTCGGCGGTCTGATCTTCAACATCGGTACCTGGATCGCTCTGTACAACATCGTGATGACTGTGCGCACTGCTAGTTCTGCACGCAGTGCCAGCGCTGTTCCGGCTAATGCATAAGGGGAGTGAATAATATGTCTGATCACGACAAAATCTATTCGACACAACTTCAGGATAAGACAGAGCGCAGTACGCTCCTGATGTTCGTGCTGACCGCAATCGCCGTGGCTATCGGCGGTATCGTGGAAATCGTGCCGCTGTTCTATCTGCCGAACACGGCGATGTGCCAGAACGATCCGACCTGTAACAACACACAGCACAAGGATCTGAACGGCAACGTCATCCCGATGGACAAGATCATCTGGAATCCGGCTACTTCGGCGCACAAGACGCTGGCTAACTGGCAGCCTGGTGATGGGGTTCGTCCCTATACCGCAGTGGAGACGGCTGGGCGCAATGTGTTCATCCGCGAGGGCTGCTTCCTCTGCCACTCGCAGATGATCCGTCCGTTCCGTGACGAGAAGGATCGCTACGGTCACTACTCGATCGCCGAAGAGTCCATGTACGACCACACTTATCAGTGGGGTTCCAAGCGTACCGGTCCTGATCTGGCCCGCGTCGGTGGAAAGTACTCCGATGAGTGGCATCGTCGCCATCTGATGTATCCGCGCGATGTGGTTCCCGAGTCCGTGATGCCAAACTACTTCTGGCTGGCTGACAAGAAAGTAGACGTCGCTGAGACGGTGGAAACCCTGAAGGTCATGACCATCATGCCGTTCAACCCAGTGCCCAAGACCATCTATACCGACGAGTACATCGCCGGTGCGGCCGCCGAACTGGAAGGCATGACCGACCTGGACGCGCTGATCGCCTACCTGCAAGGTCTGGGCAATCACGTCAAGTTCGAAGAAGGTGTGAACTACCGTGATTAATCTGCTGGAGCACCTGGGCATGGATGTGCAGGCCATGACGACCAATGACTGGCTGGGGGTGTTTTTCGCCCTGATTGCGGCAATTGGCATGGTAGTGACCTATGTCATGGTGTTCCGGCCGTCCAACAAGCAAAATTTCGAAGCCCAGAGCCGCATGGCTCTGGACGACGAGGACCCTATCAAATTGGGAGAAAAAAGATGAGTGACAAACACGATGCAAGCAGCGTGCCGACAACTGGGCACGTCTGGGACGATGATCTGGGCGACTATATCAATCAGCCGCCCAAGTGGTGGATGCTTGGCCTGACAGTCAGCGCGATTTGGTGTGTGGTGTACTGGCTATACTACCCAGCATTCCCGATCTCCAACGCTGGATACTTCACCAAGGGTCTTGGTGGCTGGACAGCGATCGGCGAGATGGAAGCGGACAAGAGCGTCGTTGACGAAGTGCGTGGCAAGTTCGAAGCCAAGCTGAAGGACATGACGCCTGCCGCAATTCTGGCCGACAGTGAGTTGACAGAGTATGTCACGCGTTCCGGCAAGGTGTTGTTCGGAGATAACTGCGCAGCCTGTCACGGTACCAACGGTGTCGGTACACATGACAAGCAGGGTCTGTTCGCGCCGATCCTGAATGACGATGACTGGCTGTATGGCGGCACCATCGATACCATCTACGAAACTATCAAAGGTGGGCGTCAGGGCATGATGATGGCGCACGCTGACATGCTGTCCGAGGCCGAGATCGACACGCTGGCCAACGCAGTTGCCGCAGGTAAGCCGACCTCCACTCCGTTGTTCGCAGAGAAGGGCTGTACAGCCTGCCACGGAGAAGACGGCAAGGGCATGCAAGCCATGGGTTCTGCCAACCTGACTGACAGCGTGTGGCGTTTCGACAGCTCCGTTGAAGGCATCAAGTACACCATCAAGCACGGTGTCAATGCCGGTACGCCAGAGACCCGTGTGGCAGTGATGCCTGTGTTTGAAGGCGGCAAGCTGTCAGATTCCGAAATCAAGAAGTTGGCAGTTTACGTCTACAAGTTCGGCGGTGGTCAAGCTCAGTAAACTGTAATCGTCTGCACGGGTTCGCCCGTGCAGCTCTATGCATTCTGTACAAGGAGTGAAAGATGAATCACATAAATAACGATGCAGTGCTTTGGGGTGTGATTATTTGCGTAGCAGGTGCCGCTGCAGTGGTCGGTTGGCTGTTTTACGTGGCGTATCGCAATGCCACCAGAGAACAAGACAAGAAATAAGCAATTGCTGCGAACAAAGGAGGAGAGCGTGCTCTCCTCCTTTTCATTTGTACTAAATATCACTGAACTGCTACAGCATAAGCAGTAGAATCACGCGCACTTGAAATGTCACTTATACCTGTGAGACGACAAAATGCGCAATCGGGAGGCGGTATGAATCAGGAAGTTGATAAAAAAGAGCCGGGTGAAGTCACTACGTTGTACAACGAGTTTGAAGCCTGGACCGTCAACACTGGCGGGCAGACTATTCATGCCAAGCGCATGCCGGGTTTTTTCAGAACGTTTAAAGATAGAGCGCAACTAGCACTGTGGCTGCCATTCTTCTTGGTTCCCTATCTGCGCTGGAATGGCAAACAAGCGATCCTGCTCGATGTAGATCATAACCAGTTCCATTTCTTTAACCTGACGGTACTTCCGCAAGACATCTGGATGCTGTCGCTGGTTCTGCTGGTGGCCGCAATGACGCTGTTCGCCGTCACTTCTGTCGCATCTCGTGTGTGGTGTGGCTACTTCTGCTTTCAAACTGCATGGACCGACTGGTTTACCTTGATCGAGGACAAAATCGAGGGAAATCCCACCGCGCGCAGAAAATTGGATAACGCGCCATGGAGTTTTGACAAGTTAAAGAAAAAAGTACTGAAACATGCTGCGTGGATGCTGATAGCGCTGCTTACCGGGATCAGTTTTTCTATTTGGTTCGTGGATGCATTCGATTATTGGAACAAACTGGTCCATTTTCATTTGCCCATGGTTGGGTGGGTGGTTATCACCATGTTCTTCTTTGGAACCTACATCCTGGCTGGATTCCTGAGAGAGCAGACCTGCTTCTGGTTGTGTCCGTATGCCCGCATCCAGGGAGTCATGTCGGATAACCAGACAATATTGCCAACTTATGATTACACGCGCGGAGAGCCGCGCGGCAAGATCAGGCGCGGCGGACAAGCCGTTGCACCACAGGGTGACTGCATCGATTGCTTCCAGTGTGTGCAGGTCTGCCCGACGGGCGTGGATATCCGCAACGGTCAGCAGCTGGGCTGCATCACCTGTGGCCTGTGTATCGACGCCTGCGATGTTGTGATGGACAAGATCAATAAGCCGCGGGGCTTGATCCGTTATGCCTCGCTGGATGAACTATCCGGAATGCCAGCCAAGAAGATATATCAGCACCCTCGCACGCTGGTGTATCTCAGTATCATCCTGCTTGCGTTGTCGGGCATCGTATGGGGGCTAACACACATGGGCTCAATAACGTTGAAGGTCGTGCATGAGCGACAGCCCCTGTTCGTACAGATGAGTGACGGCTCCATCCAGAACAAGTTCGACTTCAAGGTATTGAACAAGACCGACAAGGATTTCCGGGTGAAAGTGACCGCTGAAGGAGGCGTCAAAGACCAGGTCATAGTCGGTGTCGAGCATGACCCTATGACTCACCATGGTCGCGGCACTTCGTTCACGGTATTCGTCAAAGCGCCCTCTGCAAATATTACCCAGGATGTGGTGCCGATCCAGTTCAGGGTCTCGAACGTGGAAGATCCGGATGTATTTGCTGAATACACCAGCAAATTCTATGGCCCTAATAAATAACGGAACAAATGATGATTTCACAAGATCACAAGTCTGGGCTGCGCAACCCTTGGTTGCTCGGAATGCTGGTATTAATCGCGCTGGTGCTCGCCGTCAACGCGACCTTCATCTGGTTCGACACACAATCAGTCTTCTCTGATTGATCGTGAGTACAAAACCAAGGACCGCAAGACCAACACGCAGATGCTGAGCGAATTAGGCAGGCAGCAAGCTTTGGGATGGCAGACTACAATCAACAAACCAAAGGCGTTGGTTCAGAGACAGCCTACGATGTATGAAATCTCGGTGCAGGATAAGGATGGAAAACCTGTAAGCGGAGAGATGGAGGTGGAGGCTTACCGCGCATCCGATGCTAGCAAGGACTTCATCACTTCCTTCAAGGAAGTTGCGGCTGGAAATTATCAAGGCTACATAAGCTTCCCGCTGAAGGGATACTGGGAGCTGCATATCCATCTTAAGCGAGGCAAGGACGAGTTCGCTGTAGATACTGACCGCTTCATGGTGACCGAGTCAGCCATTTGATATTGTTCATTTTTTGATGAGCCACGGTAATAAGGTGACGGCTACCTGCTTCCATTGCGGTTTGCCGATTCCGGCCGATGCCCAATTCGTAACAGCACTCGAAGGCAAGAACAGAGACTTCTGCTGCTTTGGCTGTCAATCCGTATGCAGCGCCATCTATGAAGCCGGCTTGCAGGGGTATTACCAGCGTACACCAGAAGGCGCTCTGCTTGGTCCGCCGCCGGAGCCGCCCAAAGATATTGATATCTATGACTTCGATGAAGTCCAGCAGGAATTCACCTCCTGTTCTGGCGACGAGCGCGCCATTCATCTGCTGGTCGAAGGGATCCATTGCGCAGCATGTGTATGGTTGATTGAACGAGGCCTGAAAAAAGTGCCGGGGGTAATTTCGTCGGAGGTCAACCTGGCGGGCAAAAGGCTGCACCTGAAGTGGGATAACAGTAAAACCAAGTTGTCGGATCTGATCAAGGCGCTGGTTCGCATCGGCTACTCGGCAGTTCCCTATGATCCGGAAAGTGCGGAAGGCGCGATAAAAAAAACCAACCGTGCAATGCTATTCAGGCTGTTCTTCGCTGGATTCGCAGCGATGAATATGATGTGGATTGCAATTGCGCTCTACAGCGGGGCAAACCAGGACGAATTCCGCGGTTTTTTCCACTGGATGGGTTTGCTCCTAGCGACGCCTACATTGCTCTATTCAGGCTATCCCTTCTTCAAAGGGGCTGCAGGGGGACTCAGGGCGGGTCACCTGACAATGGATCTGCCTATCGCGCTGGGATTATCTGTCACTTTCGCCTATTCCTTTTATGTGACGCTGACTAACAATCAGCATGGCGACGTCTACTTCGATACGGTCACCAATCTTACATTCGTCATTCTGATCGGACGTTACCTTGAGGGCATGTTCAGGCACCAAGCGTTGTCAGCCACCAAACGATTGATGGAGCTTCAGCCCCGCGTAGCCATGGTGATCATGGACGGCGAGGAAAAAATGACGCCGATCCGTGCGGTAATACTTGGCGATCAAGTGATGGTCAAGCCTGGTTACACCGTGCCCGTGGACGGCGTGGTGTTGGAGGGGCGAAGTGCTGTGGATGAGGCGATGTTGAGCGGTGAATCCGTGCCGGTGCACAAGCAGGTGGGCGACACAGTCTCCGCTGGTACCCTCAATACCTCGGGCGCGCTGCTGGTTGAAGTGCGCGCTCGGCTGCAAGATACGACACTGTCCAAGATCATCCGTCTGGTTGAGGAAGCGCAATCCTCAAAAGCACCAATACAGCGTTTGGCGGATAGGATAGTACCCTGGTTCGTGCTGGTAACGCTGCTGTGCGCATGCCTGACCTTCTTTATCTGGAATGCCCATGATTTTGAACTGGCACTGATGGCGGCTACATCGGTGCTGATCATCACCTGCCCGTGCGCACTGGGCATGGCAACGCCGATGTCGATAGCGGTTGCGTCCGGGCTGGGCGCAAAACACGGAATTCTTGTCAAGAACGGACTTGTATTGGAAACACTCTCCAAAGTGACGCACTTTGTCTTTGACAAGACAGGTTCATTGACCGAGGGGAAGATGAGCGTAGTGCGATCAGAGATGGCCGCAGGCGTAACCGCGCGGGAAATGATCGCCCAAGCCGCAGCTGCCGAACGATACAGCGAACATAGTACGGCACGCGCCCTCGTCAAATTTGCTGAGCAGCAGGAATTGGCCTACCGCACGTTGGAAGTAAGCGGATTCCATGCAACCGCCGGTTTGGGGATCGCGGCAACGGTTGATGGCCTTGCAGTCAGGCTCGGTAGCGCAAGCTGGCTGACTCAGTCGGGGATAAAACTAGACGAGTCATTGCAGAGACAAGTCCATGAATTGGAATCGCAAGCTATGAGCTGTGTGTACATGGCCCGCGCCGGACGACATGTGGCGATATTCGGATTGGCAGACCAGTTGCGTGGTGATGCCCGGCAACTGGTCGGCGCACTGCGGGAAGCGGGTATAGGCATGACCTTGCTGAGCGGTGACCGTCGCCCGGTTGCGGAAGCGATTGCGCGCCAGTTGGGCGGGATGGAAGTGATAGCCGAGGTGATGCCGCAAGACAAGGATCAGGTCATCCAGCAACTGCAGCAAAGGGGCGAAATTGTCGCGATGGTGGGCGATGGTGTGAACGACGCGCCGGCGTTGATCCGAGCCAATGTGGGCATTGCATTGGGTTCGGGTACGGATGTTTCGCTGGAAAGCGCGGATATCATATTGATGCACAACGAATTGAGCAAGGTATTGCAAGCAACCCAGCTTTCGCGGCGCACCTTGCTTACAATCAAGCAGAATATCGGCCTATCATTCGTATATAACCTTATTATGGTGCCGCTGGCCATGATGGCCAAAGTCAGTCCGCTGGTGGCGGCGATTACCATGCCGATCAGTTCGTTGATCGTCATTGGCAATGCGGCGCGTATACGCACAATGTTCAGGAAGTGAGGCAGATATGGAAGTGATTTACAGTTTGATACCGGGCATGATGTTCTTCGGCGTTCTCTTCGTGATCGTACTCATCATCGCCGTGAAAAAAGGACAGTACGAGGACATGGAAGGCGGCGGTCAGCGCATTCTTATGGATGACGACGAGGACATGATGCCGCATCCGAACAGAAAGACGGATGCGGACTGAGGCACTACTTCGTACTTTGAGCCGCTTGGTTTAGCAATGGCTTTATGAGTTTGTCGAACTCTGTGGGTGAGACGTATTGCAGGAGTGGTTTTTCGTCGCCGCCCATGGTGATGTCCAGCCCGTGTTGCGGGTAGAGCCAGTGTGTAGTGCCGTTCTTCTCTTCCTTGATGATTTGCGCGGGCTCGCCGAATCGCTTGAGGAACAGTGCCTCATCAACCTTCACGCCGGGCATATACGTCAGGCTGCTGATGGGAGCCCTGCGCAGTATGGCAATATCATCCGGTGTGAGGGTGATCTTCTTGCCGCTTCCGGTGCCAGCCATGCGCAAACCGCGTTCGTACATACCCTTTAGTTCCGCATCCGCGATGTCGACGGTCAATACCACGCGTGAGCGCAAACCGGCCAGATTGATCTGTTCAAAGAACAACTCGGCTGCCAGCACGCCTGCGGGAGATTTGAACAGGCTTGGCTCGCCTTCTTCCTTGAAGCGCGCTTCAGCTTCGCCCGGAGTCGATTGGCCTAATGTAAGTCCAAACACTTTTACGGTGCCGGGGGAAGGGTGCTCGATATGCCAAGGCAGGTCTTCTTTGCTCGGTCGATCTCCGGGAATCAGGAAGGCGCCCAAAATGATGATGACGGAAAAGATACCGACACCCCAATAGATTTTGCTCTCTGTAGTCATCATGATCCTGGTTAGTTGGTTCAAACGGTAGCAGTGGCGGCGGGAGAGATAGCGCCTTTGGGGAGTTTGCTGCTTTTGGCCTGATGTACGGCATCGTTACCCAGCACGATCAGGATCAAAAGAGAAACCATAAATGGCAGCAAGCCGACCCCGCCCAGCAATGCGATCGTGGCGATCTTTGACCAGCCCATTGCAGCGGAGATCCAGAGTCCGCCAGCCATCACGGCGCAAGTGACGCTCAATAGCCACATAAAGTGGGAGTTGCGTTTATGTGCGAGGCCCCAGTGGGCTTTCACGAAAATGGTGTCATCGCTGGCCGCGACATAACGCGCCTTGACGAGGATGTAACCGGTAATCGCAAACGAGGTGACGGGAACGATCACAACCATCAGCGGGAAGGTGCTGAATACGCCGAACGTGGAAGCAAACACAAGAATGTGGTTGAACACCAGATTGATCAGGAAAATCTCGTGGGGCCACTTGGCGCGTACGATCTCGTCGGGGGTGGCATGGTATTTTTCGCTCATGGGAGGCCTCAAGATTGAAGTGAGAATGCAGGATACTGATTCCGCAGGTTAAAGGAATATAAATGTCACTTGCCAACCATCTCTCGAAGTTTGGGCAAAGCAAGAATCTCTACCGCCCGTGCTTTGACCTGGATCAGGCCTTCATCCTGAAAATGGGAGAATGCACGACTGACCGTTTCCAGCTTAAGCCCGAGATAGCTGCCGATCTCCAGACGTGACATGCGCAGCCGCAACTGGGTGGCAGACATGCCGTGTATCGCATTGCGCTGCGACATGTTCAGCAAGAAGGCGGCCAATCGTTCTTCCGCGCGCATGGAGCCGAGCAGTAGCATGATCCCCTGGTCGCGAACGATCTCGCGGCTCATGATCTTGTACAGATGGCGCTGCAGGCTGGGAATCTCGCGACTCAACTCAGCCAGCTTCGCGTAAGGGAGTTCACAGACTTCGCTGTCCTCCATGGCAAGGGCTTCGCAGGTATGGGCATCGGTGCTGATAGCTTCCAGGCCGATAATTTCGCCGGCCATCAGAAAGCCTGTGACCTGCTCACGCCCGTCTTCGTGCAATACACGCGTCTTGAACGATCCGCTACGGATCGCGTGCAGCGATTTGAAGCGGTCGCCGGAGCGGTACAGATAGTCGCCGGTAGCAAAACTTCGCTTTTGATTGCTCAATTCCTCAAGACGTGTCATCTCGTTGGGCGTCAGGTCCACGGGAAGGCACAACTCGCGCAGATTGCAATTGGAACAGGCGACCCGCAGACGTGTGATTTCGGTTTGGTTGATGTCGTTCAAAGCCACATTAATCGAATGGTTGATACGGCGCTATTTTGACATATATCAAGTCAAACGGGCAGCAAACTGGCATAGTTACGACCTTGCGAGAGGAGGAGCGGATGAACGAAGCAGTAAATCAATTGGTTGTGGATTTGGAACTGATACGCAGGCTGGATAAGAATGGGCCGCGCTACACTTCTTACCCCACGGCAGACAGGTTTGTCGAGGCATTCAATGCCGAGAGTTATAGCCACTGGTTGGCAAAGCGCGAAATAGGCGGAGTAGGTCGCCCGCTTTCGCTGTATATCCACATTCCGTTCTGTAATACCTTGTGCTTCTATTGCGCTTGCAACAAGGTCATCACCAAGGATCGCAGCAAATCAGCGGAATATGTGCGCTACTTGATCAAGGAAATGGCGATGCAGGCTGAGTTATTGGGGTCCGGCCAGGTCGTGGAACAACTGCACTTCGGCGGCGGTACGCCGACATTCATGAGCGATGACGAGATCCGTGAAGTGATGGCCGCGATAGGCAAGTACTTCAAGCTGGTCGATGACGGCGAATATTCAATCGAGATCGATCCGCGCAAAGTCAGCGACGAGACCATCGCGCTGCTCGGGGCGACCGGATTTAATCGCATCAGCATCGGCGTGCAGGATTTCGACGATGATGTGCAAAAAGCGGTCAACCGCATCCAGAGCGAAGAAGAGACATTGCGCATCATCGATGCGGCGCGCGCCAACGGCTTCAAGTCGGTCAGCATCGATCTGATCTATGGCCTGCCGAAGCAGACGCTGGAAGGTTTTGGACGCACGCTGGATCGTGTGATCGCTGCCAATCCTGACCGCTTGTCGATCTACAAC
>WOZO01000128.1 GCA_011620315.1 Sideroxydans sp. | reverse complement strand
CCGGTTCTGATCGTCGGGGCGGGGCGGGGCGGCTCCGCTTTGCTCGCGATGTTTATGGAAGACAATCTGGCCAGTGTGGTCGCCATCGTGGACACCGATCCCGCTGCCCCGGGATTTGAATTGGCGCGCAAGTACGGTATTCCCACCTATACCGACACTGTTGCGGCCCTGCAGGCTTGCAAGGCCTATTCCGACTGCATCATCTACAACCTGTCGCATGACGAGTCGGTGGCGGACGAGGCCTACAAGGTGTTCGGCGATCATCGCGTGACCGGCGGCGGGGAAGTCAAGCTGTTCTGGCAGATGGTCACCAATCTGCAGAAGATCAAGGATGCGCTGGAAAAGAGTCAGGATGAGTTGCAGGCCATCATCCATAACGTGATGGACGGCATTATCACCATCGACGAGTCGGGGCGGATACAGGGATTCAATCCGGCGGCGGAGCGCATCTTCGGCTACGCCGCGCCGGAAGTGATGGGGCAGAACCTGAAGCTGTTGATGCCGGAACCGGATCGCAGTGCCCATGACGGCTATCTGTACCGCTATGTGCATAGCAACGAGAAACGCGTGCTCGGCATGCGCGGTCGCGAGGTGGTGGCGGTGCGCAAGGGCGGCGAGACTTTTCCGTTGGAACTGTCCGCCTCGGAGATGATGCTGGGCGGGCAGCGCTATTTCATCGGCATCGTGCGCGACATCTCCGAGCGCAAGCAGGCTGAAGAACGCATCGCGCATCTGGCACATTTCGACTACCTGACCAATCTGCCCAATCGCGCCTCGTTCCTGAACATTCTCGATCACTCGGTCGGTCTGGCGAAGCGGAACAGGCAGGTGCTCGCGGTGCTGTTCATCGACCTGGACGGGTTCAAGCAGATCAACGATACGCTGGGACATGAGGCGGGCGACCTGCTGCTCAAGGGCGTGTCCGAACGCTTCGTGCGGACGGTGCGCGAATCGGACACGGTGGCGCGACTGGGCGGGGACGAGTTCGTCATGCTGCTGGAGAACATCGAATCGGCGCAGAACGCGGTGCTGGTGGCGGAGAAGCTCGTGCACGCGCTGACAGCGCCTTTCGATCTGAACGGACAGCCCGGCAAGGTGGGGGCGAGCATCGGTATCTCCCTGTTCCCGGAGGATGCCGGGGATGCGAAGACGCTGGTGATGCGCGCCGACGAGGCGATGTACCGTGCCAAACACGGCGGCAAGAACATTTGGAAGCTCTACAGCGAATCCTGAGTTATTGCGTGTGCCGCTCGGGCGAGCGGCATGGGTTTGCCGAACAACCAGCCCTGTCCGTTGTCGCCCCCCGTTTCCTTTAGCGCAACGCGCGTTGCTGCGGTCCCTGTCCCTTCCGCAACCACCGACATGCCCGGCGTGTGTCGCCAGCGCGATGGAAGAGCGCACGCTCTCCAGACTCCGTGTGGAAGTCAGCATGGGCGCGACTGCGCGCTTTCCGGGTTGTGCGCCGTCGCTGAGGGGGCGCGCTTCATGCTCCGGGTTGTTGCGGAAGCGTTCCGGAATGACTTGCAGCAGATGGCGCGGGATGGGGGCACCCGCCGTGCGCGGGTGCCGTGCGATAACCGGACCGCGAGCGCGCCCCGTTACATCGCGCCGCTATCCTGGTCGTGGCGGTGCTTCTTGTACAGCAGGCTCATCACGCCGGAGAGGATAAGCGCGAATACCACCAGGATGAAGAAGATGTGCAGTTCCATCTTTTCCATCACGGCGTACAGGCCGAGCATGGCGAAGATGCTGATGTTCTCGTTGAAGTTCTGTACCGCGATGGAGCGTCCCGCTCCCATCAGCAGGTGACCGCGGTGCTGCAGCAGCGCGTTCATCGGCACCACGAAGAAGCCGCCCATCGCGCCCATTGCGATCAGCAGCAACACGGCCAGCGTGCTGTTGCCGACGGGGATCATCAGCAGCACGGTCAGTCCCATGGCGATGCCGACCGGCAGCACGTTCACCGAATGCTCCAGCTTGATGTAGCGCGCGGCCAGCACCGAACCGATGGCGATGCCGATGGCGAACCACGCGGTGAGCTGCGCGGCTTGGCCGATGTCGTAGTTGAGCGCGATTGCCGCCCAGCCGATCAGCAGCAGGCGCAGCGTCGCGCCCGCGCCCCAGAACAGCGTGGTCACCGCCAGCGAGACTTGACCCAGCGGGTCTTTCCACAGCAGTTTGAAGCAGTGCCAGAATTCCTGGATGAGCGCGACCGGATCGCGGCTCAGCGGCTTGTGCTCGATGGGAACGAGCGGGATGTACAGGTTGAACACGGCCGCGATTACGTAGACCACAAGGATGATGGCGATGGCGAACTTGGGTACGCTGTCCAGCAGCGGGATATGCAGCGATTCGACCATCGGTCCGAACAGGTTCGGCGAGATGAGGATGCCGCCGATCACGGCACCGAGCACGATGGCGGCGACGGTGAGACCTTCCATCCAGCTGTTTGCCTTCACCAGCTGGCCGGGCGGCAGGTATTCGGTGAGGATGCCGTACTTGGCGGGCGAATAGGTCGCCGCGCCCAGCCCGACCAGACCGTAGGCGAGCAGGGGATGCAAACCGACCAGCATGGCGATGCAGCCTGCGAGCTTGATCAGGTTGCTGATGAACATCACGCGCCCTTTGGGCAGCGAGTCGGCGAATGCGCCGACGAAGGGGGCGAGCAGGATGTAGGAGAAGATGAAAAACTGTTGCAGCACCGGCGTGTGCCAGTTCGGTGAGGACAGTTCTTTGAGCAGTGCGATGGCGGCGAACAGCAGGGCATTGTCGGCGAGCGCACTGAAGAACTGCGCTGCGAGGATGGTGTAGAAGCCGCGATTCACGATATGTTTGAATTGAAATGACGCGGTTTTATAACATGAAACATCTTGCCGGATTGTTAAATTCTGAATATTTGCGGCACTTTTCGGGGCGGACTGAAAGTGAGGCCTGCTATCATTCGCGGCACGATTTATTCACTGCAGAGCACCCATGTCACGCCCCATCCAGGCCCATATCGATCTTTCCGCACTGCGCAACAACCTGCGTGTGGTACGCCGCGCATCGGCGGCGCGCGTGATGGCGGTGGTCAAGGCCAACGCTTACGGGCACGGCCTGTTGCAGGCGGCCGGGGCGCTGCGGGATGCCGACGGCTTCGCCCTGCTGGATGTGCGCGACGCGGTGGCCTTGCGCGATGCCGGTTTCCGCCAGCCCATCCTGCTGTTGGAAGGTTTCTTCTCGCGCGACGAACTGCCGCTGCTGGCCGAGTATGAACTGACCACGGTGATCCATAGTCGGCAGCAGATCGAGTGGCTGGATGCCTACCCGCGCAAGAACGGGCTTGCGGTGTGGCTCAAACTCAACAGCGGCATGAACCGGCTCGGTTTCGCGCCGCAGGAATTTCCCGCCGCGATGGAGCGCCTGAAGTCGCACCGCGCCGTGCGCGAGGTCACCCTGATGACCCATTTCGCGCTGGCGGACGAGGCGCCCGGAGTGGCGGCGCAGCTCACCTTGTTCGAACAACTCACCGCCAATCGTCACCTGCCGCGTTCGCTGGCCAACTCCGCCGCCATCCTGCGCCATCCCGCTTCGCACAGCGACTGGGTGCGGCCCGGCATCATGCTCTACGGCAGTTCGCCGTTCGCCGATGCCAGTGCGGAATCGCTGGGCCTGCAGCCGGTGATGACACTGTCCAGCGAACTGATCTCGGTGCGCGACATCAAGGGCGGCGACGCGGTCGGCTACGGTGCGACATACCGTGCAGAACGGGCGTTGCGCATCGGTACCGTGGCCTGCGGTTATGCCGACGGCTACCCGCGCCATGCCGAGAGCGGCACGCCGATTCTGGTGGACGGCAAACGCACGCGCACGCTGGGACGGGTGTCGATGGACATGCTGAGTGTTGATTTGAGCGGCTTGCCGGATGCGCGCGTCGGCAGCCGTGTGGTGCTGTGGGGCGAGGGCATGCCGATCGACGAGGTGGCGCGCGCCGCCGGCACCATCAGCTACGAATTGCTGTGCGCGCTGGCACCGCGCGTGCCGGTCAGGCGCTGAGCGCTTCCAGCAGTTCGCTGGCAGCCTGGCGCATGGCGGGTATTGAAGTATCTGTCAGCTTCAACTGCAGCGCATGTTCCATATCCCCGAAGTGGCTGTTGTGCGAGCGCTGGTAGCCGGGGTCGTAGTGCAGCGCCAGCAACTGGCCGACCAGTGTCTCGAAATTCCCGGCCCGTATTAAACCTTCCCATTCCTCGATGCGCTTCGCGCCGTGGAAGGGCTTCAATATCTCCAGTTTCTTGATCAGCGTTTCGGGATCGTCGACGAAGTGCCGGTATTCTTCCATCAGCAAGGCGATGCGTGCTTCACGCGAGGTGTCCAGCAACACGCATGCGCTGTTGTGCATGGCGGTGATCAGGGGCGCGGGCACGGTGAGGCGACCGATCTTGCTGCTTTCGGATTCGACGAACACCGGGCGTGCCGGGTCCAACTTGCTCATGGCTTGCACCAGTGCCGTCTCAAACGATTTGGGCGAGGGCTGGGCCTGCGACGGGAAACTGCCCAGCACCGAACCGCGATGATTGGCCAGGGTTTCGAGGTCCAGAACTTGCGCGCCTTTGGCCGTCAGCGCATCCAGCAGGCGGCTCTTGCCGGAACCGGTCGGCCCGCAGACGATGCGGAAGATGAGGCGGGCCGGCAGCGTCTCCAGCTTGTCCAGCACGTCGCGGCGGTAGGTCTTGTAGCCGCCTTCCAGCTTGTGTGCCGCCCAGCCGACCTGCCCCAGGATGATGCTCATCGCACCGCTGCGCTGGCCGCCGCGCCAGCAATAGATCAATGGCTTCCACGATTTCGGATGGTCTCGGAAACGCGTCTCCAGATGGCGGGCGATGTTCTTCGCCACCAGCGCCGCGCCGACCTTGCGCGCCTCGAACGGCGACACCTGCTTGTACAGGGTGCCGACGGTGATGCGCTCTTCATCCGACAGCACGGGGCAGTTGATCGCGCCGGGGATATGGTCGTCGGCGAATTCCGCAGGCGTGCGCACATCGATGATTTCGTCAAAGTCACCGAGCTGTGATAGGTTCGCGGTTTTGAATAGCATGAGAAGTGGGAGTGATGATGTCTGAAGTGAAATTGACCCGATTGTCGCACGGCGGCGGATGCGGCTGCAAAATCGCACCGGGTTTGTTGCAGGAGATACTGGGCAAAACCAAACATGCGATGCCTTTCCCCGACCTGCTGGTGGGGATCGAGAGCAGCGACGATGCCGCGGTCTATCGTTTGAACAACCAGCAGGCGATCATCGCCACCACCGATTTCTTCATGCCCATCGTCGACGATGCCTACGACTTCGGGCGTATCGCGGCCACCAATGCCATCTCCGATGTGTATGCCATGGGCGGCACGCCGATCATGGCGCTGGCCATCGTCGGCATGCCCATCGACAAGCTGCAGCCGGACACCATCCGTCGCATCCTGGAAGGCGGCGAAGCGGTGTGCCGCGACGCGGGCATCCCCATCGCGGGCGGCCATTCCATCGACGCGCCGGAGCCGATCTACGGTCTGGTCGCGCTCGGCATTGTGCATCCCGACCATGTGAAGAAGAACAACGCGGCACGCGCCGGTGATGTGCTGATCCTCGGTAAAGGCCTTGGGGTCGGCGTGCTGGCCGCCGCGATGAAGAAAGAGCTGCTGAGCGACGCGGGCTACGCGCAGATGATCGCCACCACCACCAAGCTCAACCGCGTGGGCAGCGAGCTGGCCGAGATGGCGGATGTGCACGCGCTGACCGATGTCACCGGCTTCGGTCTGCTCGGTCATCTGCTGGAGATCTGTCGCGGTTCGAATCTGGGCGCGACGGTGAATTTTGCCCAGGTGCCGACCTTGTCCGAGGCATTGCCGCTGGTACAGCAGGGCATCGTGGCCGGTGCCATCGCGCGCAATCTGGCGAGCTACGGCCATGAGGTGGATTTCGCGGCAGGCCTGCCGGCATGGCAGCGCCAACTGCTGGCCGATCCGCAGACCAGCGGCGGGCTGCTGGTGTCGGTCGCGCCGGATGGCGTGGAAGCGGTGCTGGCGGCGTTTGCTGCGGCGGGGTTCGCGCAGGCGGCGGTGGTCGGCGAGATGACGGTCGGCGCAGCGCGGGTGGCGGTGGTCTAGCCGGATAGTCCGGCCAATACCTGCTCGGCCGGTTCGGGGCGTCCGAACAGATAACCCTGGTGGATCACTTCGCCGCGCTGGTTGAGGAAGTCCGCCTGCTCCTGTGTTTCCACACCTTCCGCCACGACCTTCAGGTGCATGTGCTTGGCGACCGCCAGAATGGATTCGATCAGGGCGGCATCGCCGGGATCGCTGGGCGCATCCTGCACGAAGGTCTTGTCTATCTTGAGCTCGTGGATGGGCAGACGTTTCAGGTAGGCCAGCGAAGAATAGCCGGTGCCGAAATCGTCCACCGAAAAGTGGATGCCCAGCACCGCCAGCTCGTTCATCTTGGCGATCACACTGCCGATGTTGTCGATCACCACGCCTTCGGTCACTTCGATGGTGAGATGGGTGGGCTCGGCACCGGTGGCGGAGAGCGAGTCTTTCACCCAATCCACAAAATTCGCCTGGCGGAACTGGCGCGGGCTGATGTTGACCGCGATGCGGTAGGGGCGGCCCTGCAAAGTTTCGTTCGTCAGCAGGCGACATACCTCGGCCATCACCCATTCGCCGATCTCGATGATGAGGTCGGATTCTTCCGCCACCGGAATGAACAGGCCGGGCGGCACCAGGCCGCGCTGCGGATGCTGCCAGCGCACCAGCGCTTCCGCCCCGACCGTCTTGCCGGAGGCATCCACCTGCGGTTGCAGGTACAAACGCAACTGTCCGCCGGGGATTGCCTGGCGCAGTTCGCGTTCGATCTGGAAGCGCAGCTTGGTGGTCTCGTCCATGCTGTGTTCGAACAGCGTGGTCTGCCCGCCGCCCGCGCTCTTGGAGCGGTGCAGGGCGGTGTTGGCGCGGCGCAGGATGTCGAGCGCGGAATCCTCGTCTGTGCGCAGCGGGAGCAGCGCGATGCCGATACTGACCGTGAGCGAGAAGTTCTCCGCGTCCAGTGCAAGCGGTTCGCGCATGTTGGCGTGGATTTTTTCCGCGACATGCATGGACTGATGCGCGGCGGTATGTTGCTGTTTGGAAAGATCCGGCAGCAGGATGGCGAATTCGTCACCGGAGAGCCGGGCCAGCACGTCCCCCTCGCGCAATAAACCGCCCAGTCTTTTGCCGACTGCCTTGAGCAATTCATCGCCCACGCTTTGCCCGCTGGCATCGTTGACGGTCTTGAAGCGGTCGATATTGACCAGCAGCAAAGCATCGTGACGGTTCTGGCGCTGCGCGATGGGCAGCATCATGCCGAGACGGTCGAGCAGCAGGGTGCGGTTGGGCAGGCCGGTCAGGCTGTCGTAATAAGCCAGATTGTGTATCTGCTGCTCCGCTCTCTGGCGCGGGCTGATATCCATACCGATGGCCAGCAGGCCGGTGGTGTTGCCCTTCTCGTCCTTCAGGGTCTTGTCATACCACTCGATGCTCAGATGGAGACCTTCGCGGGTGAGCAGGATGCCGACGCTGCCGACGGTCTGAATGTCGTGGATTGCTGCCTTGAACAATTCACGGTCGGCATCGCGTTTTTCGTGGGGCAGGAAAGTGTCGAACCAGTCCTTGCCGCGCACTTCATCCAGCCGCCATCCGCCAAGACGCTCCATATAGTCGTTGAAGCGCACGATGCGGCCTGCGCAATCGAGCACCAGCACGATGACCTGGGCGGTGTCGATCAGCGTCTCGGCGAAATCGCGCTGTTCGCGCATCTCCAGTTCCGCGTCCTTCAGATAGGTGATGTCGCGCGAGATGCCGAAAACCCCGTTCACTTTGCCGTCTGCATCGTGCAACGGGCCTTTGGTGACGAGAAAGAAGGCCGTGCCATCGGTCGTCGTCAATTCCTCTTCGGATGTGATGGTGCGGTTCTCGTCCATGGCACGCTGATTGCTTTGGATGACCGTGGCCGCGTCCTCGGGCGGAAAGATGTTGGTGTCATCGTTACCCAGCACTTCGGCGGCCGACTTGCCCATGAACTTTTCGGCAGCGCGGTTGAACAACAGATAACGTCCTTGCAGGTCTTTGGCAAAGATGGCATCGGTAGAGCCGTCGGCAATGGCATGCAGCAGCGCGGAGATTTGTTGCTGTTTGCCCAGATTCTCTTCCGCCCGCTGACGGGCAAGCTCGGTGCGGTAACGCGCCTGATGCAGCATCATGCTGAGCAGACTGACCAGCACGCCGATTCCGGCGAGGGCCAGCAGTTGCAACACCTCGACGGGATTCATGGACGGCGGATTGCCGCTGGCCTTGATGGTGAATAGTCCCAGTGCGACAACAGAAATCAGGGTGGCGAACAAACCCGGCCCGAGACCGCCGACGATGGCGCTGATCAGAATGGGCAGCATGAACAGAATCATCAATGGACTGTCATTGAACAAGGGCGCGAGATCGTTGCGCACCTGCATCGTTATCAAAGGCAAGGCGGTCGCCAGCAGGTAGAGTTGCCAGGCGGGCCAGGGCACCAGACTGCCATGCAGTTTGAGGGGCGTGGCGGCATCCTGCGGCCACAGGCGGCGGTTCAGCAGCAGGTAGAGCAGGCCGGAGGTGACGCCGACGAACAGCAGGCCTTTGAGGCTCTGTGCGAGATGGCGATACAGCGGGTCGGCGATCAGCCCATTGATGATCTCGTCCGAGAGCAGTATCCACAAGCCCGCGAACACCGCATAAAGCAACACGACGCGCGCGGTGTCGAGGTGGGTCATGCGTGCGTGGTCGTTACCTTGCATCGCCGTACTCCATATCCGTGTGGTGTCCCCGACAGGAATCGAACCTGTAATTGCCCCTTAGGAGGGGGCGGTTATATCCATTTAACTACGGGGACGCGCGTGAATAACGCTAAGTGGCGCGCATTCTAACGTAAAATCCCGCCCTCGCTTGCGTTCGCCTGTGGAGATTCAAAATGAAATGGCTGATCCTGTTCGGTTTGCTGGCCGCTTTGTCATTGCTGGTGATGCAGAGGGCGCGCGCGGCTGAGTTGCCCAAGGCGGGCGAGGCGGCCCCCGATTTTGAATTGCCCGACCAGCACGGGGTGGTGCATGGTCTCAAGCAGTACGCGGGCAAGTGGCTGGTGCTGTATTTTTATCCCAAGGACGACACGCCGGGTTGCACGCAGGAGGCCTGTGCCTTCCGCGACGATCTGCACAAGCTGTCGGCGATGGGGGCGGTGGTGATCGGCATCAGCGTGGACGACAGCGCCAGCCATGCCGAATTCGCCGAGAAATATCATCTGCCGTTTCCCTTGCTGGCGGACAAGTCCGGTGCAGTGGCCGCGCGCTACGGGGCGTTGCTGGATCTGCGGGTGTTCAAGGTGGCAAAGCGTCACACCTTTTTGATCGATGCGCAGGGCAGGATCGCCAAGGTTTATACGAAAGTGGAGACTTCGAGACATTCGACGGATGTCATCGGGGATTTGAAAGCAATGATCGCGAAAGGGAAGTGATGAAGTATCCGAATGTGAATATCTTTGCCGCATGGTTCTTCATGCCGCAGACCATCTTTATGGGCTGGGTCGCGGCGGCGGGCGGCATGCTGCTCAACGTGCTGGGTCTGGCCACCACCGAGGGCGATATCCCGAGCCGTCTGGTCGGCGCGCTGTTGCTGTTCGCGGGCGTGTTCACGGTCTGGTACATGCAGCGCGGTCTGCCGCCGCAGGGCAAAGCGGGCGGCAACGGCTATACCTTCGGCCATCGTCTGATCCTGGTCGGCAACGTGCTGGCCGCCTGCCTGTTCGTGTTCCACTTCTTCGCATTGCAGATCACCGACTACAACACGCATCTGGTGCTGGACAAGTTCACCACCATGTTCGGCTATGTGTGCATGGCTTTCTTCGCGGGTGGTTTTTCATTCGTCTACCAGTCTTCGCTGCCGCAGGAAGAGAATAATTAATGCCGTATATCACGCTGGACAAGGCGAACCTCGCCTTCGGTCATGTCGCATTGCTGGATCATGCGGATTTTCAACTGGATGAAGGCGAGCGCGTCGGCCTGATCGGACGCAATGGCACCGGCAAGTCCAGCCTGCTCAAAATTTTGGCTGGGCAAGCGCATCTGGATGATGGTACGTTATGGCGTCAAACGACAGCACGCATCTGTTACGTCAGTCAGGAACCGGAGCTGGATCCGAAAGCGACCGTGTTCGACGAAGTGGCGCGCGGTCTGGGCGAGCTGCATCAACTGATCACCGACTATCACCATCTGTCGCATCAGCTGGCCGAGCCGGATGCCGACTACGAGAAACTGCTGGAGGCGATGCAACCTTTGCAGACCGCGCTCGAAGCGCAAGACGGCTGGTCGGTGCAGGCACGCATCGAGACGGCCATCCAGCGTCTGGAGCTGGATCCGGAAGCCTTAGTCGGCTCACTCTCAGGCGGCGTGCGCAAGCGTGTGGCACTGGCGCAGGCGCTGGTGGCCGAGCCGGAAGTGTTGATCCTCGACGAGCCGACCAACCATCTGGACTTCGCATCCATCGAATGGCTGGAAGGCTTGCTCAAGGAATTTCGCGGCAGCGTGCTGCTGGTCACCCACGACCGGCGCTTTCTGGATAACGTCGTCACGCGCATCGTCGAACTGGATCGCGGCAAGCTGGCGTCCTTCCCCGGCAACTTCGCGGCCTATCAAAAGCTCAAGGAACGTATGCTGGCGGACGAGGCGGTGTTGAACGCCAAGTTCGACAAGGTGCTGGCGCAGGAAGAGGTGTGGATACGCCAGGGCATCAAGGCGCGCCGTACCCGCAACGAAGGCCGCGTGCGCCAATTGGAAGCGTTACGACTGGAGCGCGCGGCGCGGCGCGACAAGGTGGGCAAGGTCGAGATGAATCTGGAGGCGGGCGACCGCTCCGGCAAACTGGTGGCCGAGCTGACGCATGTGAACAAATTCTTCGGCGACAGAAGGATCATCAGCGACTTTTCCTGTCGCATCCAGCGCGGTGACAAGATCGGTTTGCTCGGGCCGAACGGCGCGGGCAAGAGCACGCTGCTCAAGATCATTTTGGGCGAGATGCAGCCAGACAGCGGCGATGTGAAACTGGGCACCAAGATATCCGTCGCCTATTTCGACCAGTTGCGCGCGCAACTGGACGACGAGGCGACACTGGCCGACACCATCAGTCAGGGGTCGGACTTCATCGAGATCGGCGGACAGCGCAAACATGTCATCAGCTATCTGGGTGATTTCCTGTTCGCACCGGAACGCGCGCGTTCGCCGGTGAAGAGCTGCTCCGGCGGCGAGCGCAACCGCCTGCTGCTGGCGCGCCTGTTCACGCAGCCGGCCAACGTGCTGGTGCTGGACGAGCCGACCAACGATCTGGATATCGAGACGCTGGAACTGCTGGAAGAATTGCTGGCCAACTATCAGGGCACGCTGTTCCTGGTCAGCCACGACCGTTCCTTCCTGGATAACGTGGTGACACAGGTGATCGCCTTCGAGGGCGACGGCAAGCTGATGGAGTACGTCGGCGGTTACGAGGACTGGCTGCGCGTGAAGCAGTATGAGGCGAAGAGCCGAGTCGCGGCATCTGCACCTGCCAAACCGCAAGCCAAGCCGGAAGTCGCAAAACCGAAGATTTCCAGCAAGCTGAGCTTCAAAGAACAGCAAGAGTTGGAAGAGATCCCGCGCAAGATCGAGGTGCTGGAACGCGAGCAGGAAGATATCACTGCAGCACTTGGCTCGGGGACCTTGTTCCGCGACAACCCCGCGCATGCCAAGCAGTTGGGCCAGCGCGCTGCCGAGATCGAAGAACAGATACTGGATCTGATGACGCGCTGGGAGACGCTGGAATCGCGCTGAGCAGCGCTAAGGGGAGGCGTGGATGAAACGTAAATTGTTGATGGCGATTGGTGCGGGCTTGCTGTGTCTGCCCGCCTGCTCCAGCAAGCAACTGATCGACATCGCCACCGCCAGCGATCCCCAGCAGGCTTTGCGCCGGGTCGCCACGAATCGCGTGGAAGCCTACAAATACAATCCGCGGCTGCTACTTTCAGACCTGCGTAAGGCTCAGGCGGAATACAACCGCCTGATGGGGAATGTGCAGAAGGAGAGCGGTTCCAAGTGGGGCAAGAAAGAATCCCGTACCCTGCCCAACCGCACGCGCTACGTCAAATACACCGAGAACTACAAGAACCGCGTGGTGGTGGATTACGACGCGGGCAGCGTCCTCATCGAGCATCTGGATGAGGCGAACGTAAAGGAAAAGCTGCGCAATGCAGTGGTGGTGGCCCTGCTGACGCCTAACGATCCTGGCGCAGTCGATCTGTTCTCCGACAAAGAGATTTCGCTTAACGGCGATCCCTATCTGGAGCAGATGGTGGCAGACCAGAACGGCAACATGCTCAAGTCGCGCGAGGATGTGGAGCGCTACGCCGACTATCTAGTGGACAACAGATTGCAGTCGCGCAGCATCGATGCCAACGGCACGCGCAAGAACGTGTACTTCGTGCGCTTCAATATGGTGAATTCGCATCTGGACAAACGCGCGCTGCAATATGCCACCACGGTGCGCCGCCATGCGGACAACACGCAGGTCAGCCGCAGCCTGATCTACGCGGTGATCAAAACCGAGAGCGCTTTCAATCCCTTCGCCGTGTCCAGCGCACCGGCCTACGGCATGATGCAGCTGGTGCCTTCCAGCGGCGGGCGCGAAGCGTATCGCAAGGCCAAGGGGCAGGATGTGATGCCGAGCAAGGAGTATCTGTTCGATGCGAACAACAACATCGAGCTGGGTTCCACCTATCTGGGCGTGTTGCTCAAGGACAGCCCGCTACGCGAGATCAGAGATCCGGTTTCGCGCGAATACTGCGCCATCGCCGCCTACAACACCGGGCCGTCCAATGTGATGCGGGCATTCAGTCAACTCAAGAGCAGTCGCGACCGGCAATATGATGCGATCAACAAGATCAATGCGATGAAACCCGAGCAGGTGTATGACACATTGCGCACCAAGCTGCCGTATGCCGAGACGCGCGGTTACATAGTCAAAGTGGTCGAAGCGAAGAAACTGTATGCCGTGATGTGATGCGTCACTCGTACTTTTTGAAGTACAGCGCGTAACAGTCTTCGGCGATGGGGCGGTATGAGGAACTCTTCACGTATTCCGCGATCTTCAGGTCTTCGCTGACCACGTGGTTGGTGACCCAGGACACGATCTGCGGCAGGATGTCTTCGGGTGCTTCCTGTTTGCGGTTGATCTGGGCGATGAAGACGTTTAGCACGCCGAGCAATTCGGAATGTATCCGTTCATGATCCGCAAGGCCTGGATAGCGCAACTCCGACATCAGATTCTCTTCACTGAGGAAGTGGAACTCGGTGAACTTCTTGATCTCCAGCATGATGCCCATGATGATTTTTTGATCCATCCTGCTGGTCAGGGCAAGGTCGAGCTTCTTGAGCAACAGCACCAGCATGCGATGCTGGGTGTCTATCATTTCGTTGCCGATCTCCAGTTCTTTTTTCCAGGCGATTTGCATGATCGTCTCCCCCTGTTGGTGCGGATCATTGCGGCATTTCGGGATGATTGTACTCCCTGAAAGCGGCACCGTTCTCCATACGCGCATCATGGCGGCGGGATATTTGCGCTTGCCAGTTCGATGCGACAGGAATAGTCTGCAATTACCTCTACACCCAGCAGGAGGTGTGCCATGACTACCCATCCCCAAGCCCTTCCTTTATCCGAGCAAGTCAGTTGTGAAGTCTGCAAGAAAGAAGTGCCGCAGTCGGCTGCCGTGAATTTCGAGGTGAATGACTATGTGGCGCATTTCTGCGGGCTCGAATGCTACGCGCAGTGGAAAGGTCGCTGCACTGCAGAAGGGTCTTCCGAAGACGGTTACGGGTAGCCCCGGGGGTCAGGGCGCGTGTCTCGCCAGAAAACGGTCCAGCTGATTCGCGAACGCTTGGCGGTCTTTCTGGCTCAATGCCGCCGGTCCGCCGGTCTCCACGCCGCTGCTGCGCAGCACATCCATAAAGTCGCGCATCGCCAGTCGTTCCTTGATGCTGTCTTTGCTATACAACTCACCGCGCGGGTTCAGCACATGTCCGCCTTTTGCGATCACCTCGGCAGCCAGCGGAATATCCGCCGTGATGATCAGATCGCCCGCTTCGGTCATCTCCACGATCTTGTCGTCCGCCACATTGGAACCGGCTGGTACTTGCAGGGCATGGAGGAAGGGAGAAGGCGGGCAGTACAGCAATTTATTCGCCACCAGAGTGGTGTGCATCTGGCGTCTATCCGCCACGCGGAACAGGATCTCCTTGATGACTTTTGGGCAGGCGTCGGCGTCGATGAGTATCTTCATTGGGTGTTGTTCAGTTGTGGGTCGTGGCACCGCGCGACCGGGCAAGGCGGAAGAAAAGATAGGGGGCGACGGCGACCCAGAGTAGCAGCAGCGGCCACAAACGTCCCTTGCTTATATCGTAATTCGCCAGCAATACCTGCCAGGGATGTCCACCCACATATTGGAAGAACAGGAACTCGAAGGCTATCGTCAGCGATACCCAGAACAGTCCGATGTAACCGGCTTCGCGCGCCGAAGCCGTCGGCCAGCGCCGCACGTAGCGCTGGATGACCAGCGCGAACAGCAGCATGCCGATCAGCGTGGAAAGCTGGTGGGCCGACAACTCCGACATATGTCGGCCATAGGTGAAGTCGCGCAGCGTGCCATTGAGCATGGCGACCACCAGCAACACCAGCCAGGCAAGTAGATGACGCAGCCTGATCATGCCATCTTCGAGGGCAGCTGGATCCTGTCCCCGTCCACCACGAACACGCCCTTGCCCTGATGGTGCAGCGTGCGCGGATTCTTCTGCGCCGGATTGATCCACGCCTTCACCACCTCCAGCACGAAGAAGTTGTACTTGTTCACCATGCGGGTATCGACCACCTTGCATTCGAGATTGGCAAAACACTCGTCGATCAGCGGCGCTGCCACTATGGAGGCCGTCGACGGCGTCAGTTTGAACTTGTTGAACTTGTCCACTTTGCTGCCCGAGCAGTTGCCCACCTTCACCACCAGCTTCGCCAGTTCCACCGTCGGGATGTTGAGCACGCATTCCTTACTCTTGGTTAAAGCCTCGAAACTGTAATTGCGCCCGCTGATCACGCAGCCCACCAGCGGCGGCGTGAACTCCATCATCGTCAGCCACGATAGGGTCATGACGTTTGCCTTGCCCTTTGCGGCGGTGGTCACCATCACCACCGGGCCCGGCTCCAGCAGACGGTAGACTTTGGATAGTGGAAAGTTCTTCTTAGCCATAGCCGATACCTCGCGTAAAATCCCCACCGCACTATAGCGCTGCCCCCGACAACAACCAAATCCACATTGTGACCACCGAAGTAGAACGTTTCTTTTCTGAATTAAGTCCACTCGCCACTGAAGTCGCCTCATTTCGTCCGCGCGCGCAGCAGCGCGAGATGGCGCTGGCCGTGGCGGAGGCGATACGCGACAACGCCATCCTGATCGCGGAGGCGGGAACCGGCACGGGCAAGACCTTCGCCTATCTGGTGCCGGCCTTGCTCAATGGCGGCAAGGTGGTGATCTCTACCGGCACCAAGAACCTGCAGGACCAGTTGTTCCAGAAAGACCTGCCGATGGTGCGCGATGCCTTGAAAGCGCCGGTGTCGGTGGCGCTGCTCAAGGGGCGCTCCAACTATGTGTGCCACTACCATCTGGAATTGGCGCAGTCGAACGGCCTGTTCAAGACGCGCGAGGATGTGAAGCATCTGGCCAAGATCGTGAACTACGCGAAAGTCACGCAGAGCGGCGACAAGAGTGGATTGGCAGATGTGCCCGAGACGGCACCGATCTGGATGCATGTGACCTCGACGCGGGATAACTGTCTGGGCCAGGAATGTCCCATGCACAAGGAGTGTTTCGTGCTCAAGGCGCGCAAGGAGGCAATGGAGGCGGACATCGTGGTGGTCAACCATCACTTGTTCTTCGCCGATGTGATGTTGCGCGACGAGGGGGTGGCGGAGTTGCTGCCCGCCTGCAACACGGTGATCTTCGATGAGGCGCACCAGTTGCCGGAGACGGCCAGTCTGTTCTTTGGCGAGAGCATCTCCACGTCGCAGCTGTTCGATCTGGCGCAGGATGCGCGCATCGAAGCACTGACGAATGCCAAGGATTTCGCCGCCTTGCCGGTGGCATGCGATGTGCTGGAAAAGGCGGGGCGCGACCTGCGTCTGGTGTTCAAACGCGAAGGGCGCATGGCGGCGCAGGCGACTGAAGACATCAAGGACTTCGCGGCTGCGCTGAAGACCTTGGGCGAAAAGCTGGGGGATCTTTCCGGGTTGCTGGAGAAGCAGGCGGAACGCAGCGAGGGGCTGGAGAGTTGCTGGCAACGTGCGCAGGCATTGGCGCAGCAGTTGAAACACTGGCAAGACGGCGACGTGCCGGAGACGGTGCGCTGGCTGGAGGTGTTCCATCATTCTTTGCAACTGAACAGCACGCCGCTGTCCATCGCCGAGATATTCAAGAAACAGATCGGCGGCCATCCGCGCGCCTGGATATTCACTTCGGCGACGCTGGCGGTGAAGCAGAACTTCGCGCATTACCAGGCCGAGATGGGTTTGCAGGAGGCGCGCACCGCCTGCTGGGACAGCCCATTCGACTATCCCGAACAGGCGCTGCTGTATGTGCCGCAGAATCTGCCGGAACCCAACACCGAAGGCTATACCGATGCGGTGGTGCAGGCGGCTTTGCCGCTCATCGAAGCGAGCCGTGGCAGGGCGTTCCTGCTGTTCACCAGCCTGCGCGCGATGCAGCGCGCCTACGAGATCTTGCAGGCGGAGTTCGACCGCAAGAACCTGAAGTATCCGCTGCTGATTCAGGGCGAGGGCTCGCGCAACGAGTTGCTGGCGCGTTTCCGCGAGCACGGCAATGCGGTACTGCTGGGCAGCCAGTCGTTCTGGGAGGGGGTGGACGTGCGCGGCGAGGCGCTGTCGCTGGTGGTGATCGACAAGCTGCCGTTCGCGCCGCCGGACGATCCGGTACTGGCGGCGCGCATCGCCGAGATGAACAAGCAGGGACGCAATGCCTTCATGGAGTTCCAGTTGCCGCGCACCATCATCAACCTGAAGCAGGGCGCGGGCCGTTTGATCCGCGACGAGAGCGACCGCGGCGTGCTGATGATCTGCGATCCGCGCCTGATCTCCAAGCACTACGGGAAACGCATCTGGCAGAGTCTGCCGCCGTTCAAGCGCACGCGCATCGAGGCCGATGCGGTGGCATTCTTCAAGCCTGCGTGAACTGCAGGGTGTTTGCGCATTGACGTGCCAGGCGGATTGTTGTCCACTGCATGCAACGATTATTGGAATGAAGTCTGTATATGGCTGTGCTTCGAAACTTCTTTGATGAGCTGATGTTTCGCATTGATAAGGGCAGTCTTGCCGTGCGTTCGGAGCAACTGCGCGCGCGTTTGAAGCTGCTTCCCTACATGTTGCTGGGACAGGTGCTTGCCGAACCCATATTCGTATGGCTGATGTGGGGGGCGGACGCGCATCGGGAGTTGTTGTTGTGGCTCGTTTGCGCCTATCTGTTGCACTTGGCGGAGTTCGTGATCTGGTTTGGGTATCGCGGCTGTGCCGACACGGTCGGCGAATGTCTGGAGTGGAGTCGGCGATTCCTCTGGTTCTCGCTGGTCGTCGGCATGATGTGGGGCTTCGGTACGCTGTTCTTTTTCCCGCCCGCCCTGCTGGATCAGGTGTTGTTGATCAGCCTGATGCTTGGCCTTGCCGCCGGGGCGACCTCCATGAATGCCACGCACCCGCCGGCGTTCCTCGCCTATCTGCTCGGCCTGATGCTGCCGCTCATCTTCCGGGTGATGGTGGAGCAGGATGAGACGCATATCGCGCTCGGTATCATGCTGCTGTTGTTCATGGCGGTGATGCTGGGGGCCGGTCAATTTCTGAGCCGGCTCGTCATGCAGTCTCTGCGCCAGCGTTTCGAGAACCAATGGCTGGCCAGGCAGATGGAACAATTGAACAACGGGCTTGAGTCGAAGGTGCGCGAACGTACCGAGCAGTTGCAACACAAGACCGATGAGGTTTCGCAGATGCGCGATGTCACCATCATCGCGATGGCGACGCTGGCCGAGACGCGCGACCAGGAGACCGGCAATCATCTGAAGCGTACCCAGACCTACATTCGCGCGCTGGCGCAACAGCTGCGTTCCCATCCGCGCTTCAGCGATTATCTGAGCGACGACTGCATAGAATCCTTGTACAAACTCGCCCCGCTGCATGACATCGGCAAGGTCGGCATTCCGGATCATATCCTGCTCAAACAGGGCAAGCTCACGACGGAAGAATACGAGATCATGAAGACCCACCCGACGCTGGGCGGCGAGGCGCTGGCGGCGGCGGAGGCAAGTCTGCCGGCCCCCAGCCGCTTCCTGCATATCGGGCGCGAGATCGCTTCCGGCCATCACGAAAAATGGGACGGCAGCGGTTATCCAAGGGGCCTGAAGGGCAACGAGATACCCATCTCGGCTAGGTTGATGGCGTTGGCCGATGTTTACGATGCCTTGATCTGCAAACGTGTCTACAAGAAAGCGTTCAGCCACGAAGATGCGGTGGCATTCATCGTGGACGGGCGCGGCCAGCATTTCGATCCGGATATGGTGGATGCGTTCCTGACCATCCAGGATGAATTCAGGCAGATCGCGGAAAGGTTCAGCGACTGATGGATACGCGTCTGTTGATGTTGCTGGGTAATGACAAGGCCTTGTATCCGGAGGTGCTGGAGGCGCGCTTTCCGCGCGTGTTCAACAAGATCGTCGAGTTGATCGAGACTCCGCATATCGATGTTTATCTGCAGGATCTGATGGTGGACAAGCGCAGCGGCGACCGGGCCGGATTCCCGCCGGAGGCCGCCGCCGAGATCATCCGGCTGAGCAACTATCTGGACAGGCTGCACGGTTCGGATAAACAGGTCGGTGCCTGGGATGATGTGCCAGAATACAAGCGCCAGGAACTGGAGCAATTGGGATATGACTTCAGTCCGGGCGGCCTGATCAAATCCATCGAGGAGAACAGCCAGAACGCGGTGCATGAATTCCTGTCTTGCGGCGTCGATCTGGAGGTCAGGGACGAACGTCACTGGACGCCGTTGATGATCTCGTCATTCAACGGCAATGAAGAATTCGCGCTGTTGCTGATCAAATGCGGCGCGAAGATCACGGCCTGCGACAAGAACGGCTATAACCCGCTGCACTGGGCCGCTTTCAACGGCTATTCGAATGTGGTCAAACTGCTGATCGATAAAGGTGCCGATCCGAACTATCAGAGCCAGTTCGGTTGGACGGCGCTGATGCAGGCGGCGACGCGCGGCCATCTGCTCGCTTGCGCCTATCTGATCCTGCGCGGTGCCGATGTGAATCTGGCCACGGTGGACGGCTGGACGGCTTTGCACAAAGCGTCCAACAATGGCCACACGCAAGTGGTCAAGCTGCTGCTGGATAAAGGTGCCAACCGTTATGCCAAATACAGCGATGGCAGAACGGCTTTGGATCTGGCTGAACGTGCGGGACATCGGGAGATCGTCGCCATGCTCAATCCCGGCGGCGCATACGCGGTGTGATCAGCCCGGCAGTGAGTTCAGCACCCATGCCGCGCCCGCCAGGGCGCCAAAGAAGAAGGTCAGATGTGTCCATGCCCAGCCTGCATAACGCCGCGCCAGTCTGGCCGGTGACAAGTTGCTGAGCAGGTACAGGCGATTGTCCTGCGGCAGACGCAGGAAATGCGTGTCCGGTTCGTTGCGCATAGCCGTTAATCGTTTGTCCGCCTCGCGTTTTGCCGCCTGTCTGGCCAGCATCCACTCATCGATGTCCAAGTGACCGTTGCCATCCAGATCAAAACGCTTCATCAGATCGGTGTTGTCCGTCTTCCATTCTGCGATGACCTGTTTGACCAGTTCATTGCGGGTGACGGGGTTGTTGCTTCCGCCAATGGTTCTGAATTCTCCCAGCGCGTACAGATTGTCCTGCCGGATCAGTTTCCATTCCGTATAGCGATGGTCGGCGACCTGCCAGGTGTCCTTGTGTTGGGTGATGATCTCCGCGCCCTGCGGGTCGATCACGCAGATGCCGCTGCCGTCGTCGATGCAGAATGGCGCATCGCTTTGTCCGGTTGATTCAGTGCGCCATTCATTCTTGCTGTTCTTGCGCTCGACCTTGTAGCGATACCAAAGGCAGGGCAGCAGGGAGTATTTGCCGAGTATGGGATCGTCGTGCGGCTGCGCGCGGCCGACCAGTTCGACATAGCCCTGTGCCGCCGAGGCGATGCGCGAGGTGGGGGTGCCGCAGATCATGCGGTAGCGGTGCAGGGACGAATACCAGGCAAAGACGCTGATGAAGGCGATGCCGCCCAGCGTCCACAACCAGCCGTCACGGCTGCCCAAATGGAAACCGGCGAACAGCAAAATAAGCTGTCCGCCGGAAGTGATGAGTTGCGCGTACTGCCGCCGCAGGGAGTTCAGCATGACTGTTCTCCGCGCGGGTTTGTGACCGATATTCAGAAGCGGAAACCCAGTTTGAGGCTGGTGGACTGGGCGCTGCCGGTCTTGTCGAATTCGAGCGCCAGATTGGTCAGGCCGAAATTCAGGTTGGCACCGGCGAACAGCTTGTTCTGCGTGAAGCTCTCGGCCGTGAAGCCGGTCGCCGCATCGGGTGTGCTGTTGGTCCACACCTGACCGACACCGGCGTAGGGCGTGAGCATGGCGAAACCCTTGGAGATGGAAACGTCCAAGCTCTTGGTGTCCAGGGACAACTGGTTCACGCCGGAAAGTTTGGTCAGCGCGCCGCGCACAGCGACGGCCGGCATCACAGTGCTGCCGGGCATGAAGGCCCAGCGCAGTTCGCCGCCGTAGAGCTTGATGTCGGTGGTTGGCACGGCGGAGTAGAAAGCGCCGATGTCGATATCCAGCGGCAGACCTTTGGTCACGTGCAGTTTTGGTACGTACAGATTGCTGAAGTCGCTGCCGGTGAGGGTGTACCACAGTGCGGCGCTCTGGGCCAGTTTTGTCTGTGTGACTTCCAGTCCGAGATCGAAGCCGGTGACGCCCAAAGATTCTGCCGGTACCACACCTTTGTAACTCAATGCGGAACCGAGGTCTTCCGAAACGTTGCGGAATTCCGTTTGGCTTGCCAGATTGCCGATGGTGATGTTGCCGGCCAGAGCGGGTAGGGCGATAGTCAGTGCCGCAGTCAGTACGAGCAGTTTTTTCATGTTGTATTCCACTTGCAGTATAAAAGTATTGTCCACGTCGCAGGTTCCGGCGCAGGCGGGCCTGCGGGTGTAAAAATCGATTTTGGTTCCTAGTCGAACAGTTTCTTGATATCTACATCAGCCTTTTCCGCGGCGACGAATTCCAGCAGAGGCTTGGCCGGATAGGCGAACATGTTGGCGACCAGCACGGCGGGGAACTGCTCGATGCCGACGTTGTAGATGTTCACCGACTCGTTATATAGCTCGCGCCGGTCGGCGATGGTGTTCTCCAGTCCGCTGATGCGCGTCTGCAACTGCATGAAATGCTCGTTGCTCTTCAGTTCCGGGTAAGCCTCGGCCACGGCGAAGATATTGCCCAGCCCCGTGCGCAGCATGCCTTCGGCTTTGCCCAGCGCGGCGATGTCCTGCCCTTCGCGCGCGCGCTGCACCATGGAACGCGCTTCGATCACGCGTTGCAGCGTCGTTTGTTCGAACTGTTTGTATTGTTTGCACACTTCGACCAGCTTGGGCAGTTCGTCGTGGCGCTGTTTGAGCGCGACGTCGATGTTGGCCCAAGCTTTGCCGACGGCATGCTTGAGGCTGACCAGATGGTTGTACAGCGTGATGCCGTAGATCAGTGTGACGAGGCTGACACCTAGCAAGAGCAGGGTAGAGGTCATGCGCGACTCCTAAGTCTGAAAGTTTTTTCGGCGCATCATAAAACAATCCGCCGAAAAATGTGCGGCTTAGATCGCCAACCGCCTGGTGGTCAACACCGCGCTGGGATCGTCGCGCCAGATGGCGGGGTCGGCATCGACATACAGTTCGATCTCGATGCCGTCCGGGTCGTGGATATAGAGCGACTGGCTCACGCCGTGGTCGCTCATGCCGAGAATGCCGACCTTGTTCGCCTCAAGGTGCGCTTTGCACGCGCGCAGTTCATCCAGACTGTCGCCCACCTGGAATGCCACGTGATACAGGCCGACGCTGCCGTGATCGGCACCTGGCGCATGCGCGCCGAGCTGCATCAAGCCGAGGTCATGATGGTTGTCGCCCAGCGTGAATAAAGCCATCACACCCTGGTAGCGTGCGACTTCTTTCATGCCCAATACATCGCGATAGAAGAGGATGGAACGCTCAAGGTCACGGACCTTGAGCACCACATGGCCGAGTGCTTTGACTTGCATACGCTACTCCTTGCCGACAGGCGGTGACAGTTGTTACTGGCCGAAGAAGTCTTTCACCTTGCCCATCCAGGATTTTGCACGCGGGTTATGGCGCGCGGAATCGGACTGGCTGATCTCCTCGAACTCGCGCAGCAGTTCTTTCTGGCGTTCGGTCAGGTTGGACGGCGTTTCCACGATGACGTGGCAATGCAGGTCGCCGTGCTGATGGGTGCGCATGCCCTTGATACCCTTGCCGCGCAGGCGGAACTGCTTGCCGCTCTGCGTCTCGGCCGGGATCTTGATGCGTGCTGCACCGTCCAGCGTGGGGATCTCGATCTCGCCGCCGAGCGCGGCTGTGGTGAAGCTGATCGGCATCTCGCAATGCAGGTCGTCGCCGTCGCGCTGGAACACGCTGTGCGGCTTGATGTGGATCTCCACATACAGGTCGCCGTGCGGTGCGCCGTGCGAACCGGCTTCGCCATGTCCGCTGTGGCGCAGGCGCATGCCGCTGTCGATACCGGCCGGGATCTTGATCTCCAGCGTCTTTTGTTTCTTCACGCGGCCGCTGCCCTGGCAATCCTTGCACGGCGAGCTGATCTGCTTGCCGCTGCCGTGGCAGCGCGGGCAGGTCTGCTGCACCGAGAAGAATCCCTGCTGCATGCGTACCTGACCGTGACCTGCGCAGGTCTGGCAGGTAGCGGCCGTGGTGCCGGGTTTGGCACCGGAGCCGTTGCACGTTTCGCACTCTTCCAT
>WOZO01000148.1 GCA_011620315.1 Sideroxydans sp. | reverse complement strand
TCCTTGGCCTCCCTGCGCAGGGTGGCGATGGTGGACAGGCAGGGGGTGTAGACCAGCGTGAACAGCATGAAGCTGTAGGCCTGCACCCAGTCCAGTTGCTGTCCCAGCGCGCCGCTCAGTGCATCACCGCTCATGCCGTAGATCACCGCCAGCGAACCGATCACGATCTCTTTCGCGATGAAACCGAAGATCAGTGCGATGGTCAGTTGTTCGTTGATGCCGATGGGCGCAAAGATCGGATGCAGCGCGCTGCCTATCATGCCGGCCAGTGTGTCGATGCTTCCCGGCGTGGCTGAAGACGGCAGATTGGTGAGCAGCCAGACCAATACCACGCCGGCGATGATGAACTGCGTGGCGCGGCTGAGGAAATGGCGCACCTCGATCCAGCCGCGCAGCAGCATCTGGCGCAAGGTGGGGAAGCGATACGGCGGCAGTTCCAGCACGAACGGTTCGCTGTTCCGGAACTTGCTGCGAAACAGCAGTGCGGTGAGGATGGCGGCGGCGAAGCTGAACAGATACAAACTGAACAGAACCAATGGGGCATGCCGGGGCGAGAACAGTGCGGCGGTGATGAACACGAACACCTGCAGACGTGCCGAACACAGCGAGAACGGGATCACCAGCATGGTCAGCAGGCGCAGGCTGCGCGAACGCATCACGCGTGTGCCCATCAGTGCCGGCACGTTGCAGCCGAAACCCATCAGCAGCATCACGAAACCGCGTCCGTCCAGTCCCATCTTCGCCATCAGCGCGTCCATCAGGAAAGCGGCGCGCGACAGATAGCCGCTGTCCTCCACCATGGCCATAAAGAGGAAGAACAGAACGATGATGGGCACGAAGGCCGCGACCGTCGCCACGCCGTTGTAGATGCCGTCCAACAGCAGGCCGGCCAACCAGTGCGGGGCACCAGCGACCGCCGCTTCCAGCGCGTTGCTGCGCAGCCAGTTCAGCGCTTCGGCGACCCAGCCCTGCAGCGGTTGGCCGAGCAGGAAGATGCCTTGGAACAGCAGATACATGATGCCGAAGAAGATCGGCAGACCGAGCCATGGGTGCAGCATCACGCGGTCGAGTTTGTCGGTGAGATGTTCCGGCATCTGCAACGGCATCTGTACCGCATGCTGCAACACGCGCGCCATCTCCGATTCGATGTGCTCGTCCTGTTCCAGTTGCGAGCGTAACTGCTCGGCCATGCCGGGCGTGGGGTAGCGCAGGGCTTTGGTAACGGCCTGCAGCGCATCCTGATAGCCGGCACCGTATTTGCCACTGAGCAGATAGATCGGCAAGCCCAGCATCTCGGACATCTTTGCGCTGTCGATGGTGATGCCGTATTTGCGCGCCTCGTCCGACATATTGAGCAGCACCACCACGTTCATATTGAGCTGTTTGAGTTGCAGTAACAGACTCATCTGGCGTTCGATCTGCGTGGCATTGAGGACCACCAGTGCCAGGTCGGGCACGTTGTCGTGCAGGAAGTGGCGCACCACCTGCTCGTCGTCGGAGAAGCCGTGCAGGTCATAGATGCCGGGCAGGTCGATGATCTTCACCATGTCGCCGCCCAGCAATATCTTGCCGGACAGCAGCTCTACCGTGATGCCGGGCCAGTTGCCGACGCGCGCGGCACCGCCGGTCATGCGGTTGAACAGGGTGGACTTGCCGGTGTTGGGCATGCCCAACAGTGCGATACGTTTCATGCGCAGCCGACTCCTTTGCATACTTCTATCTTGCTGGCCTCGCTGCGGCGCAGGACGACATCGGTGGTGCCCAGCCGCACCTGCAGCGGGCCGGAAAAGGCGGCCCGGCGCACCAGTTTCACCTGTTTACCCTTGCGGAAGCCCAACGCCAGCAGGCGTTGATGCAGTGCTTGATCGGCATGGACGGCAACAATGGTGGCGAGATCGCCTTGTTGCAGGCTGGCTAGGGTGGAGGCTGACATGGTCCGTGCATTATTCCACAGCCGTTGCGCTCCTGTCGCGTAAGCCCGTGTGATTAAGGTAGAATGCGCGCTTCCGCAATGTACTAAAAAGATCATGATTACTGGCAGTCTCGTAGCAATCGTCACGCCGATGCATGAGGATGGAAGTCTCGACCTTGAGGCATTTCGTGCGTTGATCGATTTTCATATCACCGAAGGCACCGACGCCATCGTGGTCGTCGGCACCACCGGTGAATCTCCAACTGTCGACCTGGCAGAGCATGAATTGCTCATCGCCGAGGCGGTGAAACATGCCGACAAGCGCGTGCCCATCATCGCCGGTACCGGCGCGAACTCCACCAAGGAAGCCATCGAACTGGCCACCTTCTCGAAGAAGGTCGGCGCGGATGCATCGCTGACCGTGGTGCCTTACTACAACAAGCCGACGCAGGAAGGTCTGTACCTGCATTTCAAGGCCATTGCCGAAGCGGTGGATATGCCGCACATCCTGTACAACGTGCCGGGACGCACCGGGGCGGACATGAGCAACGACACCGTGCTGCGTCTGGCGCAGATCCCCAACATCATCGGTATCAAGGATGCGACCGGCGGTATCGAGCGTGGCAGCGACCTGTTGCAGCGTGCCCCGAAAGACTTCGCCATCTATAGCGGTGACGATGCCAGCACGCTGGCGCTGATGCTACTCGGCGCGCACGGCACTATCTCGGTCACGGCCAATGTCGCGCCGAAGCTGATGCACGAGATGTGCGCGGCCGCGCTGAAGGACGATGTCGCCACCGCGCGCGCGATCAACTTCCGTCTGCTCGGGTTGCATCAAAAACTGTTCATCGAAGCGAATCCGATCCCGGTGAAATGGGCGGTTGCACGCATGGGCAAAATGAACAACGTACTGCGTTTGCCGCTCACACCGCTCACACCCGCCGCGCAACCTGCGGTGGAAGAAGCGATGCGTCAGGTCGGCGTCATTTGAACTCACTGGAATCACTATGAAAACAAGTCATGCGATCACTGCCGTCCTCGTCCTTTCCCTGCTGGCCGGGTGCGGTCTCCTTCCCGAACGCAAGCCGGTGGATTACAAGAACGGCGGCACGCCGGCCCCGTCACTGGAAGTGCCGCCCGACCTGACCATGCCGGGCAGCGGCCAGCGTTATGCGATCCCTGCGGCTGACGGTACGCAGGTGGCCAGCTATTCCGATTACTCCCGTGGTGCCAGGGATGCGCAGCAACCGTGCGCCGAGATGGCTGAGCCGGTGGCTGCACCGGTTGCTGCGGCCGAAGCTGCGTCGGCTCGTTTGATGTCGGTGGAAGGTCAGCGTTTCGTGTTGTTGTCCGAGCCGTTCGACCGCGCCTGGCGCAAGGTCATCCTGGCGCTGGAGCGCGCCAAGATCGCCACCGGCGACGTGAATCGCAGCAAAGGCTTGTTCTACCTGAAGACATCCGCAAAGCAGCCGTCCGAACTGCGCGTGCTGGTGCAGGAGACAATGGGTGTCACCGTCGTGACGGTCGCCGCGGATGCAGGTGCGCAAGCTGACACTGCCAATGTTCTCGACCAGCTGTTCAAACAACTGGAGAAGTGAAGCGCAGTGATGCGTTTCGCGTTTCTCGGCAGCGGCAGCGAGGGCAACTCGCTGCTGGTGCAAGCCGGTAGCACCACCCTGATGCTGGATTGCGGTTTCTCCGTCAACAAGACCGTGTCTCGTCTGGCGCGCCTCGGCCTGCAGGCCGAACAACTCAGCGGCATCCTCGTCACCCACGAACACAGCGACCATATCGGCGGCGTGGCACGCTTGGCACGCAAGTTCAAACTGCCGGTGTGGATGACGCACGGTACCTTGCTGACGCAGCAGACCGCGTTCGCGGACATCAGCGTCACCGAACTCAATCCCCATCATTGCCTCGCCATCGGAGACATCGAAGTGCGGCCGTTCCTGGTGCCGCACGACGCACGCGAGCCGGTGCAGTATGTGTTCAGCGACGGCACGCGCCGCTTGGGCGTGCTGACTGACACCGGACACATCACGCCGCACATCGAGGCATCACTGGCGGGTTGTCATGCCATGGTGCTGGAATGCAATCATGACGAAGAGATGCTGCGCAGCGGGCATTACCCGCCTTCACTCAAGCAGCGTGTCGGCGGCCGTTTCGGCCATCTGAGCAACCGGCAGGCGGCAGGGTTGCTGGCGGGCATGGATATCGGCACCCTGCAGTGCATCGTCGCCGCGCATCTGAGCAAGCAGAACAACCAGCCCGAGCTGGCCGCGCAGGCGCTGAGCGAGGTGTTGTCTTGCCGGCAGGACGAGATCACGATTGCGTCGCAGTCCGAAGGGCTGGACTGGATAGTGATAGATTGATGCGGTGCGTTGCACATTGCAAAGAAAAAAGCCGGCTTGCGCCGGCTTTTTTGTCGTACGGGTGTTACTTGGCAGCAGATTGCGGAGCTTCTGTAGCCGGTGCAGCTGCTTCGGTTGCTGCAGGTGCAGCAGCTTCAGTTGCGGAAGCTGCGACAGGTGCGGCAGTCTCAGTTGCTGGTGCGGCGGCAACAGGAGCGGCAGTTTCGGCAGATTTCTCACCACAAGCAGACAAAGACAGAGCCAACAAAGCTGCGATCAATGCAGAGCGTTTCATTTTCAATTTTCCAATCGATAGATAGGTACTACTAGACTTTAAGTGAAGGTTTGTATTGAGCTGCCCTTTCTGCAACCTTCCCAAAGAAAAGGCGGCGCATTCTAGCGCTTCCAAAGGGAAATACAAGCGTGTTGGTATAGTGGCCTCCGAATTTGAGACAGTAGATTAAGCTGTAGTCCGAAGCGAAGAGGAAGCGGGCG
>WOZO01000049.1 GCA_011620315.1 Sideroxydans sp. | reverse complement strand
GGTGTGGTTCTGATTTGGATTTTGTGTCGGGCGGGGCGGGGGGCGAGTCTGAGTGCGCGATGTTTTTCGCTCCTCCATTGATGCGCGCATCCAATGCCTCAACTTCATCTCCCTGCAGCCCCTGCTGCCGGGCCAGCGTCAGTACCTGTCGTGCATCATCCGGTTGTCCTGCCCGGAACAGGGCATCAATGTAATTCAACCAATATTGGCCGTGCGTCGGGTCGGCATCCAGCGCGGTGATGAAATAGGAAAGGCTGGCTGCGGGCTGTTTCATCTCTACCGCCAGGACGCCCATGTTGTGGTTCGCCTGGGGATGGTTCGGCTCGACCTGCAGGATAGTCAGATAGAGTTCGCCGGCCTGTTGGAATTCTCCGGCCTGCTGGTGGGCGATGGCTTGTTGAAGCAGCTCGTCTGTGGCGGGCTGTTCTGGCTGCTGCGGCAAATCAATGTTTGTCATGTCCTACCACCTGCAGTAAGCGATTATCTGATCGAGTCTGGATGGCGCGGGCAGCAGTGGGCATGCCGGCTAGCTGGCGCTGACCACGCGGTTCTTGCCGGTCTGTTTGGCCTGATACATGGCCTTGTCGGCGCGCCCGAGCAGGTCTTCCTGATCTTCATTTTCACCGCGCAGTGCCACACCGGCGCTGAACGTGACCAGGATGCGCTCGTTGTTGTGCAGGAAGAACTTCTTGGTCAGGTCGCGCTGCAGGCGCTGCAGGGCTTCCACGCCCGCTTGGAGATCGGTGTCCGGCAAGATGATGACGAACTCCTCGCCGCCGTAGCGGCCCACCGCATCGGTCGGGCGCAGCGTGTCCTTGATGACCTGGGTGAGGTGGGTCAGGGCGCGGTCGCCGACCTGATGGCCCAGGCTGTCGTTCAGTTTCTTGAAGTTGTCGATGTCGAGCAGAGCCACGCAAAGCTTGGCTTTGTTGCGGTCGGCACGTTTCAGTTCGCGGTCCAGTGTTTCGTCCAGTCCGCGCCGGTTCAATGCGCCGGTGAGCTGGTCTTCGCGCACCAATTCGCTGACCTGCATCAGTTCCTGTTCCAGTGCCTTGATGCGTTCCTCGGCTTCGTCGGCCTGTTTCTTGGTGTTCAGCAGTTCTTCATGCGAGCGTAACGCGCTGGCTTGAATGATGCGCGTGTCGTGCATCACATCTTCCAAAATGTGGCCCAACAGGGTCAGATTGTCCGCTTTGCTGATCTGCTGGCTGTAGCCCGCGATCTTCTGGTGATATTCGCCGGTGCTTTCGGTGAGGTTGCCCAAGCGGTCGATGAAGGTGGTCATCAGGCTCTTGAGCGTGGTTTTGGCATCGGTCAGGCTTTGCTTCAGGCTGCTTTGTTTGATGATGGCATCGCGCAGGTTGCGTTCGGCATCGGCGATGGCGTGCTTGTCCATCGGCTGCGAGATGATGGTCTGCAGCGCGGTGACTTGTCCCTGCATCCATTCATCATCGGCGACCAGTTCACTCACGTTATCGACCAGCAGGCGCAGCAGGCGCAACAAGCCTTCCTGTATCTTCACCTTGTCGCCGCCGCGCAGTTCCAGCTTGAGCCAGAACTGGCGCAGTTGTTTGGCCAGTTCGTTGATCTTGGCGGGATCGTCGGTGGTGCGCGTCACGATGACCAGGCGTTGGATATCGTCGCTCAGCTCGGGGTGCGAGGACAGGGAGGTCTCCAGCGACTGCGCGAGCAATTCGCGCAATTGTTTCAGCAAGTCCTGTCCGTCGCTTTTGGCAGTGGGCGTGGCGGCGGCCGCTGTCGGCGTTGCGGCGACTACTGCTGCCGGGGTGGCAGCGGCTGTTTCCGGTAAAGCGGCGGGGGCCAGATCCGGTGCGGCAGCGCCGCTTCCCCATGAGCGCATCAAACCATTCAGCTTCTCGGACATCACCTCCGGCTTGCTGGCGAAGCGACTGAGTACGACTTCAAGCCCTTCTTTCTTGCGTGTGAGCGTGACGCCTTTGTGGGTCATTTCGAGCTGGCGCAACAGGTCGCGGATCAGTGCCGACCAGTTCGGGGCCGAGACCGCAGATGCCGCTTCTTTGCCGCCACCAAGCTCATGAAATACACTCGCGTAGTGTTCGGGCGTGGGTGTCAGGCCGCGTTCGCCCAATACCTTGAGTGTTTCGCGGGCAAGTTCGGCGGGGTCGGTGTGTTTGCTCATTTGAATGTGTGCGTGTGATGCCTGATTGGTGGTTTGTATTATCGGCCGCCTGTCGCGGGGCAATTCGCCGAATAGCGCCAGTTATCGACCGCGATCATTCGATCAAGTGGTTGCTGATGGCGTAATGGATGGCTTCAGCGTTGGTCTTGAGCTTCATCTTTTCCAGCAGGCGCATGCGGTAGACGCTGATGGTCTTGGGGCTGAGCGACATGATCTCTGCCATCTCGCTCAGCTTTTTGCCCTGCGCCATCAGGCACAACGTCTGATACTCGCGGTTGGATAGCGTCTGGTGCGCCAACTCCGAATAGCCTTGCGACAGACCTTCGGCCAGTTGCTCGGCCATCTCGCTGCTGATGTATTTCTTGCCGCTGGCGACCTTGCGGATGGCGGTGACCAGCTGGGCAGGCGCGCTCTGCTTGTTGAGGTAGCCGGCGGCACCGGTCTTCATCGAGCGCACGGCATATTGTTCTTCCGGATGCATGCTCAGCATCAGCACCGGCAGGTTGGGGCGCAGGTCGCGGATCTGCTTGAGCACATCGATGCCGTGCTTGTCCGGCATGCTGATGTCCAGCAGCACGACGTCGTATTCGTTGTCGCGCACCATGTTCACGGCTTCCATGCCGGTATCGGCCTGGCCGGTCACGCGCAGGTCGTCCGTGTCGTCCAGCAGTTGTTTCAACCCTCTGCGGATGAGTTCGTGGTCGTCGGCGATGAGTACATTGATCATGGCCCGTATCTTATTCGAATAACGCGCCTTGTGAATCGGGTACTGCATTTTGTTCCGGCAGGTGCGGGATGCGCACATTGAGGCGGGTGCCTTGGCCGGGGGCGCTTTCCAGTTTCACTTCCCCGCCGAACTGCGCGACGCGCTCGAAGATGCCGCGCAAGCCGAAGGAGCGCGGTTTGGCGCGATCCGCGTCGTGGATGCCGCGTCCGTCATCGCGCACCGTCATGCTCACGCAGGTGTCGAGATTGCAGATGGCGATGGTGACGGTCTGGGCCTGGGCATGTTTGGTGATGTTGGCCAGCGCTTCCTGGAAGATGCGGAACAGCGTGATTGCAACGTGCGGTGAGACGCTGACCGATTCGTCCATGACTTCCGGCACGCATCGGATGCCGGTGCGCTGCGCGAATTCCTTGGCTTCGGACTCGATGGCCGCGACGATGCCGAAGGTATCCAACGCGCTGGGGCGCAGGCTGCGCGCGATGTTGCTGGCGGAGCGGGTGCATTTCTGCACCAGGTCTTCGATGGAGCGCGCTTTCTCTTCCAAAACAGGCTGGTCTTTCAGGCGCGAGACCAGCCAGGCGATATCGAGTCGGGTGGCAGTGAGCAGGCTGCCCAGTTCGTCGTGCACCTCGCGTGCGATGGCGACCCGCTCCTGTTCGCGCGCTTCTTCGATATGGGTGGAGAATTCGCGCAGCTGCTGTTTGGATTGCCGCAATGCCGCATCCGCCTGCTTGCTCTGGGTGATGTTCAGCATGATGCCTTCCCACTGCACGGCCTCGCCGACACGGCGCGGACTGCAGCGCAGGTTGATCCACTTGATCTCGCCCTTGGGCCGGGTGCGCATGCGTCCCTCCCAGTTCCAGAAGGTGAGTTTTTTCGCGGAGGAAAGCATGCTTCTGAGATAGGTGCCGGCATCTTCCGGGTGGATCATCTCGGCGAACAGGCTGGCATCGCCGATCAGTTCCTGATGCTCGATGCCGAGCAGCGGGAAGCAACCCTCGCTGACATAGGGGAAACTCACTTCCCCCTTGTCTTTCAGCACGATCTGGTAAGCCATGCCCGGCAGATCGGCGATGAAGGCGTGCATGCGTGTCTGGTTCTCCTGCAAAGCGGCTTGCGCTTCGCGATACTCGCGCCGCACACGGGCTTCGCGCAGGTTGTGTTCGATGGAGGGCACGAGGCGGTTGAGGCCGCCTTTGAGGATGTAGTCGTCCACCCCTTCCTGCATGGTGTGGATGATGGTCTCTTCCTTCAGCTCTCGGGCGAGCAGCAGGAAAGGGATGTCCAGTTTGAACCGTTGCAGCAGTCGGTAGGCATCCAGCCCCCCGAAGCAGTTTGGGTCGTCGCTGCACAGGATGACATCGAAGGGCTGGGTCAGCAGTGCTTGCCGCATGTCCGGCTCGTCCTGCACGCGCTGTTGCGCCAACGCATAGCCGCCGGCGGCCAGTTTGGCGAGGATGTTTTGCGAGTCTTGCTCGGATGATTCCACCAGTAGTACGCGAAGTTTCTTGGTAGCCATTGTGAGACCCTAGTGCGATGTCCCGATTATAAGCGGCGTTCGCGCCAAATCACCAGAGTAAGGTAGAATGCGGGCCGTTATTCAGAGCCGTATCACCATGCCTGCCGTGACCCCGAATCAACTGATCCGTAAAGAGCTACAGGCGCTGCACGCCTATCACGTTCCCCCTGCCTCCGGCATGGTCAAGCTGGATGCGATGGAAAATCCTTTTCCGCTGCCCGCAGCTTTGCGCGACGAGATCGCGCGACGCGTGGCGGATGCGGCGATCAACCGCTATCCCGACGCTGCCGCGCAGCAACTCAAAGCTGACATCCATCGTGTCACGAAGTTGCCGGACGGCATGGATGTGCTGTTGGGCAACGGTTCCGACGAGATCATCCAATTGCTGGCGATGGCCGTGGCGCAACCGGGCGCGGTGTTGCTGAGCGTCGAACCTTCGTTCGTCATGTACAAGATGATCGCCACCTTCGTCGGCATGCGTTATGTGGGCGTGCCGCTGGCCGGGGATTTCTCGCTCGATTTGGACGCGACGCTGGCGGCGATAGAGCACGAGCGTCCCGCACTGGTGTTCCTTGCCTATCCCAACAACCCGACGGGCAATCTGTTCGATGCCGATGCCGTGCGTCGCATCATCGAGGCCACCCCCGGCTTGGTGGTGGTGGACGAGGCTTACTATGCGTTCGCCAGCGACAGCTTTATTCCGCAGTTGGGAAAGTATGACAATCTGCTGGTGATGCGCACCTACTCCAAACTCGGCATGGCCGGTTTGCGTCTGGGTTTCATCGCGGGCGACAAAGCGTGGCTGGAACAATTGGACAAGCTGCGCTTGCCGTATAATGTCGGCGTCCTGCCGCAGTTGGTGGCGAGCACCTTGCTGGCGCACCATGATGTGCTGCTGGCGCAGGCGGAGCGCATCAGGTCGGAACGCACGCAGATGATGGCGGCCTTGCATGCGATAGCCGGTGTGCAGGCTTACGCCAGCGAGGCGAACTTCATCCTGTTCCGTGTGGCCCATGCCACGCGGGTGTTCGAGGGGCTGAAACAGCGCGGAGTGCTGATCAAGAATCTCAACGGCGGACATCCGGCATTGGCCGATTGTCTGCGCGTTACAGTGGGTACGCCCGAAGAGAATAATAAGTTTTACGCCGCACTACAGGATTCCATTAACCAACTCGCATAAGGCAAATCATGCGCAGCGCACAAGTCACACGCAACACCCTCGAGACCCAGATCAAGGTCGAGTTGAATCTCGACGGCGCCGGCAAGGTGAAACTTGATACCGGCCTGCCGTTCCTCGAACACATGCTGGACCAGATCGCGCGCCATGGTTTGCTCGATCTCGACATCAAGGCCAAGGGCGATCTGCATATCGATGCGCACCACACGGTGGAAGATATCGGCATCACGCTGGGGCAGGCATTCACGCAGGCCATTGGCGACAAGAAAGGTCTGCGCCGCTACGGCCATGCCTACGTGCCGCTGGACGAGGCCTTGTCGCGCGTGGTGCTGGACATCTCCGGTCGTCCCGGGTTGGTGTTCAATGCCGAATTCGTGCGTTCCAGCGTCGGCGAGTTCGAGGTCGACCTGATCCGCGAATTTTTCCAGGGCTTCGTCAACCACGCACTGGTGACGCTGCACATCGATAATCTGGCAGGCGAGAACGCGCACCATCAGGCCGAGACCATCTTCAAAGCCTTCGGCCGTGCGATACGCTTGGCGCTGGAACAAGACCCGCGCATGGCCGGCGTGATGCCGTCCACCAAAGGCACGCTATAAGCATCATGGTCGATATCGCCATCGTTGATTACGGCATGGGCAACCTGCGCTCGGTATATCAGGCCGTGCGCAAGGTCGCCCCGGCCGCGTCGGTGCAAGTCACCGACGATGCGAACGTGATCGCCGCAGCCAAGCGCGTGATATTCCCCGGTCAGGGCGCGATGCCCGACTGTATGCGCGAGTTGGACGGGCGCGGTCTGCGTCAGGCGGTGCTGGATGCCGCGCGGAACAAGCCGTTCCTCGGCATCTGCATCGGCCTGCAGATGCTGTTCGAGCACAGCGCCGAAGGCGACATCCCGGGACTGGGCGTGCTGCGGGGCGAAGTGGTGCGCTTCGCGCACGAACTCAAGGATGCGCAGGGCAACAAGCTCAAGGTGCCGCACATGGGCTGGAACGGCGTGCATCACGGCGCCCACCCTTTGTGGGACGGCATCGCGCAGGATGCCCGCTTCTATTATGTACACAGCTACTACGTGCAACCAGGCGACACGGAAATCGTGCAGGGTACCAGTGACTATCCGCAGCCCTTTGTCTGCGCGGTGTCGCGTGGTAACTTGTTCGCCGTGCAGTTCCACCCCGAGAAGAGTGCGGCTGCCGGATTGAAGCTGCTGGAAAATTTCGTCAACTGGAATCCCGTTTAACCACGATATTAAAGCCATGGATATTTCAACACTGATCATTCCCGCAATCGACCTGAAAGACGGCCAATGTGTGCGCCTGCGCCAAGGCGAGATGGAAGGCGCGACCGTGTTCTCGGACGACCCGACCGCGATGGCCAGACACTGGCTGGCGCAAGGCGCACGCCGCCTGCACTTGGTCGACCTGAACGGTGCCTTTGCCGGCAAACCCAAGAATGAAGCGGCGGTGCGCAGCATCGTCGAAGCGGTGGGTAGCGAGATACCGGTGCAACTGGGCGGCGGCATCCGCGATCTGGAGACCATCGAGCGTTATCTCGATCTGGGCTTGAGTTACGTCATCATCGGTACGGCGGCGGTCAAGGTGCCCGGTTTCCTGCACGAGGCATGCGATGCCTTCCCGGGTCACATCATGGTCGGTCTGGACGCCAAGGGCGGCAAGGTCGCGGTGGACGGCTGGTCCAAGCTGACCGGTCACGATGTGGCCGATCTGGCCAAGCGTTTCGAAGACTATGGCGTGGAAGCGATCATTTATACCGACATTGGCCGCGACGGCATGATGAACGGTGTCAACATCGAGGCAACCGTGGAGCTGGCGCAGCCCTTGCACGTGCCGGTCATCGCCAGCGGCGGCATCACCAATCTCGATGACGTGCGCAAGCTGTGTGCCGTGCGCGGCGAAGGCATCACCGCCGCTATCACCGGCCGCGCCATCTACGAAGGCACGCTGGACTTCCGTGCCGCACAGGCATTGGCGGACGAACTGGCGCCCAAGATCTGATGCTGGCCAAACGCATCATCCCCTGCATGGACGTGACCGCCGGTCGCGTGGTCAAAGGCGTCAGCTTCGTCGAGCTGCGCGATGCGGGCGACCCGGTGGAGATCGCCAAGCGCTATGACGAGCAGGGGGCGGACGAACTCACCTTCCTCGACATCACTGCCAGCTCCGATGACCGCAGCATCATCTTCCACATCATCGAGAAAGTCGCCGAACAGGTGTTCATCCCGCTGACCGTGGGCGGCGGCGTGCGCGAGGTGCAGGACGTGCGCAATCTGCTCAACGCCGGTGCCGACAAGGTCAGTATCAACACCTCGGCGGTGGTCAATCCGCAACTGGTGGCGGATGCTGCCGCGCGTTATGGTTCGCAATGCATCGTGGTCGCCATCGACGCCAAACAGGTCGCGCCGGGAAAATGGCAAGTGTTCACGCACGGCGGACGCAAGGCCGCCGGTCTGGATGCGGTGGCATGGGCGAAGAAGATGCAGACACTGGGCGCGGGCGAAATCCTGCTGACCAGCATGGATCAGGACGGGCAGAAGAAAGGCTTCGACCTGGCGCTGACGCGCGCGGTGACCGACGCGCTGGAAATTCCGGTGATCGCCAGCGGCGGCGTGGGTAACCTGCAACACCTCGCCGACGGCGTGACGCTGGGCGGAGCCGATGCGGTGCTGGCGGCAAGCATCTTTCACTTCGGCGAATACACGGTGCAACAGGCCAAGCAGCATATGGCGCAGCAGGGAATTGAGGTCAGACTGTGAGCGAGAACTGGCTGAGCAAGGTGAACTGGTCGGACGACGGTCTCGTGCCCGCCATCGCGCAGGACGCGGCCAGCGGTCGCGTGCTGATGGTGGCCTGGATGGATCGCGAGGCGCTCAAGCGCACGGTCGAAACCGGCGAGGCCATCTACTGGTCGCGTTCGCGCAAGAAGCTGTGGCACAAGGGAGAAGAGTCCGGGCATGCGCAGAAGGTGAAAGAGATTCGTCTCGATTGCGACGGCGATGTGATCCTGATGCAGATCGAACAGGCTGGCGGTATTGCCTGCCACACCGGCCGCGAGAGTTGTTTTTACAGCAAGCTGGAGAACGGCGAGTGGAAAGCCACCGACGCGGTGCTGAAGAACCCGAACGAGATATATAAAAAATGAACGACATCCTGCAACGACTGACCGAGACGCTGGAGGCGCGCAAAGGCGCGGCGGCCGAGTCGTCCTATGTCGCCAAACTGTACAGCAAGGGCGACGACGCTATTCTGAAAAAGGTCATCGAAGAAGCGGGCGAAGTGCTATTGGCCGCCAAGGATGGCGACCCGCAGCATCTGATCTATGAGGTGGCCGATCTGTGGTTTCACAGCATGGTGTTGCTGGCGCACAAGGGCTTGAGTGCTGAACAGGTATTGCAGGAACTGGCGCGTCGTGAAGGCGTGTCCGGCATCGTCGAGAAGGAAAACCGCAAATGAGCGACAACTGCCTGTTCTGCAAGATCGTCCGCAGCGAGATACCCTGCCGCAAAGTGTACGAGGACGACGATGTGCTGGCGTTCCACGACATCAATCCGGTGGCACCGGTGCATTTCATGCTGGTGCCCAAGCAACATGTGGTTTCGTTGCTGGTGGCGGACGAGTCGCATGCCGCGTTGCTGGCCAAGATGCTGCTGCTGGCTCCGAAGCTGGCAAAAGAGCAGGGCTTGGACAACGGCTTCCGCACCGTGATCAATAGCGGCAAAGGCGGCGGGCAGGAAGTGTTTCATTTGCATATTCATGTCATCGGCGGCGGAAACATCCCGCCTATGGTCAAACGTAGCTAATCTATCAGGAGCGCATCATGGGTTCATTGAGTATCTGGCATTGGTTGATCGTGTTGCTGGTGGTGGTGCTGATCTTTGGCACCAAGAAGCTGCGCAACATCGGCAGTGATCTGGGCGGGGCAGTCAAAGGCTTCAAGGAAGGCATGAAAGAAGGCGACGACACGGCCAAGCCGCAAGACACCCGCACCATCGAAGGCGAGGCGAAAGAGAAGTAAGGCGATGTTCGACATCGCGTTCTCGGAACTGGTGGTGATCGCGCTGGTGGCGCTGATCGTCATCGGCCCGGAACGGCTCCCCAAACTGGCGCGTACCGCCGGACATCTGTGGGGCCGCACCCAGCGCTATGCGAACAAGGTCAAGGACGACATCGCGCACGATATGGCGCTGGATCAGGCGCGCCAGATGCAGCACGAGATCGAACAGCATGTCGCAGAAGCCGAAAAAGCCATGCAGGCTAACGGCTTGTCGCTGGAACAAAGCATCCTGCAATCGCAACACAGGAAACCCGCTGACATGGCACCTGCCGATTCTGTGTCACCTCCCGCCGCCTCCGGCGAAACTCCGAAATGAGCAAGAGCGAGACACTGATTGCGCATCTGGTGGAACTGCGCTCGCGCCTGTTGAACAGTTTCCTGGCCTGGCTGCTGGTGTTCATCTGCCTGTTCCCGTGGGCGTCCGATCTCTATGCGTTGCTGGCGCAGCCGATGCTGGCCAAACTTCCGCAAGGCGGGCAGATGATCGCCACCGATGTCACCACGCCGTTCTTTGTGCCGCTCAAGGTGGCGATGATGGCGGCCTTCGTGATCGCGTTACCCTTTGTCCTGTATCAGATATGGCGTTTCGTTGCGCCGGGCCTGTATGCGCACGAAAAAAAACTTGTGCTGCCGCTGATCATGGCCAGCACACTGCTGTTCTTGTGCGGCATGGCATTCGCCTATTTTGCCGTGTTCCCCGTGGTGTTCGGGTTCATCACTGCGGCTGCGCCGGTCGGTGTGGCGGTGATGACCGACATCGACAAATATCTGAGTTTCGTGATGGGCATGTTCCTCGCCTTCGGCATCACCTTTGAAGTCCCGATCGCGGTCGTGATACTGGTGCGCATGGGAGTGGTGTCGGTGGGGAAGCTGCGCGAGGTGCGCTCCTATGTCATCGTCGGCGCCTTCGTGGTGGCAGCGGTCGTCACGCCGCCGGATGTTGTCTCGCAATTCATGCTGGCGATTCCGCTATGGCTGCTGTATGAGGCGGGCGTGGTGGTGGCGGGCTGGATCGTCGTGCATGAACCCGCCGCGAACGACAGCGTGCCGCATGACAACTGATTAACTGCCGGTTGCGGCTGGCGCTATCTTTGGGAATGTCATTCCATGACTTTTTGCTTGGGGCGCTTGCCTACGCGGACCTGCACCACAACCTCGTTCTGATTGCGCAGCAACTTCAGGCCGACATTCTTGCCGGGCGTGAGTGCCGAGATGGTTTCCAGCATCACCGTCGAGTCGACCAGGTCGCTATCGCCGATACTTATCAGGATGTCCCCCGGTTTGATGCCGGCCTTGTCGGCAGGGCCGTTGCGCATGACTTCCGAGATGAGTACGCCATGCGCGGCCTTGAGCTTGAATGATTCTGCCAGTTCGGGCGTCATGTCCTGGACTGCGACACCGATCCAGCCCCGTGTCACCGAGCCGGTCTGAATGATCTGCTCCATGACCTTTTTGGCGGTGCTGACTGGAATGGCGAAGCCGATGCCCAATGATCCGCCATTCGGAGAGTAGATGGCGCTGTTGATGCCGAGCAGGTTGCCGCTGGCGTCGACCAGTGCGCCGCCCGAGTTGCCAGGGTTGATGGCGGCATCGGTCTGGATGAAGTTCTCGAAGGTGCTCAGGCCCAAATGGTTGCGCTTGAGGGCGCTGACGATACCCATGGTCACGGTTTGTCCCACGCCGAACGGGTTGCCTACGGCCAGAACAATATCTCCGACATGTGTGGTGTCGCTACTGGCAAAAGTGATCGCGGGCAGGGGGTAGCTCACATCTACCTTGATCACGGCGAGGTCGGTCTCGGGGTCGGTGCCCACAATATGACCTTTGGCATTGCGACCGTCGGCGAAGGCCACTTCGATCTGGTCGGCTGATTCGACCACGTGGTGGTTGGTGAGGATGTAGCCGTCCTGACTGACGATGACACCGGAACCCAGGCTGGAATTCTGTTGCGGTTGAATGTCATTGAATTCATCGCCGAAGAAGAAACGGAATCTGGGATCGTCCATGAATGGTTGAGTAGATTGTTTTACTTCGCTGGTGGTGAAGATATTCACCACTGACGGCATCACTTTTTGTGCGGCGCGACTGAAGCCGGGGCCGGACAGGTTTTGGCTGGTATCTTCCGGTTCGTTTTGATACAGCGTAACGACACCGCCACGGGCGGCTGTCGGTAGCAGGCTGGGCTTGAGTGTGTGAATGACAAACAAAACCGCCAGCCCGATGGTGGTGGCTTGCGCGAACAAAAGCCAGAATTTACGCATGTTATGATCCAGTCAGGCCGTTAATAGGGGCAGTAGAGATGCAATTAAAAGAGTTGAGCGATTATATCGGAAGCGAGCTGGCAATCAGCCGTTTTCGCGATTATTGCCCGAATGGTGTTCAGGTTGAGGGGTGTCCGAATGTTCAGCGTATAGCGACCGGCGTGACAGCCTCTCAGGCCGTGCTGGATGCGGCGGCGGCTTGGGGGGCAGATGCGATCCTGGTTCATCATGGTTATTTCTGGCGCAGCGAAGATGCCGTGATAACCGGTGTCAAGAAACGGCGTATCGCTCATCTGCTGGAAAAGAATATCAGTCTATTGGCTTATCACTTGCCGCTGGATGCGCATCCGCAGTGGGGGAATAACGCGCAACTCGCCAAGCGACTGGGCCTGATCGAGAACTTCCGGTTCGGGGAACAGGACATGGCATGTCTTGGCGCGCTGGCAAAACCGCAGGGACTGGCCGAATTCACCAAGGTGATTGCCGACGCATTGCGCTTCGAGCCGTTGGTGGCGGGGGGGAACGCAAACAAAATCTCGCGCATCGCTTGGTGCAGCGGCGCAGCCCAGGGCTATTTTGAGCAAGCGATTGCGCTGGGTGCGGACGTTTTTCTTACCGGGGAGATATCGGAGAGCAATGTGCATATGGCGCGCGAAAGCGGTGTGACTTATATCGCTGCGGGACATCATGCGACGGAACGTTACGGCGTGCAAGCCTTGGGAGCCCATCTGGCAGAGAATTTCGGTCTGGAACACTGCTTCTTTGACGAGGAAGTCCCTGTTTAGATCGCGGGTATGGCCTTGCGAGTGCGTTGCATTCTGAAAAGGCGTTGCGTAGTATTCGTCATATAACCATTTCGGGTTATGCCTGTTGGTGAATTTTCTGCTGACTGATGAAGGAGTAACTTCCGGTACTGCCGGTTGTTTGGGGCAGCGCTACTCCGCTGCGAGGTAAGTTCTGATGTTGTGTTGTTAGAAACAACGCCACAAGGGTTACGGGGAGAAAGTATGAGAATCAGAATAATGATAGGCGGCGCGCTGATGGCTGCACTTTCCTTGAGCGCATTGGCCGAGGATAAGGCGCTTACGCCGGCGCACAACGCGCTAAGTGTGCTGCAATCCGGAGAAGTCAGCTTTAGCAAGGATGTGATGCCGATCATCCAGGATTATTGCGTCAGCTGCCACAATCCTTCACCTACTGCCAAAGGCTATGCCAAGAGTGGCCTGGATCTGACTTCCTACGAGGGGTTGATGAAGGGCACCAAATTCGGCAAGGTGGTTGTACCCGGCGATAGCCAGGCCAGCACTTTCACCAAGTTGCTGACCGGCACCAACAAGGGTCTCAAGATGCCAATGGGTTTGAATGCCAGCGGCACTTTGGATCGTCAATACATTCTGACGCTGCGCAAGTGGGTCAAGCAGGGTGCCAAGAACAACTAGGCATTCTGAGTAGTATCTGCGGTGAAATAGCTGTTTATGTTGTATTCACCGCCGGCAGTGGATCGAGTTGGGGAGCCGATCCAGAGCTTGTCTGATAAAAAAATGACGGGCAACGCAATGCCATCCTCCAGTACCGACGAGACGCCAGGGAAGCCGGAAAGCTTCCCCGGTGGATTTTTGACAACGTATTACGGAAGGGAAGAGGGTCATGACAGATAAAGTAGATCACAGCAAGCGACGAATGCTGATCGCTGCTACCACGGCGGTAGGTGGCGTCGCCGTCGCAGGTGCGGGCGCACCGTTCGTATTGAGCTTGCAGCCAAGCGAGCGAGCCAAGGCGGCCGGCGCGCCAGTTGAAGTCGATATCAGTAGCATAGAGCCCGGTACGATGATCAGTATCGAGTGGCAGGGAAAGCCGGTTTGGATCGTGCGTCGCACCCCGGAGATGCTGGCGCTGCTGGTCAAACACGATGATGCGTTGGTAGACCCGACTTCGTCTGTTCCGCAGCAACCTGCTTATTGCGACAACGCGACCCGTTCGATCAAACCGGAAATTCTGGTGGTATTGGGCGTATGTACCCATCTGGGCTGCTCGCCGACTTTCCGTCCGGAAGTGGCGCCGGCCGATCTGGGGGCGCAATGGGCCGGCGGCTGGTTCTGTCCTTGCCATGGCTCCCGCTTCGACTTGGCGGCACGTGTATTTAAGGGGGTGCCCGCACCAACCAACCTGATCATTCCTCCGCATATGTATTTAACTGAGACTCGCCTGTTGATTGGTGATGACGACAAAAGCAAGCTAAAAGGCGGTCAACCCGCTGATAGGGGGGCTGCAGCATGATGAATCTTCTGAAAGGTCTGCTCGCATGGGTCGATGCGCGCTTCCCGCTGGTCTCCACCTGGAAGGCGCACCTGTCCGAGTACTACGCGCCGAAGAACTTCAACTTCTGGTACTTCTTCGGTGGTCTGGCGCTGCTGGTGCTGGTCATCCAGATCCTCAGCGGTATCTTCCTGACCATGAACTATAAGCCGGATGCATTGTTTGCATTCACTTCCGTCGAATACATCATGCGCGATGTGCAATGGGGCTGGTTGTTGCGTTACATCCACTCTACTGGTGCCTCGATGTTCTTCATCGTGATCTACCTGCATATGTTCCGTGGTCTGATGTACGGTTCCTATCGCAAGCCGCGCGAGCTGCTGTGGATCATCGGCATGATCATCTACCTGGCATTGATGGGCGAAGCCTTTATGGGTTATCTGTTGCCTTGGGGGCAAATGTCCTTCTGGGGCGCGCAGGTGATCGTGAACCTGTTCTCTTCCGTGCCTTTCGTTGGTCCGGATCTGGCAATCATGATCCGTGGTGACTTCGTGGTGTCCGATATCACGCTGAACCGTTTCTTCGCGCTGCACGTGGTGGCGATCCCGCTGGTGCTGGTGCTGATCATCGTGGCGCACCTGGTGGCGTTGCATGAAGTCGGGTCCAACAATCCGGACGGCGTCGAGATCAAGAAGCACAAGCACAATAACGGTGTCCCTATGGACGGCGTGGCGTTCTTCCCGTACATGGTGGTCAAGGACGGTGTGGCTGCAGTGGCCTTCCTAATGGTGTTCAGCGCGGTGGTGTTCTTTGCGCCGGATATGGGGGGATACTTCCTGGAGTACAACAACTTCGTGCCTGCCAATCCGATGAAGACCCCCGAGCATATCGCTCCGGTTTGGTACTTCACCCCGTATTACGCCATCCTGCGTGCTGTGCCGCCGATGTTCGGCTCCCAGTTCCCGGGTGTGGTGGCGATGGGCGTGGCGACTGTGATCTTCTTCGCACTGCCGTGGTTGGATCGCGGTCCGGTCAAGTCGATCCGCTATCGCGGCCCGATCTATAAGACCTTCCTGGCTGCTTTCGTGGTGAGCTTCGTCGGTTTGGGCTACCTTGGCCTGATGCCGGCGACACCGACTTACACCCTGATTTCGCGCATTCTGGCGGTTGTGTATTTCGCGTTCTTCTTCCTGATGCCTTGGTACACGAAGATCGACGCATGCAAGCCCGAGCCTGATCGTGTGACGTCCAAATAATTGAGAGGGGTTCGTTGAAATGAAAGCAATCAAGAAAGTAATCGTATGGGCGATGCTGGCCTGCATGCCGCTACTTGCCAATGCCAGCGGTGGCGATCTGCACCTGGACAAGGCACCGCTGAATCTGCAGGATCAGGCATCCCTGCAGCGTGGTGCCAAGTTGTTCACTTCGCGTTGCCTGGCCTGTCACTCTGCATCTGTCATGCGTTATAACCGATTGAACGATATCGGCATGTCGGATGAGCATATCCGGACCGAGCTGGAACTGCCGGAAGACGTCAAGGTGGGGTCGACCATGCAGGCCGCGATGGATGCCAATTCTGCCAAGATGGCATATGGCGTGGCACCGCCGGATCTGAGCGTGATCGCACGTTCGCGCAGTGCGGATTGGCTTTACACCTATATGCGCAGTTTCTATGCCGACGAAAGCCGCCCCAGCGGCTGGAATAACAAGGTGTTCCCGAATGTGGGTATGCCTTTTGTTCTGGCCGACCTGCAAGGCACGCAAGAAGCTGAAAAGCACGAGGGTCATGTCGGCAATCTGATGCTCAAGGACGCAGGTTCCATGTCCGCTGTGGAATATGATCACACCATCGCCGACCTGACCAACTATCTGGTGTTCATGAGTGAGCCGGCCATTCTGATCCGCCATCAGATCGGCTGGATCGTGTTGGGTTTCCTGTCTGTTCTGCTGGCGCTGATGTATGCCCTGAAGAAGGAAATCTGGAAGGACATCCACTAAGGAGATTGAATTCGGAGGGCGGTTTGTGTTAGTTTCCGCCCTCGTTGCAGTCTGCGCCGAAATGGCGGGGTGCCTTGCCCCGCCATTTTGTTTTTAACGCTACATATTGTTTTAAGGTGGTTTTTTATGATGACACTTTACTCGGGTACAACCGATCCCTATAGCCATCGTTGCCGATTCGTGCTGTTTGAAAAAGGCATGGACTTCGAGGTGATCGATGTGGACGTATTCAACATGCCGGAAGATCTGGCCGTGATGAACCCGTACAACAAGGTGCCGGTGCTGGTCGAGCGCGACCTCATTCTGTATGAAGCCAATATCATCAATGAATATATTGATGAGCGCTTCCCGCATCCGCAATTGATGCCGCCCGATCCGGTGATGCGCGCCCGCGCTCGCCTGTTCCTGCATCGCTTTGAGCAGGAATTGTTCTGCCACATCGAAGGTTTGGAAAGCAGTAATGCCAAACTGCAGGAGAAGGCGCGTGCGGCGGTGCAGGCCAATCTGACCCAGATCGCGCCGATCTTTGCCAAGCAGAAGTTTATGCTGGGCGATGAATTCTCCATGCTGGACGTGGCGATTGCACCGTTGTTGTGGCGCTTGGAGCACTATGGCATCCAGCTGGACAAGGATGCTACGCCGATGATGAAGTACGCCGAGCGTTTGTTCTCTCGTCAAGGCTTCATCGAAGCGCTGACGCCTGCCGAAAAGGCCATGCGCAAGTAATCGCCATGATAGACGAGCCGTCCACCAAGCCCTACCTGATCCGTGCCATCTACGAATGGTGCGCGGATGCCGGATACACCCCTTATCTGGCGGTACAGGTGGACGAATACACGCAAGTGCCGGCCGGCTACGTCAAGGATGGGCAGATCGTTCTCAATGTCGGCGGGGATGCGGTGAAGAACCTGCAGCTCGGCAACGAGGACATCAGTTGCAACGGCCGCTTCGGCGGCGTTGCCCATCAGCTGATGATCCCGGTTGCGGCAGTCATCGGTATCTTTGCCAAGGAGACGGGCCAGGGCCTAGTCTTTCGGGCAGGCGAGCCGACACCGCCGACTTCGTCCGCGCCGCCGGATGCTTCTCCTCCGGCACCGACAGGCAGGCCGCAACTCAAGGTGGTCAAGTAAACAAAAAGCCGCAGTTCAAACTGCGGCTTTTTTGTCTGGCAGCAACCCGGTTCAGGCTTGTGCCAGCAGGCTACCCATCTTGCTGAAAGCCTTTTGCTCGATCTGGCGGATGCGCTCTGCGGATACGCCGAACTCGTCGGCTAACTCGTGCAGTGTGGCGCTGCCGTCCTCTTTCAGCCAGCGGGCTTCCACGATGCGGCGGCTGCGCTCATCCAGTTCGGACAAGGCATTCGCCAGCCCGGCAGATTGCAGGTGCTCACGCTCCGATGTTTCCAGAATCACGGAAGGTTCGTGTGCTTCGTCGTCCGCCAGATACTGCACGGGGGCGTAGCTCTCATCTTCGTCGCTACCGGACATCGGATCGAGGGATAGTTCGTGGCCCGCGAAACGAGCCTCCATCTCCACCACATCATGCTCGCTGACGTTCAGCTGTTGGGCGATCTCGCTCACCTGCTGCGGACGCAACGGTTCCAGCCCCTTCTTCAGGCTGCGCAGATTAAAGAACAGCTTGCGCTGCGATTTGGTGGTGGCGATCTTGACCATGCGCCAGTTGCGGATCACAAACTCATGAATCTCGGCGCGGATCCAGTGCAGGGCGAATGACACCAAGCGTACACCACGCTCCGGATCGTAGCGCTTGACCGCTTTCATCAGTCCGATGTTGCCTTCCTGGATCAGGTCGGCCTGTGGCAATCCATAGCCGGTGTAGCCGCGTGCCACGCTGACCACCACGCGCAGATGCGACAGCACCAATTGACGGGCTGCATCAAGATCATTTTGTTGGCGAAAGCGCGTCGCCAGCTCCAGTTCCTGCTCGTGGGACAGAACCGGGATGCGGTTGACGGCTTGCACGTAGCCTTCCAAACCGCCTGCGGCGGATGGCATCGGCAGAATCATGCTTGCATTCATGGTCTTTCCTCCTTTGCGGTGATTCTAGCACTCCTGCCAAGAGAGTGCCAAAGCGGAATTTAGTTCAACGCGGCTCGATCTGCCACAGGTGTTGTGATACGGAGAACCAGGCACCCAACCAGCCCAGATAGCCGGAAAAGACGAACAGGGTGAGGCTGTCGGGTATGGAGAGAGGCTGTAGCTGGAAATCCCTGGCATATAGCTGGGTCAAGTTGACCAGGCTGGCATTCAGCAGCCACAGACTGGCGGATACCAGCAGCCAGGCCACGAGGCCGCCGGTCAATCCCTGCAGCAGGCCAAAGTACAGGAAGGGGCGGCGAATGAAGCTGTCGCTGGCACCGATCAACTTGGTCACTTCGATCTCGTCGCGCCGGGTCAGGATCTGCAAGCGGATGGTATTGAATGTGATTGCAATCAAAGCCAGGCTCAAAGTGGTGGCGAGCATGGCGGTGGCTAACCTGCCGAGATTCAGCAAGGCGTCGAGTTTCTTTATCCAGGCCGAGTCCAGTTGCACATGATCGAACTGTTTCCATGACTGCAGATCCTGATACAGCGCTTCCATCGCCTCGGTGTCCGTCACCTTGGGATAGATGATGAAAGTATCCGGCAAAGGGTTATGAGGCAGATCGCCGATCATGTCCGACACGCCGGTACTTTGCTGCAATTGCTGCAGCGCCGAGTCGCGCGAGACGAATTCCACTTTGGCGATGCGCTCATTGCTTTCCAGCCTGTCCTTCAGGGCGCTTAGCTCGGCGTCACGCTTGCCTGCATCCAGAAAGGCGCTGATCTGAGGGGCGTCAGCCACGGTGGCAGCGAGCTGCTGCACGCTCTGCAACAGCACATAGGCACCGACCGGCAGGCTGAGCGCGATGCCGATGATGGTCATGTTCAGCAGCGAAGCGCCGGGCGTCAGCCACAGACGGCTCAGGGTGGTTTGCAGCACATGCAGGTGTTCGCGCAGCATCTTTATGTCGCCCCCCCTTGTTGCAGCACGCCGTGATCCAGATGCAGTGCTCTGGCCGGGAAACGCTGCAGCACGCTCTGGTCATGCGTGGAGATCAGTAGCGTCACGCCGACTTGATGGAAGGAATTGAAAATGTTCAATATTTCGCCGGAGTATTCCGCATCCAGATTGCCGGTCGGTTCATCCGCCAGCAGGATGTCGGGCCGGGTGACGATGGCGCGCGCGATGCACAGTCGCTGTTGTTCGCCGCCGGAAAGTGCAACCGGATTGGCTTTCTCGCGTGACATCAGGCCGACCTTGTCCAGCGCCGCGCGTACCCGCTTGGCGGCTTCGCGATGATCAAAACCGCCGATCTGCAGGGGCAGCAGCACATTGTCAAATGCATTGCGGTCGAACAGCAGTTTGTGGTCCTGAAAGATCAGGCCGATATTGCGGCGCAGGGCAGGGATCGCTTCGCGCTTGATGGAACGGATATTCTGGCCGTTGATCAGCACGCTGCCGCTGGTGGGGCGTTCGATGGCGGCGACCAGTCTTAACAAGGTGCTTTTGCCGGCGCCGGAATGACCGGTGAGATAGGCCATCTCGCCCTTGGCAATGTCGAAACTCACGTCCTGCAAGGCCTCGTGTCCACCGGGGTAACGTTTGTAGACCTGGCCGAAACGGATCATCGTTCAATATCCAGCAGGGCGGCGATGAAGTCTTCCGCATTGAAAGGTTTGAGATCGTCCAGTCCTTCGCCGACACCGATGAAGCGCACGGGGATGGGATGGGCGCGCGCGATGGCGGCGATCACGCCGCCCTTGGCCGTGCCGTCCAGTTTGGTCAACACCAGGCCGCTGACATCCAGCGCATCGCCGAAAGCCTTGACTTGCGACAAGGCGTTCTGGCCGGTATTCGCATCCAAAACCAGCAACACTTCGTGCGGCGCGCCGGGCAGTGCCTTGTCGATCACGCGCTTCACTTTTTTGATCTCTTCCATCAAATGCGCCTGCGTCGCAAGACGTCCGGCCGTATCCGCCAGCACCACGTCGATGCCGCGTGCCTGTGCTGCCTGCACCGCGTCAAAGATCACGGCGGCGGCATCGCCGCTTTGTTGTGCGATGACCGTCACATCGTTGCGCTTGCCCCATTCCATCAGCTGTTCGCGCGCGGCGGCACGGAAGGTGTCGCCGGCAGCGAGCAGCACCGACTTGCCCTGATTCTGGAAATGCTTGGCCAGCTTGCCGATGGAGGTGGTTTTGCCGGCACCGTTGACGCCGCACAGCATGATGACAAAGGGCTTGTGAGGCGTGATGTCCAGCGGCTGGGTCAGCGGTTGCAGCAATTTCAGCAGGGCATGCGCCAAGGCTTCTTTCAATTGACTCGCCTCAGTCAGGCGTTGTTCCTTCACTTGACGGCGCACATCGGCCAGCAAGGTCTGCGTGGCGTCCATGCCGACATCGGCGGTGATGAGCAGGGTCTCCAGCTCTTCGTAAAGCTCTTCGTCGATGCGCGCGCCGGGAACCAGCAGGGCGGTCAGCTGTCCACCGGTCCGCGCCAAGCCATCGCGCAAGCGCTTGCTCCAGCCGCTATCGTTCGACTTGTTGTCAGGGCTTTGTTTTTTCAGAAAACTGAACATGGGCTGGGAAAGGTTTGGTGGAATGTCGCATAATGCGCCCGCATTTTAACGTTTCAGGACGATTTACATGAGATTTTATGCATTCTGTTTGGGGCTGCTTGCAGCTTTCTGCGCGCAGGCCGAAGTATTTGAGCAGACGCTATCCAACGGACTCAAGGTCATTGTGAAAGAAGATCTCCGCGCGCCGGTGATCGTGCAGCAGATCTGGTATCACGCGGGCAGCATGGACGAGAAGACCGGCGTGACCGGCGTGGCGCATGTGCTGGAACATATGATGTTCAAAGGCACAAAGGCAGTCCCCGTCGGCGAATTCTCGCGCCGCATCGCCGCCGCGGGCGGACGCGAGAACGCTTTCACCAGCTACGATTACACCGCCTATTTCCAGCAGTTGCACAAATCGCAGTTGGAACTGGCAATGAAGCTGGAAGCGGACCGCATGCACAACCTGAATCTGAGCGATGAGGAATTCGCCAAAGAGATTCGCGTGGTGATGGAGGAGCGCCGCTGGCGCACCGACGATGATGCGCATGCCTTGCTGGATGAGCGCCTGATGGCGATGGCCTATCAGGAACACCCTTACCGAAATCCCATCGTCGGCTGGATGAACGACCTGAAGAATTTGACCGCTGACGATGCGCGTCATTGGTACCGCACCTGGTATGCCCCCAATAACGCGACACTGGTCGTCGCGGGTGATGTCGATGCCAGGCAGGTGTTCGCCATGGCGAAGAAATACTACGGACCTATCCGTGCCGGCAAGCTGCCGGTGCGCAAGCATTATGCAGAACCGGCGCAACTCGGTATCAAGCGTATCGTGGTCAAAGCACCGGCAGAGTTGCCGTATCTGGTGATGGCCTACCATGCGCCCACCCTGCGCGATGTCGAGAAAGACTGGCAGCCGTATGCGCTGTCAGTACTGGCCGGGGTTCTCGACGGCAACGATTCCGCGCGCCTGAACAAGTCTTTGGTTCGCGAGCAGCAAGTGGCAACCGGTGTCGGTGCCAGCTATGCGAATACTTCGCGCGGGCCGACCATGTTCTCGCTGGAAGCGACGCCTGCCGCGGGTACGCCGGTGGAGAAACTGGAAGCGGCGATACGCGAACAATTGCAGATGATCGTGCGCGACGGGGTGAGCGAGGAGGAATTGCGGCGCGTGCGCGCCCAAGTCACCGCCGCCGAAGTGTACAAGCTCGATTCGCTGTTCTATCAGGCGATGCAGATCGGCCAGATAGAAAGTATCGGACTGACACACCAGGATCTGCCGGTGATGCTGAAGAAACTGCAAGCCGTGACGGCGGAACAGGTGCAAGCCGTGGCGCGCGATATTCTGCGCGACGACCAGTTGACGGTTGCCGTGCTCGACCCGCAACCGCTTTCAACAGGCAAGCCGCAGCAAGGAGGCCATGCCCATGCGCACTAAATTGATCTCCTTTGCCCTGCTGTGCGGCCTTGCCGGCAGCGCTTTCGCGACGCCGCAGATACAACATTGGCAAGCGCCAAGCGGCGCGCACGTCTATTTTGTGGAAGACCATAATCTGCCCATGCTCGATGTGGCAGTGAGTTTTCCGGCCGGTAGCGCTTACGATAATGCGGATAAGAAGGGTGTGGCCGGGCTGACCCACGGTTTGCTTGATCTGGGTGTGCAGGGCATGAATGAAGACGACATCGCGCGCAAGTTGGCCGATATCGGGGCGCGCGTCGGCAGCAGCTTCGATGCGGACCGTTCTTCCGTGAGCTTGCGCACCTTGAGCACTGCTTTCGAGCGCGATGCGGCGCTGGATATTCTGGCACGCGTGCTGCAACAGCCTTTGTTCCCGCAAGAAGTATTGGCCCGCGAAAAGACACGCCTGATCGCATCGTTGCGTGAAGCGGAGACCAAGCCTGAATTTTTGTCCGAGAAGGCGTTCGGCAAGGCTGTGTTCGGCACTCACCCGTACGGTTGGCAGACAGAAGTGTCGGATATCGAAAAGGTGCAGCGCGCCGATCTGCTGGAATTCTTCCGCGCGCACTATGGTGCCAAAGATGCGGTAGTCGCCCTGATGGGGGATGTCTCGCGCCAGCAGGCGGAAACCATCGCGCAACAGTTGACCGCACAATTGCCGCACAGTGGTGCAGTGCCACCCTTGCCCGCCGTTGCAGGCCTTGGCGGGCCCAGCGAGCAGCGCATTCCGCATCCCGCCAGCCAAAGCCATATTCTGATCGGTGTGCCGGGAATCGCGCGCGACGATCCGGATTACTTCACCCTGTATGTGGGCAACTATATTTTGGGCGGCGGCGGCTTCGTGTCGCGTCTGATGAACGAGGTGCGCGAGAAGCGGGGTATGGCCTACAGCGTCTACAGTTACTTCATGCCGATGCAGCAACCGGGTGCATTCCAGATCGGTTTGCAGACCAAGAACGAGCAGGTGGATGAGGCATTGCGGGTGGTGCGCAAGACCGTGCGCGATTTTGTGGCGAATGGCGTGACCGAAGCCGAGTTGCGTGCCGCCAAGCAGAACATCATCGGCGGCTTCCCGCTACGCATCGACAGCAATCGCAAGATTCTGGATTACCTGAGTGTGATCGGTTTCTACCATCTGCCGCTCACTTATCTGGATGACTTCCAGGCACGCGTCGAGCAGGTGAGCGCGCGCTCCATTCACGAAGCTTTCCGCCGCCGCATCAATCCCGATGCCATGGCGACGGTGATGGTCGGCGGACAGGCGGCAGGAGAAAAGAAATAAACAAGGTCCGCATCATCGGCGGCACGCATCGCAGCCGCATTATCACTTTTCCCGATAGCGCAGGTCTGCGTCCGACGCCTGATCGCGTGCGCGAGACCTTGTTCAACTGGCTCGGTCAAACGCTATATGGCAAGCGCTGTCTGGACCTGTTCGCGGGAAGCGGTGCGCTGGGCTTTGAAGCGGCTTCCCGTG
>WOZO01000207.1 GCA_011620315.1 Sideroxydans sp. | reverse complement strand
GTTCGATGTTGATGGAAGGCAGCTTGGAGGTCTGCATGATGATGTCGCCTTCATCCATCTCCGGCATGAAGGTCTTACCCAGCAGCATATAGATACCGACAGTGACCAACAGCAGCGAGACCGCGCTGATGATGACGATACGTTCCTTGTCCAGCGCGCGCTGCAGTAGCGGTACATATATAGACATCGCCTTGCGTACCAACCAGGGTTCCTCATGGCTGGCTTGCTTGAGCAGGAAGGAAGCCAGCATGGGCACGAAGGTCAGCGACAACAGCAGTGAACCGAACAGCGCGAACACGATGGTGACGGAGACCGGGATGAACAGTTTCCCTTCCAGCCCCTGCAGCGTCATCAGCGGCAGGAACACGATGATGATGATGGCGACACCGGCGGCGACCGGGGTGATGACTTCCTTCACCGCGCGGTAGATCACATGCAGGTGCGGGATGTGTTCTTTGCGGTGTGCGAGATGGTTGATGATGTTCTCCACCACCACCACCGCAGCATCGACCAGCATGCCGATGGCAATGGCCAGACCACCTAGCGACATCAGGTTGGCCGACATGCCGAACTCGCCCATCAGGATGAAAGTGAACAATACCGCCAGCGGCAGGGTGAGCGCGACGACCAGCGCGGCGCGCAGGTTGCCGAGGAACAACACCAGCAGGATGACCACCAGGATGATGGCTTCGCCCAATGCTTTGGAGACAGTGCCGACCGCACGCTCGACCAGACTGCCGCGGTCATAGAACACCTTGGTCGTCACGCCCGACGGCAGGGTGGGGGCGATCTCGGCCAGCTTGGCGCGCACGCCGTTCACGACTTTTTGCGCGTTCGCGCCGCGCAGGCCGAGTACCAGACCTTCGACAGCTTCGCCTTTGCCGTCCTTGGTCACGGTGCCGTAGCGGGTCAAGCTGCCGATGCGCACCTGCGCGACGTCGCTGACGCGGATCAGATCGCCATGGTTGCCGACGATGACGATGTCGCGCACATCCTGCAGGCTGCGGATGCTGCCCTCGGCGCGCACCAGCAGCGATTCGTCGCCGTCGCTGATGCGGCCCGCGCCGTCGTTGCGATTGTTGGCCTGGATCGCAGTCTGCAGTCCGGCGAAGGAGATGCCGCGTGCCGATAGCGCGTTATGGTCGGGCACGACCTCGAAGCTGCGTGCCAGGCCGCCCAGCGAATTGACGTCCGCCACGCCGGGTAAGGTGCGTAGCGCAGGGCGGATGGTCCAGTCCAGCAAAGTGCGACGCTCTTCAAGCGAGACACCTTCGCCTTCCACGGTGAACATGAACATCTCGCCCAGCGGGGTTGTGATGGGGGCCAGTCCGCCCGATGCATCGGCCGGCAGATCGCGCGTCGCGTTGTTCAAGCGCTCCGCGACCTGCTGGCGCGCCCAATAGATATCGGTGCCGTCATTGAAATCGATGGTGATGTCGGCGATGGCGTATTTGGAGATGGAGCGCAGCACGCGTTGATCAGGGATGCCCAACATCTCCAGCTCGATCGGGGCGACGATGCGCGCTTCGACTTCTTCCGGCGTCATGCCGGGTGCTTTCATGATGATCTTGACCTGTGTGGTCGAAACATCGGGGAATGCGTCGATAGGCAGCTCTCGGAAGGCGGATACGCCTGCGCCGATCAACAGCAGCGTCAGGGCAGCCGCCAGCATGCGCTGGGTCAGCGCGAATTCAACCAGTTTGGACAGCATCACTCGACTCCGCTGTTGTTCATGGCGCCGGATTTCAATGTCGAGACACCCTGTACGGCGATCATCTCATCACCCTTGAATTCGCCATCTATCAGGCTGCGCTGCGCGCCTTCAAGTTTTACGGAGACTTTCTCGACGCGGAAACCGGAGGGTGATCTGACGAACACGACTGCCTGTTCGCCCAAGCGGGCCAGCGCACTATTCGGGATATTCCACTGCTTCATGTTGTTGCCATCGGCGGTGATGTTCGCCTCCACGAATTGGCCGGGTCGAAGGTTCTCTGTGCCTTTATCGATCAATGCGCGCACCAGTATCGTTTGGCTGCCGCCGCTCAAGCTGCGGGCGATGGCGGCTACTTTGCCGCCGGCATGGTAAGCGGGGATGTTGATCGCCGCGCCGACTTTGATATTCGCCAAGCTGGACAATGGAACCTGGATATCCAATCCGAGAGGGCTGAGTCTGGCAACTTTGAATATAGGGGTGGCCGCATCCAGGCGTTGCCCCGAGCTGGCAGATTTGTCCAAAATGACGCCGTTGATCGGAGAAGTGATGGAAAGTTGGCTGCTCAATTCATTGCCGGAAAGAAGCTGCTCGATCTCCTTGTTGGACATGCCGAACAGTTTCAATGTCTGGCGTCGTTCGGTCAGTACGGCTTTGGCCTCACTGTGTTGGCTACGCGTTGCGCGCAGTCGGCTTTCCGCGATGATGCCGTCCTTCCAGAGTTCCTGGTCGCGCTTGAGATTCTCGGCCGAGAGCTGAGATTGCATGTGCGCCTGCAGCAGGCTGCGCTGGGCTTCAATGAATGCGGGACTTTGCAGCCTCGCCAATACCTGTCCCTTCTTTACCGAATCCCCCACACCTGCCAGCGTTTGCTCGACCATCGCGGACAGGGGCGTGCTGATGGTGTAAAGCTGGTCGCCGGGAATGACCACTTGCGCGGGCATGCCGGAGATCTCGCCGTTGGCTTGTGTCGGCAGGGGGGCAGTCACGATCCCCAGCTTGTTGACTTGTGCTTCGGTCAACACGATTTCTTGCGCATGACCGCTGGTGATGAGTTGTGACAGGAACAGGATGGCGATAGAAAACTTCTTCATTGTTTCGACTTCTCCGGTGTGGCGCAGCTGAGGGGATGACTATATATACGGCAAGGAATATTGCCCGAAGACCATATTCAAACTGCTGACTTTTCGTAAATAATTGGCGCGGTATAGGTCGTCATCTGGTGAATTAGTTCCGTTACGCATGAAGTTTTTATTCTGCTGGATTCCGGTGAATTGCAAAGAGTTACTTCAGGAAAAATTCTTGACAAATTCGGGTTCGCCCCTAAAATGCTCGCCTCTTCCGGGTCGTTAGCTCAGCTGGTAGAGCAGCGGACTCTTAATCCGTTTGTCGCAGGTTCGATCCCCGCACGACCCACCAGTATTACCAAGGCCTGCAGCGATGCAGGCCTTTTCATTTTCCGGCGACCGTAGCCAAATCGTAGCCAATCACAACAGAATCAAGCCGAGCCGCCGCATTTGCCAGATGGTCGGGCGCAAGGTGGGCGTAACGTTCCACCATTGAGCTGGTCTTCCATCCGCCAAGCTGTTGCAACTCATGCGCCGTGCTCCTGCGCAATCTGGTTGATGGTCTTCACCCCATGAATCGCTTCCAAACCAACCTTGGCCTTGAATTCCGCACCAAATACTTTCCGTTTCGTCCCGCTCATCGCCCGCTTCCTCTTCGCTTCGGACTACAGCTTAATCTACTGTCTCAAATTCGGGGGGGCCACTATACTCGTCACGATTGCTTGTGCAGCCGCTCTGCGCCATCATTGCGGCACCGATGACCTGTCCATGTGGTGCGCTATGACTGATAAGCTGGAAACTGCTATTTCACCCGAGAAACTCCGTCGCGTCGCTATCGATCCGTTGTCCCGCGTCGAGGGGCATGGCAAGGTGACATTGCTGCTCGATGAGAACGACCGCGTGCATCAGGTGCGGCTGCATATCGTCGAGTTCAGAGGGTTTGAGAAATTTATCCAGGGGCGACCATTCTGGGAAGCTGCCGTGATGGTGCAGCGTCTTTGCGGCATTTGTCCGGTGAGCCACCATCTGGCTGCCAGCAAGGCGATGGACATGGTGGTGGGGGCGACGCTGACACCGACGGCGGAAAAGGTGCGTCGTTTGATGCATTACGGCCAGATCCTGCAGTCCCACGCTTTGCATTTCTTTCATCTGTGTTCCCCCGATCTGCTGTTCGGTTTCGGTTCCGATGTGGCCAAGCGCAACATTGTCGGCATCGCCGCCGCCTATCCAGAGATCGCCAAGCAGGGCGTGCTGTTGCGCAAGTTCGGTCAGGAGGTGATCCGTATCACGGCGGGCAAACGCATCCATGGCACGGGCTCCATTCCGGGCGGGGTGAACAAGAACGTGAGTATCGAGGAGCGCGACTACCTGCTGAAAGATGTCGACCAGATGGTGGCGTGGAGTGAGGCGGCTATCGGTATCGTGCGCAATCTGTTCGAACAGGATCTGGCGATGTACAGCAGCTTCGGCAGTTTCGATGCGCATACGCTCAATATGGTGCGCGCGGATGGTGCCCTTGAGTTGTATGACGGCGGCTTGCGCGCACGTGCGATGGATGGCGGGATGATCTTCGATCATTTCGATACCAGCCATTACTGGGACGAGATCCTCGAAGATGTGAAGTCGTGGTCGTATATGAAGTTTCCCTTCCTGCGCCGCCTGGGGCCGGAGGACGGCTGGTATCGGGTGGGGCCGCTGTCGCGCGTGACGCAGTGCGATTTCATCTCCACGCCGCTGGCCGAAGCGCAGCGTAAGGCATTCATGGTCTTCGAGGATGGCAAGGCCGCCAAGGCGACGCTGGGATTCCACTGGGCGCGCATGATCGAGATGCTGCATGCGGCAGAATTGATCCGCGACATCCTGCATGATCCCGATCTGCAGGGGATGGATCTGGTCAACATCGGCCAGCATCAGGAGCGCGGCGTCGGAGTGATCGAAGCGCCGCGCGGGACCTTGATCCATCACTACCGTGTGGATGAGAACGACCAGAT
>WOZO01000046.1 GCA_011620315.1 Sideroxydans sp. | reverse complement strand
CTGCAATTCAGGGGCGGGTTGCTTGGGGTGGAGGAAGTCCGACAGGCTGCTAGAGCTGGTTGTAACTTGCTGAATTTATGTCGTTGCCATGCGTTGTCGGATATGGAAAAGCGCTGATGCTAGTTTTCTATCATCAATAGCATGGTGTTCTCCTAGCGATGGCTCTGGGCATCGAGCCCGTCCAGCACCATCTCCGCCGCGCGCAACACCGCGCGCGCCTTGTTCTGCGTCTCCATCCATTCGCTGTCGGCCACCGAGTCGGCGACGATGCCAGCTCCGGCCTGCACGTACAGGGTCTTGTCCTTGATCACGGCAGTGCGCAATGCGATGGCGACATCCATGTCGCCGTTGAAACCGAGGTAGCCGACCGCGCCCGCGTAGATGCCGCGCTTGGAAGGTTCCAGTTCGTCGATGATCTCCATTGCGCGCACCTTGGCTGCACCGGAAACGGTACCTGCCGGGAAGGTGGCTTTCAGCACATCCATCGCATCCAGTCCCTGCTTCAGCTTCGCCTCGACGTTGGACGCGATATGCATCACGTGCGAGTAGCGTTCGATCACCATCCTGTCGGTGAGCTTCACCGTGCCGTGCTCGGCGACGCGGCCGATGTCGTTGCGACCAAGGTCGATCAGCATCAGGTGCTCGGCCAGTTCCTTGGGATCGGCCAGCAATTCTTCGGCGAGTGCAACGTCCTGTTCCGCTGTCTTGCCGCGCGGACGCGTGCCGGCGATGGGGCGCACGGTGACGGTCTCGCCTTCCAGTCGCGCCAGGATTTCCGGCGAGGAGCCGACCACGTGATGGTCGCCCATGTCGTAATAGAACATGTAGGGCGACGGGTTGATGCTGCGCAGCGCGCGGTACAGCGACAGCGGCGAAGCGGGGAAGGGCTGCGACATGCGCTGCGACAGCACCACCTGCATGATGTCGCCGTCGAAGATGTATTGCTTGGACTTCTCCACCGCCGCCTTGAAGGCGGCTTCGCCGAACTCCGACTTCGCTTCGGCATGCTTGGCCGGTGGGGTGAATGGTATCTCCGCCGGGCGGCGCATCAGTCCCACCAGTTCGCGCAGGCGTTCGCGTCCCAGCGGATAGGCATCGTCCTGTGCCGGATCGACATACACGATGAAGGTGAGTTTGCCGGACAGGTTGTCGATCACCGCCAGTTGCTCGGTGAGCATCAGCAGGATGTCGGGCGTGCCCAGCGTGTCCGGCTTCTGTGTCTTGGCCAGCCGTGGTTCGATGTAGCGCACGGTGTCGTAGCCGAAGTAACCCGCCAGACCGCCGGTGAAACGCGGCAGGCCGGACAAGGGCGCGACCTTGAAACGCTTCCGGTACTCGGTGATGAAATCCAGCGGATGGTCCGCTTGCTGCGTGGTCTCGCCCTGTGGTGTGCTCAGCGCGACTGTGTTGCCGCGCACCGAGAGGTGCGTTTGGGCCGGCAGGCCGATGAAGGAATAACGGCCGAAGCGTTCGCCGCCCTGCACCGATTCCAGCAAATATGAAAAGGGCCGGTTGGCCAGCTTGAGATACAGCGACAGCGGCGTGTCGAGATCGGCAAAAGTCTCGGCGACCAGCGGGATGCGGTTATAGCCTTGTGCGGCTAATGCGTTGAATTCTTCCTGGGTGATAGGGGACAGCATAAAGACCTCTCTAGTGTTGTTCGATGACTATGGGCGGACGCGAAGTCCGGTGATGCAGGATCACCATCGCCAATAGTTCGTCTGCAAAGAGAGGTCTGTATGTGTCATGTCAGATAGGTTTGATGAGTGGCAATGTGCCGGTGAGATCGGGGATGACGGCATCCACGTTCAAGGTCTCGACCGGTTTGCCGTGATTGTAGCCGTATGGCACGCAGAAGATGGGACATCCCGCGGCACGTGCCGCTTGTGCATCACTTAATGAATCGCCGACCAGCAACAGATGCTCGATGGCGCAACCGAAGAATGTTGCTGCGTGCAGCAACGGTAGCGGGTGCGGCTTCTTCTCCGGCAGCGTATCGCCCGCCAGCACGATCTCGAAATACGGCGCGAGGCCGGAGGCTTGCAGGATCGGATCGGTGTGGCGCATCACCTTGTTGGTGATGCAGCCCAGACGGAAACCCGCTGCCTTCATCGCATCCAGCCCCTGCACCACGTTGGCGAAGGTCTTGCTCGTGCAGGCCAGCTCGGTGTAATGCTTTTCAAAGATCGGCAAGGCTGCATCGAACAGTGCGGCATCCGGCTCGGCATGCATGTCGCCGGTCAGCGCGCGTTTGACCAGCCAGTGGATGCCGTTGCCGATATAGCTCATCAGCAGGCCTTGCGACACGGGCGCACGGCCCATGTCGCGCAACATGCGATTGGCCGACTCGGCCAGTTCCGGTGCGGTATGCAGCAGCGTGCCGTCGAGGTCGATGACGATGGCCGAGACGGCTAGCGGGAAATCCTTAAACGACATTCAATACCTCTAAACTTTTCAACGTCATACCGGCGTAGGTCGGTATGACGTAAGCGGAATTACTTGTCGACTTTGGCCAGCTCTGCGCGCAGTTCGCCGATGATGGTGTCGTACTTGTTCTTGTCGCTGTCGTTCTTCTTGCCGAACACAGCGGAACCGGCCACGAATGTATCCACGCCGGCCTCAGCCACTTCCTTGATGTTGGCCGGGCCCACGCCACCGTCGATCTCCAGACGGCATTTGTACCCGCCGGCGTCGATCATGGCGCGCACCTTGCGTGCCTTGTCCAGCACGTGCGGGATGAACTTTTGACCGCCGAAACCGGGGTTGACCGACATCAGCAGCACCATGTCCAGCTTGGGCAGGGTGTATTCTAGGATGTCCAGCGGGGTGGCGGGGTTGAACACCAGACCGGCTTTGCAACCCAGTTCCTTGATCATGCCGATGGTACGGTCGATGTGCTCGGAAGCTTCCGGGTGGAAGGTGATGTAAGTCGCGCCGGCCTTGGCGAAGTCGGGGATGATGCGATCCACCGGCTTGACCATCAGGTGCACGTCGATGTCGGCAGTCACACCGTGCTTGCGCAGCGCTTCGCACACCAGCGGGCCGATGGTCAGGTTCGGCACGTAGTGGTTGTCCATCACATCGAAGTGCACGATGTCCGCGCCGGAGGCCAGCACGTTGTCCACTTCCTCGCCCAGCTTGGCAAAGTTTGCGGAGAGGATGGAGGGGGCGATCTGATAATCCATGAGAGTTCCTTTAATTGAGACGGGTTTGAATTTTGGACGCGCATTTTACCTGAAATGCGTACTTCGCCGCTGTGCGGCTTGTCATGTCATGCAAAATACGGTGAAATGCAGCGATGGAAGATCCTTCTCGATATCGTATTCATGTTGCCGTGCAGGTGCGCCATCTGGCGGAACAATCCGATGAGGCCGATGAACGCTTCGTTTTCTCCTACACCATCACCCTCACCAATCAGGGAACGCTGCCGGTGCAGTTGTTGAGCCGCCACTGGGTCATCACCGATGCCAACAATCACGTGCAGGAAGTGAAAGGCAAGGGTGTGGTCGGCGAGCAGCCGGTGATCAAGCCGGGCGAGAAGTTCGAATATTCAAGCGGTACCGTATTGGCCACACAAGTCGGTACAATGTCCGGCAGCTACCGCATGCAAGTGCCGGACGGTGGCGAGTTCACGGTTCCCGTGCCCCAGTTTGTATTGAGCGTGCCGCGCACGCTGCATTAGATAGGAAGCAATGAAGTCTTTCCCCTCTGTTCGTAATCTGGCTTTGTTGCTGGTTCTCAGTGTCTGGTTGTCAGCCTGTAACATCTTCAAACCTGCCGTGATCGAGCCGCTGCCGCCGGTCGGCAAAGTCTCGCCAGATTTCATGCTGGCAAGCTGGGTAGAGTTGCCGGACTGGTTGAATCAGGAGCTGCCCGCCTCGTGGCCCGCGCTCGAACAGAGTTGCAGTGCGCTGCGCTACAAGACGCTATGGTTGCCGATCTGCGCTGCGGCCAAAGCCGTCGCGCCGGACGACCTGATGGCGCAGCGCACCTTTTACGAGACTTGGTTCACGCCCTATCGCATCCTCAATCCGGACGGTACGGATACCGGCCTGGTCACCGGCTATTACGAACCGCTGCTGCACGGCAGCCGCAAGCAGAGCGCCAAGTATCCGTATCCCATCTACGCGCCGCCGGAAGACATGCTGGAAGTCGACATGGGCGAGCTGTATCCGGAATTTCGCGGCAAGCGCGTGCGTGCACGTCTGGACGGCAAGCGCGTCGTGCCTTATTTCAATCGCGCCGAGATCGATGCGGGTCGGGCCGAGGCGCTGCAAGGGCATGCCTTCCTGTGGGTGGAGGATGAAGTGGAACTGTTCTTCCTGCAGATACAGGGCTCGGGCCGCATCCAGCTGGAAGACGGTACAAGGGTCAAGATTGGCTACGCCGACCAGAACGGTCATCCCTATGCTTCCATCGGGCGGCGTTTGATAGACATGGGTGAGATGACTGCAGACCAGGCTTCGATGCAAAGCATCAAGCGCTGGGCGGAGATGAATCCGGAGCGACTGCCGGTGCTGCTGGGACACAATCCCAGCTATGTGTTTTTCCGTGAACTGCCGGACACCATCTCCGGCCCCGTCGGTGCATTGGGCGTACCGCTCACCAATGAATACAGCATCGCGGTCGACCGGCGCACCATGCCGCTCGGCGTGCCGGTGTTCTTGTCCACTACCCAGCCCAATTCCGATGAGCCGCTCAATCGTCTTGTGTTCGCGCAGGACACCGGCGGCGCCATCAAAGGTGCTGTGCGTGCCGACTTCTTTTGGGGGTTCGGTGAGATCGCCGGTGCCAAAGCGGGGCGCATGAAGCAGCGCGGTCGCATGTGGGTGCTGTTCCCAAAGGGCGGCGAGCCGACACTCAACTGAGTCTTTTCCTCTGCGCGGCGGCATCATCAGAACGATGCGAATTTCGCAGCGTCCTCCCAAACATATAGTCTCCCATCACAAACAACTTTAGCTTATTTGCGCAATTCATTGCTTTTTAAGCATATTTATTTTCTCTTAACGAAGGTCGCTAACTCTTTGTCCTGAAAAGAAAAAATCCATTTCCTTGCTTGACCGGCCCCATTGTTTTCAATATAGTGGGTCCCAGTGGTAAAAAGTGGGAATAAATGGGAGGCAGGGGGTTTCATGTTCCAAGGGGCGGCACAATTTAATCTGGACGGCAAAGGCAGGTTGACGATACCGACGCGGTATCGAGACATGCTGCTGGCCCATTGCGCCGGTCAGTTGGTGCTGACCGCCGATGTGGATGGCTGTCTGCTGCTCTACCCCCAGCCTGAATGGCAACCCATACGCGAGAAGCTGATGAAGCTTTCTGCGCTCAATCCAAGAATCCGTGCTTTGCAGCGGTTTCTCGTCGGTCATGCCGAAGAGCTGACGATGGATGCTGCCGGGAGGGTCCTTATCTCAGCGACCCTGCGTGATTACGCCAAGCTGGACAAACGCGTGATGCTGGTCGGTCAGGGCAACAAATTCGAATTGTGGGACGAAGCGCGCTGGCAGGCGCAGTACGAGAAGATGACGAGTTTCTCGATGGACGATCTGCCGCCGGAACTTGAAGGGTTCACCTTGTGAGTGGGGCGTTCGCGCATGCGACCGTCCTGTTGAACGAGGCGGTCACTGCGCTGCAGGTGAAGCCGGACGGCATCTATGTCGACGGCACTTTCGGGCGCGGCGGACACAGCCGCCTGATCCTGCAGCAGCTTGGGGCGCAAGGCCGCCTGATCGCGCTGGACAAGGATCCGGCAGCCATTGAAGCGGGGCGCGCAATCGATGATGCGCGGTTCACGCTGGTGCATCGCGGCTTCGAGCAGCTGGCGCAAGTGTTGCAAGAGCTGGGCGTGGGCAAAGTGGATGGCGTGCTGCTGGATCTGGGGGTGTCGTCGCCGCAACTGGACGACGAGCAGCGCGGTTTCAGTTTTCGTTTCGATGCGCCGCTGGATATGCGCATGGATACGAGTGGCGGGCAGACGGCGGCCGAATGGCTGGCGACGGTGGAAGAAAAAGAACTGGCGGAGGTGATACGTGATTACGGCGAAGAACGGTTTGCTAGGCAGATTGCAAGGACGATTGTTGCTGCGCGCCAGGAGCGGGCTATCGAGACAACCAAACAGCTCGGCGACATCGTGGCCCGGTGCGTGCGCACGCGTGAACCGGGCAAGAACCCGGCCACGCGAACCTTTCAGGCTATACGGATTCATCTCAATCGCGAACTCGAGGAGCTCGCGAACATCCTTCCGCAGTGCGTGGAGCAACTGAAGGAAGGCGGGCGCATGTCCATCATCAGTTTCCATTCCCTTGAAGACCGCATCGTGAAGCGTTTCATGCGCGATATGGCGCAGGGAGACAAAGTGCCCAAGTTCGTGCCTATCCGCGCGGCGGATGTGCCGCAGGGAAAGATCAAATTGGTCGGCAAACCGGTGTTTGCATCGGCTGCCGAGCTGGTGGCCAATCCCCGCGCGCGCAGCGCGGTGCTGAGAGTGGCGGAGCGCTTGGGTGGCTAGGCTGAATGTATTGCTGTTGGTAGTCGTCATCGCCTGCGCGTTGGGGGTGGTCACCTCCCAGCACAAGGCGCGCAAGTTGTTTGTGGATCTGCAGTACGAGAAAGAACGGGCGCAACAGATGGATGTGGAGTGGGGGAAATTGCAGCTGGAGCAGAGCACGCTGGCCATGCCGACGCGCGTGGAAAAGCTCGCCCGCCAGCAATTGCAGATGCAACTGCCCGCCAACGACCAGATGCGCCTGGTGAGTATCGGCGGCAACGAGGTGCGCCCGTGAATTACGCCACGCTGCCGCAGACATCGTCGCAAATTGCATTGCCCGCCTGGCGCTCGCGCACCCTGTTCGTGTTGCTGTTGCTGGTGATGCTGGCTTTGTTCGCGCGCGCTGTCTACCTGCAGGGCATCCACAACGATTTCCTGCAGCAGAAAGGCGATGCGCGCTATGCGCGTGTGATCGAGGTGCCCGCGCACCGCGGCATGATCACCGACCGCAACGGCGAACCGCTGGCGATCAGTACGCCGGTGGAATCGGTGTGGGCCAGTCCGGCAGAGGTGGAGATCGACTTGCGCCAACTGATGAATCTGGCGCGGGTGCTGGAAATGAAGCCCGAGGCATTGCGGGACAAGCTGCAAGCGCGACGTGATTTCGTTTACCTGAAGCGTCAACTGCCGCCGGAGCAGGCGAGAAAAGTGGCCGCCATGGGCATTCCCGGCGTGACGCTGCAACGGGAATACAAGCGCTATTACCCGGCGGGCGAGGTGACTGCGCATCTGCTCGGCTTCACCGATGTGGACGATAACGGTCGCGAAGGTATCGAGCTGGCGCTGCAGGACGAGCTGGGTGGAAAGCCGGGTAGCCAGCGTGTGATCAAAGACAGGCGCGGACACATCATCGAGGACGCGGGCAGTCTGCATGCGCCGAAAGAAGGCGGCGATGTCGCGCTCAGCATAGACAGCAAGCTGCAGTTCCTGGCCTTCCGCGAGATCAAACAGGCGGTGCTGGACCATAAAGCAAAGTCCGGCTCCGTGGTGGTGCTGGATGCGAAGAGCGGTGAAGTGCTGGCGCTGGCCAATTGGCCCGCCTACAACCCGAACAACCGCAAAGGCGCGACCCTGTCCGTGATGCGCAATCGCGCGGTGACCGACATGTTCGAACCCGGCTCGACCATGAAGGCATTTACGGCCGCAGCCGCGCTGGAGGAAGGCAAGTACAACCCGGACACGCGCATCGACACCGGCGACGGCAAGTTGACCATCAACGGGCGCACCATCCACGACACGCATCCGGACGGCGTGATGACGGTGGCCCAGATCATCCAGAAATCCAGCAACGTCGGTTCGTCCAAGCTGGCCTTGTCGATGACGCCGCAGACTTTCTGGGGGCACTTGAGCGACGCCGGTTTTGGCATGCGCACCGGCAGCGGCTTCCCCGGCGAGGCGTCGGGCATCCTGCGCGACTTCAAGACATGGCGTTCTATCGAGCAGGCAACCATGTCCTACGGCAACGGTATCTCGGTCAGTCTGCTGCAGTTGGCTCGGGCCTACACCGTGTTCGCCAATGACGGCGAACTGAAACCTGTCAGCATGTTGCGCCAAGCCGGACATACGGCGGGTGAACCTGTCTATTCGCCCCGCACGGCGCGCGAAGTGCGCGACATGCTGGAACTGGTGGTGAAGCCGGGCGGCACCGCGCCGCTGGCGCAGATCCGCGGCTATCGCGTGGCGGGCAAGACGGGAACCGCGCATAAATTGCAGAACGGCCGTTACGTGAATGAATATGTGGCGTCCTTCATCGGCATGGCACCGGCCTCCGATCCGCGCCTGATCGTGGCGGTGATGGTGGATGAGCCGTCCGGCACCGAATATTACGGCGGCCTGGTCGCCGCGCCTGTCTTCAACAATGTGATGAGCGCATCGTTGCGCGCGCTGGATGTTCCCTACGACGCGCCGCTGAACAATGTTTTGCAGTCCACGCAATTGGTGGAGGAGGAGACATGAACGCGCTTCGACTCGGCGAATTGGGCATGCTGGGTGTCGAGATCACACGCCTCGTCTCGGACAGCCGCGCGGTACAGGCGGGTGACACTTTCGTCGCCTACCCCGGCGAAGGCAACGACGGTCGCCGCTACATCGCGCAGGCCATCGCCGTCGGCGCCAATGCGGTGATCTGGGAAGCGCAGGATTTCACCTGGCAGCCGGAATGGACGGTACCCAATCTGCCGGTGGCGGGTTTGCGCCAGCAGGTCGGCTATATCGCGGACGGCATCTACGGGCAGCCTTCTTCCAAACTGTGGACGGTGGGCGTGACCGGCACCAACGGCAAGACCTCGATCAGCCAGTGGCTGGCGCGCAGTTTCTCCGCATTGGGCAGCAAGAGTCTGGTGATTGGCACGCTGGGCAACGGTTTCCCGGATGCCCTGCAGGCGAGCGTGAACACCACGCCGGATGTGCTGCATTTGCATGCGTTATTGGCCGACGGCATCCGGCACGGGGCGCAGGCTGCGGTGATGGAAGTCTCGTCGCATGCGCTCACGCAAGGCCGCGTCAACGGCATGCAGTTCGATGTGGCGCTGTTCACCAACCTGACACGCGACCATCTCGATTATCACGGTGACATGCAGCATTACGCCGCCGCCAAGCGCAAGTTGTTCGACTGGAGCGGACTCAAGTTCGCCGTGGTCAATCTGGACGATGCGTTCGGTGGCGAGCTGGCCGCCTCGCTGCGCGACGGTGCGGCGGAAGTGGTCGGTTTCGGCCTGAGTGACGAGGCGCTGCAGCGTGCCGGCCGTCTCGGTATCCGCATGGTGCACGGCAAAGTGGTGCGCGCGGACATGCATGGCATGTCATTGGCGCTGCGCAGCAGCTGGGGCGCGGCGGATATGAACAGCCGTCTGATCGGCAATTTCAATGCCTCCAATCTGCTCGGCGCGCTGGCGGTGCTGCTGGCGAGCGAAGTGGAGATCGAGGACGCCGTGCGCGAACTGGGGTTGCAGAAAGCGGTCGCCGGACGCATGCAGACATTGGGCGGCAAAGACGTGCCGACGGTGGTGGTGGATTACGCGCACACACCGAACGCACTCGAGAATGTGCTGCAGACACTGCGCAAGGCGACGCAACCCGCCGGCGGGCGCGTGATCTGCGTGTTCGGCTGCGGCGGTGACCGTGATCGCGGCAAACGTCCGATGATGGGCATGGTCGCCGAACGGTTCGCGGATGTGCGCATCGTCACCAGCGACAATCCGCGCAGCGAAGACCCGCTTTCGATCATCGAAGAGATTCGTGCCTGCATGCAGTGTGAAAGCCAGGCAATAGAGGATCGCGCCCGCGCCATCGCGCTGGCTATTAACAAGGCGCGCATCAATGACACCGTGCTGATCGCCGGCAAGGGGCACGAGGATTATCAGGAGATTGCCGGCGTGCGCCATCCTTTCTCGGACAGCGAGTTGGCACAGCGCGCGCTGAGCATGTGGAAGCCCGAGGAGCGCTGGTCATGATGCTGCTCTCTCAAGCCGCAGCCGCATTGCATGCCCGCATGGCGGGTGACGATGTGCGCTTTGCGGCGGTCTCCACGGACACGCGCAACATCGCGCGGGGCGACTTATTCGTCGCGCTCAAGGGCGAGCGCTTTGACGGTGCGCAGTACGTTGCTCAAGCACTGGCAGCCGGTGCGGTGGCCGCCGTGGTGAATGCATCAAGCCGGACGGAGCTTGCCCAAATCCTAAATCCTAAATCCTCAATCCTATATGTGGAGGACACGCGTATCGCGCTGGGTAAATTGGCCGCGCACTGGCGCAAACAGTTCGACATTCCTTTGCTCGCCATCACCGGCAGCAACGGCAAGACCACGGTCAAGGAGATGCTGGCCGCGATTCTCGCTGCGCACGCAGGCGAGGACGCCGTGCTGGCGACACGCGGCAATTTCAACAACGACATCGGCACGCCGTTCACGCTGCTCAAGCTGCGCGCGCAGCATCGTTATGCCGTGATTGAGATGGGCATGAACCATCCCGGCGAGATCGAATATCTCACGCATCTCGCGCAGCCGGATGTGGCGCTGGTCAACAACGCCAGCGGCGCGCATCTGCAGGGTCTGGGTTCGGTGGAAGGTGTGGCGCGCGCCAAGGGCGAGATATTTGCGGGCCTGAAAAGCAACGGCACCGCAGTCATCAATGCCGACGATGCGCACGCCGGACTGTGGCGCACGTTGGCGGACAAGCATCGCGTGTTCGACTTCGCGCTGGAACATACCGCCGCAGTGAAAGGCGAGTGGCAGGCGCAGGGTTTTGGCGGAGAGCTGCGTGCGTTCACTCCAGCGGGTGAACTGCGCGTCGTGCTGCAGGTGCCGGGCGAACACAATGCGCGCAACGCGCTGGCTGCCGCGACGGCTGCACTGGCCGTGCACGTGCCGCCGGCAACCGTAGCCCGTGCACTGGAAGGATTTGGCGGCGTGGCCGGGCGTTTGCAACGCAAGCAGGCGCGGGACGGCGCGACCTTGATCGACGATACCTACAACGCCAATCCCGCTTCCATGCATGCCGCGCTGGAAGTGCTGGCGCAGGCCGACGGCAAGCGCATCTTCGTGCTCGGCGACATGGGTGAGCTGGGCGCGGATGCGGCGCAGTTCCATCGCGAGATCGGCATCGCCGCGCGCGAACTGGGCATCGAAAAGCTGTTTGCGCTGGGCACGCTCAGCGCGCAAGCCGTGGCCGAATTCGGGAACGGCGCAACGCACTTCGCGGATGTGGAAGGTTTGCTGGCGGTACTCAAGCAAGAACTGGATGCGCGGACCACGGTGCTGGTGAAGGGCTCGCGCTTCATGAAAATGGAACGCGTGGTGCAGGCCTGCGCGTTGCAACAGGAGGAAATATGCTGCTCGCATTAGCCCAATGGCTATCCCAGGACGTTCGCACTTTCAGTGTGTTCAACTACATCACGCTGCGCGCGGTGATGGCGGCGATGACCGCATTGATCATCTCCTTCATGCTGGGGCCGTGGATGATCCGCAAACTGACCGCGATGAAGATCGGCCAGGCGGTGCGCAGCGACGGCCCGCAGACGCATCTGGTGAAAGCGGGCACGCCGACCATGGGCGGCGCGCTGATCCTGATGTCGGTCGCCATCACCACTTTGCTGTGGGGCGATCTGCACAACGCCTACGTGTGGGTGGTGTTGCTGACCACGCTGGGCGTCGGGGCCGTCGGCTGGGTGGACGATTATCGCAAAGTGGTGAACCGCAATCCGGACGGACTGTCGGCGCGCGCCAAGATGTTCTGGCAGTCGCTGATCGCGCTGGCGGTCGGCATCTATCTGTGGACGCATGCCACCTTGCCGCAGCACACCGAAGTCATCGTGCCGTTCTTCAAACACTTCGCCATCCCGCTCGGCATGGTGAGCTTCATCGTGCTGGTATATCTGGTCATCGTCGGCAGCAGCAACGCGGTCAATCTGACCGACGGCCTGGACGGCCTCGCCATCATGCCCACCGTGATGGTGGCGGCGGCGCTGGCGATATTTGCCTATGTGGCCGGTCACGCTGAATTCTCCAAATATCTGGGCGAACCCGCCATCCCCGGCGCGGGCGAACTGGCCGTGTTCTGCGCGGCCATCTCCGGCGCAGGTCTGGCTTTTCTGTGGTTCAACGCCTATCCGGCGGAAGTGTTCATGGGCGACGTCGGCGCGCTGGCGCTGGGCGCGGCACTGGGCGCGGTGGCGGTGATCATCCGCCAGGAACTGGTGCTGTTCATCATGGGTGGCGTGTTCGTGGTGGAAGCGGTGTCGGTGATGTTGCAGGTGTCCTGGTTCAAGTACACCAAGAAAAGATATGGCACAGGGCAGCGCATATTGCTGATGGCGCCGCTGCACCATCACTTCGAACAGAAGGGCTGGAAGGAGACTCAAGTGGTCGTCCGCTTTTGGATCATCACCATGCTGCTGGTACTCGTCGGACTGTCGACCCTGAAACTGAGATGACAACTTTGCGCGACAAATCGGTGCTGATACTCGGTCTCGGTGAGACCGGGTTGTCGCTTGCGCGTTTTCTGCACGCGCAGGGCGCGCGGCTGCGTGTGGCCGACAGTCGCGATACACCGCCGGGCGTTGAAGTGCTGCGTAGCGAGATGCCGCAAGCCGAGCTGCATTGCGGCACGTTTGACGACGCGTTGCTGCAAGGCATAGAGCGCATCGCGATCAGCCCCGGTGTGCCGATGTTCGAACCGTTCGTGCAGCGCGCGCTTGCGCGCGGTATCCCGGTCGAGGGTGACATCGAATTGCTGGCACAACAGATCGCCGATGCGCAGCCGAAACCGAAAGTCATCGCCATCACCGGCGCCAACGGCAAGACCACCACCAGCAGCATGGTCGGCGCGATGTGTGCCGCCGCCGGCGTGGATGCGCAAGTGGCGGGCAACATCTCGCCGGCCGTGCTGGATGCCTTGCGCGAGCGTGGTGGACACCAGCCGCAAGCCTGGGTGCTGGAGCTGTCCAGCTTTCAGCTGGAGACAACGCATACGCTGGATGCCGATGCGGCGGTGGTGCTCAACGTGAGCGAAGACCATCTGGACCGCTACGCGAACGATATGGACCTGTACGCTGCCGCGAAGACGCGCGTGTTCAGCGGCAACGGTGTGCAGGTGCTCAATCGCGACGATGCGCGCAGTGCGGCGATGGGGCTGGCCGGACGTAAACAGGTGACTTTTGGCTTGACCCCGCCGGGCAGCGAGCAGGATTGGGGCATAGGCAAGGAAGGTGCCGTCACCTGGTTGATGCAGGGCGCGCAGAAGGTGATGCGTGCCGACGAATTGCCAGTGGCCGGTCTGCACAACGTGGCGAACGCATTGGCGGCGCTGGCACTGTGCCGCGCAGTCGATCTGCCCCTGCCGCCGCTGGTCGCGGCATTGCGCGCCTTCAGGGGATTGCCGCACCGCGTGGAAGAAGTGGCGCAAGTGAACGGCATCACCTACTACGACGATTCCAAAGGCACCAACGTCGGCGCGACCGAAGCGGCGTTGAACGGCCTGGGCAAACAGGCCGTCGTGATCCTGGGCGGCGACGGCAAAGGACAGGATTTTTTTCCCTTGAAAGCGGCGGTGGAAAAGCATGCGCGCGCCGTGGTGCTGATCGGCCGCGATGCGCCGCTGATCGCCGCCGCCATATCCGGCTGTGCTAAACCGGTGTTGAACGCGCGCGACATGGAAGAAGCGGTGCGCATCGCGACTGACAATGCGCAGCGCGGCGATGCGGTGCTGATGTCGCCGGCCTGCGCCAGCTTCGATATGTACCGCAACTACCTGCACCGCGCGCAAGCATTTATCGCGGCGGTACAGAAACTGCAAGCGGAGGCGACATGCTGAACACCGCACTGCACGCCCCGCGCCGCGCCATGGCCGAATACGACACCGTGCTGACCTGGTTGATCACGGCGCTGCTCGCATTGGGGCTGGTGATGGTCTACTCCGCCTCCATCGCCACCGCCGAAGCCGGGCGTTACACCGGTCATCAGGCAACCTACTATCTGGTGCGGCACGGCATGTTCATGGTCATCGGCCTGGTAGCCGCCGTGATCGCCTTTCAGGTGCCGACACAGACCTGGCAGAAATATGCGCAGGTGCTGTTCATGATCGGCGTGTTGTTGTTGGTGCTGGTGCTGATCCCGGGTATCGGGAAATCGGTGAACGGCAGCCGCCGCTGGATCTCGCTGGTTGTGTTCAACGTGCAGCCTTCGGAACTGATGAAGCTGTTCGCCGTGCTGTACGCGGCTGATTATGCGGTGCGCAAAGGCGCGGTGCGCCACCGCTTCGTGCAGTCCTTTGTGCCGATGTTCGCGGTGATGGCACTGGTCGGCGCACTGCTGCTGCTGGAGCCTGATATGGGGGCGTTCGTGGTGATCTGCGCCATCGCCATGGGCATGCTGTGGCTGGGCGGTTTCAATCTGAAGATATTCGGCGCGTTGTCTATCGCGCTGCCGCTGGCCTTCGCCGCACTGATCTTCTCATCCGAATATCGCATGCAACGCGTGCTGGGTTTCCTTGATCCCTGGTCCGACCCCTACGGCAAGGGCTACCAGTTGAGCCATGCGCTGATCGCCTTCGGGCGCGGCGAGTGGCTGGGTGTCGGCCTGGGCGGCAGCGTGGAGAAATTGTTCTATCTGCCGGAAGCGCATACCGACTTTCTGCTGGCGGTGATCGCTGAAGAGTTGGGCCTGTTCGGCGTGGCCGCCGTGCTGCTGCTGTTCGGCTGGCTGATCGTGCGTGCCTTCGCCATCGGCCGCCAGGCTGCCATGTCGGATCGTTTGTATGCCGCATTGGTGGCGCAGGGCATCGCCGTGTGGCTGGGCGTGCAGGCGATGATCAACATCGGCGTGAACATGGGCGTGCTGCCGACCAAAGGCTTGACCCTGCCATTCATGAGCTTCGGCGGCAGCGGTGTAGTGGTGAATATGGTGGCGGTCGCTGTGCTGCTCAGGATCGACTATGAAAACAGAAGGGTTGCACGAGGGCTGCCGATATGACGCGACTCGTTATCAACCCTTCTGTTTCGGCGAAGGCTAACTTGCGACAGCAAGTTAAGCCCCAGCGGGGCGGTCGTAGCCAAAATCGGCGAGTGGCAAGAGGGTTGCCGATATGAAAAAAACAAACTGTCCACGAAATACACGAAGTGGGGTCAGCAGACATTTCGCCGCAAGGCGAAAGCTCGCAAAAGCACGAAAAGAGACACACGCGGTCAGTGGGTTTGTTCGTGTGCTTTCGTGTATTTCGTGGACAAATGGTTTTGAGGTGAAACTATGAGCCGCACCATTCTGATCATGGCTGGCGGCACCGGCGGGCACATCTACCCGGGCTTGGCAGTGGCCGATGCCTTGCGCGCGCGGGACTGGAACGTGGTCTGGCTGGGAGCGCCGCACAGCATGGAAGCGGAACTGGTACCCAAACATGGCTACCCGATGGTCTGGGTGAATTTCAGCGGCGTGCGCGGCAAAGGTTTGCTGCGTCTGCTGACGCTGCCGTTCACCTTGTTGCGTGCACTGGGACAGAGCGCGGCGGCGATCCTGCGTCACCGGCCCGATGTGGTGCTGGGCATGGGCGGCTACATCACCATGCCGGGCGGGCTGATGGCGGCATTCCTGCGCCGCCCGCTGGTGATACACGAACAGAATTCCATCGCCGGCATGAGCAACAAGGTGCTGGCCAAGCTGGCGTCGCGCGTGCTGAGCGGTTTCCCGGATGTGCTGGAGGGTACGCAGTGGAGCGGCAATCCGGTGCGTGCCGACATCGCCGCAGTGGCCGAACCCCAGACGCGCTTCGCACAACGCAGCGGCAAGCTGAACGTGCTGGTGGTGGGCGGCAGTCTGGGCGCGCAGGCATTGAACGAAGCGCTGCCCAAAGCGCTGGCGATGCTGGACGAGGCGGTGCGTCCGCAGGTCATCCACCAGGTCGGCAAGAAGCATTTCGAAGCGGTGCAGCAGTTGTACGCGCAGGCCGGTGTACAGGCCGATGTGCGCGCTTTTCTGGACGACATGGCGCAGCAGTATGCACAGGCCGATGTGGTGATCTGCCGCGCGGGCGCGCTGACGGTAGCCGAGCTGGCGGCAGCGGGCGCGGCCAGTGTGCTGGTGCCGTTCCCGTTCGCCGTGGACGACCATCAGACGCATAACGCACGCTTTCTGAGCGAGCACGGCGCGGCGATCCTGTTGCCGCAAAAAGAAATGAGTGCCGACAAGCTGGCGCAACTGTTGCGCGAATTTGATAGAGAAAAACTGCTGGCGATGGCACAGGCTGCGCGCAGTCTGGCTAAACCGGATGCGACACAACACGTTGCGCAAGTTTGCGTTGCGCTAGCGGGGTAAATTGCGATGAAACATAAAATCAAAAACATCCACTTCGTAGGTATCGGCGGTTCCGGCATGAACGGTATCGCCGAGGTGATGCTCAACTTGGGTTTCAAGGTGAGCGGTTCCGATATCGCGGACAGCACGGTCATCATGCGTTTGCGCGATCTCGGTGCACAGATCACGCAAGGACACGATGCAAAGAACCTGCGCGATGCGGATGCCGTGGTGACGTCCACCGCAGTGAAGGCGGATAATCCGGAAGTGGTCGCGGCCCGCGAGCAGCACATCCCCATCGTGCCGCGCGCGGTGATGCTGGCGGAGCTGATGCGTTTGCGTCAGGGTATCGCCATCGCCGGCACGCACGGCAAGACCACCACCACCTCGCTGGTGACCAGCGTGCTGGCCAAGGGTGGCTTCGATCCGACTTTCGTCATCGGCGGACGCCTGAACAGCAGCGGCGCGAACGCGCGTTTGGGGACCGGTGAATACATCGTGGCCGAAGCGGACGAGTCGGATGCCTCCTTCCTGCATCTGACGCCGATCATCGCGGCGGTCACCAACATCGATGCCGATCACATGGAAACCTACGGCCACGACTTCAACAAATTGAAGCAGGCCTTCATCGACTTCATCGAGCGCCTGCCGTTCTACGGTCGCGCCATGCTGTGCTCGGATGATCCGAACGTGCGCGACATCCTGCCGCGCATCAGCAAACCGGTGACCACCTACGGCCTGGGCGAAGACGCGCACATACGCGCGGTGAATGTGCGCCACGAGAGCGGCAAGATGCGTTTCACCGCGCAGTGCCGCCATGACGAGAAATGTCTGTTCGAAGGCAAGCCTTTGGATCTGGACATCACGCTCAATCTGGCGGGCGAACACAACGTGCTGAACGCGCTGGCCGCGATCGCCATCGGCCTGGAGGTGGGTGTCGCGCCGCAAGCCATCGCCGATGCGCTGGCCGAGTTCCAGGGCGTGGGACGCCGCATGCAGCGTTATGGCGAAGTCGTTTTGCCGGCCGGCGGCAGCTTCACACTGATCGACGACTACGGCCACCACCCGGTGGAGATGAAAGCGACCATCGCCGCGGTGCGCGGTGCATTCCCTGGCAAGCGTCTGCTGCTGGCGTTCCAGCCCCATCGCTACACGCGCACGCGCGACCTGTTCGAGGATTTCGTGAAGGTGTTGAGCGGGGTGGATGCGCTGGCGCTGGCGGACATCTATGCGGCGGGCGAGGCACCAATCGTTGCCGCGGACGGCCGGGCATTGATGCATGCCTTGCGTGTGTCCGGGCAGACCAATGCCGTGTTTGTGGAAGACATCAACGACATGCCGCAGACCATCATGCAGATGGCGAAAGACGGCGATGTGGTGCTGACCATGGGGGCAGGTTCCATTGGCGGCGTGCCGAACAAAGTGACGCAACTGACATCACGATGTACATGAGCGGGCCGACACATTTCGATACATCCGGCCTGCGTGGAGAGATGCTCCACGGCGAACCGATGTCGCGCCACGTGAGTTGGCGCGCGGGCGGTGTCGCGCAACGCGTATACCAGCCGGCCGATCTGCCCGACCTGCAGGCATTCATGCAGCAGGTACCTGCGGACGAACCGCTGCTGGCGGCCGGACTGGGCAGCAATCTGCTGGTGCGCGACGGCGGTTATCGCGGCACGGTGCTGCTGATGGTGGGTGCGCTCACCGAGCTGCGCATGGAAGACGGAATGATCTATGCGCAGGCGGGTGTACCGGGCGCGAAGTTGGCGCGCTTTGCGGCGGGCAACAACTTGTGCGGCGCGGAATTTTTTGTCGGTATCCCCGGCACGCTGGGCGGCATGCTGGCGATGAACGCCGGTTGCTACGGCAACGAGACCTGGGGTGCCGTGCAGCGTGTGCAGGTGCTGACGCGCAGCGGCGAGTTGCTGGAACGCACGCCGCAGGAATATGACATCGGTTATCGCCACGTCGCATTGAAACAGCGTGGCGAAGAGTTCTTCGTCGGTGCCTGGCTGCGCTTCGGCGGGGGGGACGTGGCGGCAGCCAAGCAGGCCATCAAAGCGCTGATGGAAAAGCGCAGTGCCAGCCAGCCATTGCAGATGCCCAATGCGGGTTCTGTGTTCCGCAATCCGCAGGGCGAGCATGCGGCGAAGCTGATCGAAGGCTGCGGGCTGAAGGGCAAGCGTGTCGGCGGTGCGCAGGTGTCGGAGAAACATGCGAACTTCATCGTCAACGCAGGCGGTGCGACAGCGGCAGACATCGAAGAATTGATTGGTGAAGTGCAGGCGACGGTGCGGAAGCAGACAGGCATCAACCTGCATCCGGAAGTGAAGATCGTTGGAGAGAAAGTTAAGTGAATAAATTCGGAAAAGTGGCGGTGTTGTTCGGCGGGCGTTCGGCGGAGCGCGAAGTGTCGCTGAAGAGCGGCGCGGCGGTGTTGGCCGCTTTGCTGCGCAGCGGTGTGGATGCGCACGCGTTCGATCCGGCCGAGCGCGAGTTGTCGGCATTGAAGACGGAGAAATTCGACCGCGTGTTCATGATGTTGCACGGCCGTTTTGGTGAAGACGGCACGGTGCAGGGCGCGCTGGAACTGATGGGCATCCCCTACACCGGCAGCGGTGTGATGGCGTCGGCCATCGGTATGGACAAGTGGCGTACCAAGCTGATCTGGCAGGCAGCCGGATTGCCGATCCCCGAATACGAAGCGCTGACCGCGCCGAGCGACTGGGATGCGGTGGCGGAGCATCTGGATCTGCCATTGTTCATGAAGCCGGCCAGCGAAGGTTCCAGTGTCGGCGTGATCAAGGTCAAAAAAGTGGAAGACCTGCCTGCAGCGTATGCGGAAGCCGCGCAGCACGACAAGGTGGTGATCGCCGAAAGTTTCATGGGCGGCGGCGAGTACACGGTGGCGATTCTGAACGGCAAAGCTTTGCCGGCGATCAAAATTGAACCGGCGAACGAGTTCTACGACTACGAGGCGAAATATCTGCGCGACGACACACGTTATCTGTGCCCATGTGGATTGGATGCCGAGCAGGAAGCCGGGATGCAACACATGGCGCAACTGGGATTCCAGTTGATCGGCGGGCAGGGCTGGGGGCGCGTGGACTTTCTGCGCGGCGAGGACGGCAAGATGTATCTGCTGGAAGCGAACACCGCGCCAGGTATGACCGATCACAGTCTGGTGCCGATGGCGGCGCGTCAGGCAGGCATCGGATTCGACCAGCTGGTGCTGCAGATCCTGGAGGGCGCGGGAAATGCGAAATAGATTCATTTCGTTTGTTTCCTCTCCTCCCGGGAGAGGATTGAGGAGAAGATTGAGGAGAGGGTATGTGGGATAACGCTCATCTGCTGCGCGGTATCTCCAATGTGCTGTTCGGCTTCAGCGTACTGCTGATGGTGTACGGCCTGTTGCGCTACGTGGCGCAGTTGCCGGCGTTTTCCTTGCAGGCGGTGGTGCTGACGGAAAATCCGCAACGCGTGGATGTTGCGCAACTGGAGGAAGTGGTGCGCGAGCAGGTGCGCGGCAATTTCTTTACCGTCGATCTGGTCGATGCGCGCGCGGCATTTCAGCAACTGCCCTGGGTGCGTTCGGTAAGTGTGCGCCGCAAATTCCCTTGGCAACTGGAGGTGGTGATCGAGGAGCACATCGCGCTGGCGCGCTGGAACAAGACTGCACTGGTGAATACCTATGGTGAGTTGTTCGAGGCGAAGAGCGATGAAGCGTTGCCCGAGTTCTCCGGCGAACAGGAGAACTCGCTGGTGGTGGCGCGCATGTATAGCGAACTGGAGCAGGAATTGCTGCCCATGCAACGGCATATCGCGCAATTGGATCTGTCGCCGCGCATGAGCTGGCAGGTGAAGCTGGACGATGGCATGGAGCTGGCGCTGGGGCGCGAAGCGATGCGCGAACGACTGGCGCGTTTCGTCAAAGTATTTCCGTACAGCGTGGCGGTGCGCGTGCCGAATGCGCGCCGTATCGATCTGCGCTATCGCAATGGATTCGCGGTGCAGTCGCGACACGGTGCGGCGGAGCCGATGAGTGCGGGAGCGACTGCATTGCACCGCCTCCCGCAAACGGCTGACTTCGTCAGTAACGTATCGGCGGTGCAGCCGCTTGGCGCGGCATAGGGTTGTCAGGAGAAGGTGATGAGCAAAGAAAGCAAGAATCTGGTCGTGGGTCTGGACATCGGTACGTCGAAGATTGCGTGCATCGTGGCCGAGGTGACGGCGGAAGGCACGCTGGAGGTGATCGGCGCGGGCATGCATCAATCGTCCGGCATGAAAAAAGGCATGGTGGTGAACATCGATGCCACGGTGGGCGCGATCCAGCAGGCGCTGCAGGAGGCGGAACTGATGGCAGACTGCAAGATACGCCAAGTCTACACCGGCATCGCGGGCGGCCACATCCGCAGCTCGAACGCGCACGGCATGATCAAGATCAAGGACAAGGAAGTGGCGCACACCGATGTTCTGCGCGCCATCGAGACGGCCAGTTCCATCAGCCTGCCGGGCGACCAGCAGATCCTGCACATCCTGGAGCAGGAATTCAGCATCGACGGGCAGGGCGGGATCAAGAAGCCGCTGGGCATGAGCGGCCTGCGTCTGGAAGTGGAGATTCACATCGTGACCGGCGCGGTGTCGGCGGTGCAAAACATCCTCAAGTGCATCCACCGTTGCGGCTTGGAAGTGGAAGACATGATTTTGCAACCGCTGGCGTCGAGCAAAGCGGTGCTGGCCGACGACGAGCGCGAACTGGGTGTGTGTCTGGTGGATATCGGCGGCGGCACGACCGATGTGGCGATCTTCACCGGCGGCGCGATCCGCCATACGGCGGTGATCCCCATCGCGGGCGACCAGATCACCAACGATATCGCGATGGCCCTGCGCACGCCGACCAAGGACGCCGAGGACATCAAGATCAAATACGGCTGCGCCTTGCGCCAGCTGGCGAACGATGCGCTGATCGAAGTGCCGGGTGTGGGCGAGCGCAGTGCGCGCATGCTGTCGCGCCAGACGCTGGCGGAAGTGATCGAGCCGCGCGTCGAGGAGCTGTATTCGCTGGTGCAGACGGAGATTCGCCGCAGCGGTTTCGAGGACCTGCTGTCCTCCGGCATCGTCATTACCGGCGGCAGCGCCGCCATGGACGGCATGGTCGAGTTGGGCGAGGAGATATTCCATCTGCCGGTGCGGCTGGGATTGCCGCGCAACATAGGCGGCTTGTCGGCTGTAGTGAAGACGCCGCGTTATGCGACCGGTGTCGGCCTGCTGGTGTACGGACTGGAGTGCCACCAGCGCGAGGAAGTGTCCAGAGTGGGGACGGGTTCGTTCAAGGATGTGCTGGAAAAGATGAAGGATTGGTTCAAGGGGAATTTTTAGCAGTAGGCGTGCTGTGGGAATGGTCGGTTTTGTAATAAATATTCGTTATCAACTTTAAGGAGAAAAATGATGGCTTTCGAACTGTTGGATGCACAACCGCAAGGCGCGGTGATCAAGGTGGTGGGCGTGGGCGGCTGCGGCGGCAATGCGGTCGATCACATGATCGAACAGGGTGTGCAAGGGGTCGAGTTCATTACCATCAACACCGATGCGCAGGCATTGAAACGCAGCAAGGCGCGCGTGCAGTTGCAGATCGGTTCCGCATTGACCAAGGGGCTGGGCGCGGGTGCCAAGCCGGGGGTCGGGCAGGCCGCTGCGGAAGAGGACCGCGAGCGCATCGCCGAGATCATCAGCGGCGCGAACATGGTGTTCATCACCGCCGGCATGGGCGGCGGCACCGGCACCGGCGCGGCACCTATCGTGGCGCAGGTGGCCAAGGAGATGGGCATCCTGACGGTGGCGGTGGTGACCAAGCCGTTCGTGTTCGAGGGCAAGCGCATGCTGATCGCGCAGCAGGGTATCGAGGAATTGGCGGCCTATGTCGATTCGCTGATCATCGTGCCGAATGCCAAGCTGATGGAAGTGCTCGGCGGCAAGACGACCATGCCGACAGCCTACAAGGCGTCCAACGGAGTGCTGCATGGCGCGGTGGCCGGCATCGCGGAAGTCATCAATGTGCCGGGCATGATCAACGTGGACTTTGCCGACGTCTGCACCGTGATGTCCGAGAACGGTATGGCGATGATGGGATCTGCCGTGGCGTCCGGTGAAAACCGTGCGCAGCGTGCGGCAGAGCAGGCGATCGCCAGCCCGCTGCTGGAGGATGTGGACCTGACCGGTGCGCGCGGTGTGCTGGTCAACGTGACTTCCAGCAGCGAGATCACGCTGGAGGAGTTCCATGAAGTGATGAACTGCTTCCAGTTTGCGGCTTCCGAGGCGACCGTGATCGTCGGTTCCGTGTTCGACGAGAACATGGGCGACGAGTTGCGCGTGACCATCGTGGCAACCGGGCTGGGTGAAGTGCGCAAGCCGCAGGCTCGTCCGGTGCTGGTGCCGCAAGCCCAGTTGCGCACCGGTACGCATGATGCGCCCATGGTCGATTTCAGCGAGCTGGACATGCCGGCAGTGATGCGCAGCGGACGTCATCGCGAGGCGGTGGAAGCGATGAAGCAGTCCGGTGTGGAGACGCTGGATATTCCGTCGTTCCTGCGCAAACAGGCGGACTGAGCAAGCGTGATCGCCTGGGGAGCGGGGCGGGCTGTTGTTGCGGCCTGTGCTAAACTTGCCAGCGATTCAGTCGGGAAAACAGCAATGGTCAAACAACGCACATTAAAGACGGTGGTCGAGGCGACCGGTGTCGGTCTGCATACGGGCGAGAAGGTCTATCTGACTTTGCGTCCCGCAGCCGTCGACAGCGGCATCGTGTTCCGTCGCGTGGATCTGCCGCAGTCATCGGACATCCGCGCCGAAGCATATGCGGTGCATGACACGCGCCTGTCTACCTGTCTGGAGGCGAAAGGCGCGCGCGTGGCGACGGTCGAACACTTGATGTCGGCTTTGGCCGGCTTGGGTATCGATAACGCTGTCGTCGAGCTGACCAGCCCCGAGTTGCCCATCATGGACGGCAGTGCGGGCACGTTTATATTTTTGCTGCAGTCGGCCGGGATTGTTGAGCAGGATGCAGCCAAGAAATTCATCCGTATCAAGAAGACTGTTGAAGTGAAGGATGGGGACAAGTGGGTACGTTTCGAGCCGTTCAACGGTTACAAGCTGAGTTTTACCATCAATTTCGCCCATCCGGTATTCGCCAATACCAAGCAGAACGTGGTGGTCGATCTGGGCGAGCATTCTTATACAAAGGAAGTCAGCCGCGCACGCACCTTCGGTTTCATGCAGGATGTGGAGAGCATGCGTGCGCAGGGCTTGGCATTGGGCGGCAATCTGGACAATGCCATCGTGATAGACGAGTACCGTGTGATCAATCCGGATGGTCTTCGTTATGACGATGAGTTCGTCAAGCACAAGGTGCTGGATGCCATCG
>WOZO01000137.1 GCA_011620315.1 Sideroxydans sp. | reverse complement strand
TCCAGATTGGTGATCGGCGGCAGGCACTGCGTGCCGCGACACAGCCAGGCGCTGGTCGATGCCTGTTTGGGTTTCGCCAGCACTTCAGGTAAACCCCGTTCATCGCCGCGCAGCGCGATCACCATCAACTCAGGTTCGTAGTTGTCAGAGACAGCCGCCCGCCAGGCGGCTGTTTCCTTTTTGTCGCCACATAACACCAGCAAGGAAGGCGGCTGCAGCAGTTCGCCCAGAGCGGTGTTCAGGCTGCAACACTGGCTGGCGGCTTGTTGCATCAGCGGATAGAAAAGTTTCAGGCAGCGTTCTGCAGCATCGCGATAGCGCGTGTCGCCAGTCAATTCGGCGAGCCGCAACAGGGCTTGTGCGGCAATGCCGTTGCCGACAGGCGTGGCGTTGTCCTGTCCGCTCTTGTTGCGCTGTATCAGCGCTTCGTGGTCGTGGCTGGTGAAGTAGAAGCCGCCGTGCTCTGCATCCTCGAAGCGTGCCAATAAGGCATCCGCGAGTTGCACCGCAAATTGCATGTCCGTCGCGCGAAATTCTGTTTGCATCAATTCCAGCGCGGCATCCAGCAGGAAAGCATGGTCGTCCAGATAGGCGTTCAGATGCGTCTTGCCGTCCTTGTGCGTGGCGTACAGCTTGCCGTCCAGCCACAAGGTGTCGCGCACAAAATCCATGGCGCGCTGCGCGGAGGTTTGCCAGTCATCGCGTCCGAACACGCGCGCCGCCTTCGCCATGCCGGCGATCATCAGCCCGTTCCAGCTGCCGAGTATTTTTTCGTCGCGACCGGGGCGGACACGTTGTTCGCGTGCGGCGAACAGCTTGGCCTGTGCCGACGCGAGCAGCGTGGTCGCCTGCTGCTGGTCGAGTTGCAGCGACTGCGCGATCTCGCTCAGTGATCGGCTCACGCGCAGGTTCCAGGCGTGGTTCTCGAAGTTGGGCGTGCTGTCCAGGCCATAGTAGGGTTTGACGACGGCGTATTCGTCTTCGCTCAGCAGGGCGCGGATGTCGTTGCGCTGCCACACATAGAACTTGCCTTCCTCGTGTTCCGAGTCGGCATCCAGCGAGGCGTAATAGCCGCAGGGATTATTCATTTCGCGTAGCGAATCGTTCGCTCCCTCTCCCGCTTGCGGGATAACCAGCGACTTGTCCGCTTGCGGACTTAGTCGATTGGCTAGTTGTTTCATCAGAGGGTTGGGGAGAGGGGAGGCGGGGGATTGCATCTCGCGCATCCCCCAGTCTGCCGTCTGTGCCACGATACGCGCGAACAGCGGGTCGCGGCTGTTCAGCCAGGCATCGCAATACAGGCCGAGCAGCAGGCCGTTGTCGTACAGCATCTTCTCGAAATGCGGGATGTCCCAGTTGGCATCCACACTGTAGCGGCAGAAGCCGCCGCCGAGCTGGTCGTACAACCCACCCAGCGCCATCTGTTGCAACGTGAACAGCGCGACATGGCGCGCGTCTTCATCTTGGTGCGCCTTGGCCTGGCGCAACAGCAGATCGAGCTCGGCCGGATGCAGGAACTTCGGTGCATCGCCGAAACCGCCGTTGACGCGGTCGAAATTCTGTTTCAGTTGCTGCACGGCGCTGGCGATGGGTGAAGCATCGAGCTGCGCATCATCACTGGCCGGTTGCGGCTGCCATGCGGCGAGGGCGTTGATGAGTTGCCCGCTCTGCGCGGCGAGTTCCCTGCGTTTTTCTTTGTAGGCTTGCGCGAGTTGCAGCAGCAGTTGCGGGAAACCGGGCAGGCCGTAACGCGCTTGTTTGGGGAAGTAAGTGCCGCTGTAGAACGGCGTGCCGTCGGGCGACAGGAACATGGTCAGCGGCCAGCCACCGCTGCGGCGCGCCAGCAAGTAATGCGCGTTCTGATAAATCTGGTCCAGGTCGGGACGTTCTTCGCGGTCCACCTTGATGTTGATGAAATGTTCGTTCATCACGGCTGCGACCTCATCGTCCTCGAACGATTCGTGCGCCATCACATGGCACCAGTGGCAGGCCGAATAACCGATGGAGAGCAGGATGGGTTTGTCATGCTCGCGGGCCAATTGCAGGGCGTCTGGCGACCATGGATGCCAGTCCACCGGATTGTCTGCATGCTGTAGCAGATAGGGGCTGGTCTCGTGGATAAGATGGTTGGTCATCATTTCAGGAGCGGCTTGAGGTGGTGCATCACATTTTGCAGGATACGCGCTTGCGCCGTAGCGTTCGGATGCAGGTTGTCCGGCTGGAACTGCTCGGGCGGGATGCCGTCCAGCATGAAGGGCAGCAGGGCGACGCCGTTTTTTTTCGCCAGCTTGGGATAGATGTTGCGGAACTGTTCCGTGTAAGCAGGACCGTAGTTCGGCGGTAACTGCATGCCCAGCAGCAATACAGTGGCATGTACCTTTTTTGCACGCTTGATGATGATGTCAAGATTCTTTTCCATCTCCTTCAGTGGCAATCCGCGCAGTCCGTCATTGGCCCCCAGTTCGACGATCACCACGGCGGGTTGATGTTCGGCCAGCGCCTTGTCAATGCGGCGCAAGCCGCCGGAAGTCGTCTCGCCGCTGATGCTGGCATTGACCACCGAATAAGGCCGTCCGTCCGCTTTCAGTTCTTGCTGTAGCAGATGCGCCCAAGAAGCTTCGCGTGCAATGCCGTAGCCAGCTGATAAACTGTCGCCGAATACTAGGATGTTGCTGGCGGCCTGCGCGAAGCTGGACAGCGTCAAGGCGGCGAGCGGCAAAACGAATTTGAGGATGAGGTTCATGGCAACGATTGTGCAAGCAGCAGGGCTTACCAAGCAAGTGTTAAGCGGCGATAGTCCGCTCACTATCCTGCAAGACGTTAGTTTTGCGGTGGAAACGGGCGATAGCCTTGCTATCGTTGGGGCTTCCGGTTCCGGCAAGTCCACCTTGCTCGGTCTGCTGGCCGGGCTGGACGTGCCGACCAGCGGCAGTGTGTCCTTGAACGGCACGGATATCTTTGAATTGGACGAAGACGGTCGCGCGCGTTTGCGCGGTGAACTGGCCGGTTTCGTGTTCCAGTCCTTCCAGTTGCTGCCCGCGCTGAGTGCACTGGAGAATGTGATGCTGCCGCTGGAACTGGCCGGACTGAGCGATGCGCGCCAACGGGCCGAAGAATCATTGCAGCAAGTCGGCCTCACCGCCCGAGCGCACCATCTGCCCAAGCATCTTTCCGGCGGTGAACAACAACGCGTGGCACTCGCCCGCGCTTTCGTCTCGCAGCCCAAGATACTTTTCGCCGACGAACCCACCGGCAATCTGGATGCCGCGACCGGCGCGCAGGTCATCGACCTGATGCTGGAACTGAATCGCGCGCAGGGCACGACCTTGATACTGGTGACGCACGACGACAAACTGGCTGCGCGCTGCAAGCGGCAGTTGCGACTGGCGGCGGGGCAGGTGGCGCAATGAATCTCCTCCGCCTCTCTCTCGGCCTCCTGCGTCGCGACTGGCGTGCCGGGGAATGGCGCGTATTGTTGTTGGCGCTGGTACTGGCGGTCGGCAGCCTGGCCACCGTCGGGCTGTTCGCCGACCGTGTGCGGCAGGCGTTGCAGGAGCAGGCGCAGAGTTTGATCGGGGCCGATCTGCGCATCACTTCCACTCGCCCGTTCTCTCCCGACTATCGCAAGCTGGCGGTTGAGAGTGGCTTGCAGGTGGTGCAGAGCCGGACATTCCCCAGCATGGTGTCGCATGGTGAGCAAGTATTGCTGAGCGAGTTGCAGGCGGTGGAGGCGGGCTATCCTTTGCGCGGCAAGATCGAGATCGATGACGGGACTTTGCATGTGGCGCAGGCGGTTCCTTCTGGCGGTACGGTATGGGTGGATGAACGTTTGCTGCGTCAGCTGGATATGCAGGTGGGCGACGAGGTCGGCATCGGTGTGCTGCGCTTCAAGGTGGCGGCCCGCATTGTGAAGGACATCGACCAGTCCATAGGATTCGCCAGTTTCGCGCCGCGCGTGCTGATGAACGAGCGAGACCTTGCTGCCACCGGTCTGCTGCAGGAAGGCAGCAGACTTTCCTATCGTTTGATGATTGCGGGCGAGACGAAACAGGTGGCAGCATTGAAGGTTGCGTTGCAAGCGCAGTTGTCCGGCAACGAGAAGCTGGAGGATGTGCGCGATGCGCGGCCCGAGATCCGCACCGCGCTGGAGCGCGCGGAAAGCTTCCTTGGCTTGGCGGCCCTGACGGCTGCGATCTTGGCCGGTGCCGCGATGGCATTGGCGGCACGGCGTTTCGTGCTGCGGCATCTGGATGGTTGTGCGGTAATGCGCTGTCTGGGAGCGCAGCAGGGGCAGGTGCTGTGGTTGTTCCTGAATCAATTCATCCTGCTTGGCTTGGTCGCTGTGCTGTTCGGCAGCCTGCTGGGGTATGGCACGCAAGCGATGCTGGTGCAATCCATTGCCAGTATGCGCGATGCGAATCTTCCTTCCCCGGGATTGCTGCCGATACTGCAAGCGACCGTGAGCGGGTTCGCCTTGTTGCTGGGATTTGCCTTTTTGCCCTTGTTGCAGTTGCGCAGGGTGTCGCCATTGCGCGTGTTGCGCCGCGAGATGGGGGCACCTGAGGTTGGGGGTTGGCTGATATACGGGGTTGCAGTTCTGGTGTTGGCGGCTTTGTTTTTGTGGCATGCCGGGTCGGTCAAGCTGGGGCTGGCGGTACTGGGCGCTTTGATCGCGGGGTTGTTGCTGTTTGGCTGGATGGCTTGGCTGATGCTGCACGGTCTGGCACGCAACGTATTCTTCATGCGTTCGCAGTGGCGCCATGCTTTCAATAATCTTTCGCGGC
>WOZO01000006.1 GCA_011620315.1 Sideroxydans sp. | reverse complement strand
CAGCGGCGGCAGGTGCGAAGATCGCCAAGCACGGCGGCCGTTCCGTGTCCTCGCAATCCGGCAGCGCAGATGTGCTGGAAGCGCTGGGCATCCACATCAACCTCACGCCCGAGCAGACCGCGAAATGCATCAACGAAGTCGGCTTCGGCTTCATGTTCGCGCCCAACTATCACAGCGCGATGAAGCATGCTGCACCGGTGCGCAAGGAGCTGGGCATCCGCACCCTGTTCAACATCCTCGGCCCGCTGACCAACCCCGCCGGCGCGAAGCAGCAACTGCTGGGCGTGTTTCATCGCGATCTGGTCGGCATCCAGGCGCGCGTGTTGCAGCGTCTGGGCAGCAAGCGCGTGATGGTGGTGCACGGCGCGGACGGGCTGGACGAGATCACCATCAGCGGCGAGACGCTGGTGGCTGAACTCAAGGACGGCATCGTCAGCGAATACACCATCCATCCCGAACAGTTCGGTTTGCGCACCGCCTCGCTGGACGACATCCATACCGACAGCGTGCAAGCCTCGCGCGACATGATCCTCGACGTGCTGGACAACCAGCCGGGCGCACCGCTGGACATCGTGCTGCTGAACGCCGGTGCTTCCATCTACCTCGCGGGACTTTCCGACACGCTGGCACTGGGCATAGCGAAAGCCGCCGAGGCCATCGCCAGCGGCGCAGCCAAAGCCAAACTGGCACAACTGGTACAGGTGAGTAACGCCTGAGCGGAGATGAATCCACTCGCACATAACGGAGCTGCCCTGCGCAAAGCGGCCTGGCCGCTGCTGGTGCTGGCAGCCTTGTTTTTTATGGTCTGGTTCGCCCCGACGCAGCATGCATTTGAGGGCATCTCGAAATACCAGAGCGTGCACCTGCCGATAGAGACCGCTTCGCTGATCATCTCCATGCTGGTGTTCGGTGTCGCTTGGAACGCCTACAGCAAGGATCGAGCGGCGAACATCATCATCCTTGCCTGCGCCTCGCTGGCAGTCGGCCTGATCGATTTCGCGCACATGATGTCGTTCGCCGGCATGCCCGATTGGGTGACGCCCGCCGGCCCCGAAAAGGCCATCAACTTCTGGCTGGCGGCGCGCTTTATCTTTGCCGCCGCTTTGCTGTCCGTCGCATTGCGCCCGTGGCAACCGCTTGCGCGTCCGGACACCCGCTACACGATGCTGACCATTGCGATCCTCGTCAGCGCACTGGTGTACTGGATCGGCCTGTTCCATCAGGATGCGCTGCCGCGCACCTTCATTGCCGAGACCGGGCTGACGACGCTCAAGATCGCCGCAGAATATCTCATCGTTGCACTGCTGCTGATCGCCGCCATCCTGTTTTGGCGTCAGGCACTGGCCGGCAAGCCGCGCGAGGCCGCCGGACTGTTCATCGTGGCCGTGATCACTGTCCTGAGCGAACTGAGTTTCACACTCTATTCCGACGTGACCGACGTGTTCAATCTGCTGGGGCACGTTTACAAGATCATCGCTTACATCATTCTGTACCGCACGGTGTTCGTCGGCAGTGTGCGGGAGCCGTTCCTGCGCGTATTGAGCGCGGAACAGTCCTTGCAGCATGCCAACCGCGCGCTCAAGACACTGAGTGCCGGCAACAAGACGCTGCTGCATGCGCGCGAAGAACGCGCCCTGCTGGAAGCGATGTGCCGCGCCGTCGTGGAGAAAGGCGGCTATCTGCTGGCCTGGGTAGGCTATGTACAACAGGACGAGGCACGCTCGATCAAGCCCGAAGTCTGGCATGCCGTGCAGCCCGGCTATGTGGAATCCCTGCTGGCGAGCTGGCAGGACGTCGCGCTGAACAACGGGCCGTCCGGCGTCACCGTGCGCAGCGGCGAGGCCACCATCTGTCAGGACATCGCCAGCGATCCGCTGTTCGCGCCGTGGCGGGACGAGGCCATGCAATACGGTTACCGTGCCAGCATCGCACTCCCCCTGCACGACAACGGCTCAACGTTCGCCACGCTTTCACTGTATGCCGACACAACGGACGCGTTCACGGAAGACGAGATCGCCCTGCTGTCCGAGATGAGCGAAGACCTTTCATTCGGCATCCGCAATCTGCGCATGCGCGCCGAACGCGATCAGGCCCTGCGGGAAAAACAGCATTTTCTGGAAACGATACAGCAAGGATTGCAGGACACGGTGCAAGCCATCGCCGCCACCGTGGAGATGCGCGACCCGTACACTGCCGGGCACCAGCGGCGCGTGGCCGATCTTGCCGCCGCCATCGCCGGCGAGATGGAGCTGCCGCACGAAGAGATATTCGCCATCCACCTCGCCGGCGTGGTGCACGACCTGGGCAAGATCTCCATCCCGGCGGAGATACTGAGCAAGCCCGCGCGCCTGAGCGAGATCGAGTATGACTTCATCAAGACACACCCGCAGGCCGGTTACGACATCCTCAAGGACATCGACTTCAAATGGCCGGTGGCGGAGATGGTGTTGCAGCATCACGAGCGCATGGACGGCACCGGCTATCCGCAAGGGCTGCAAGGCGAAGCCATCATCCTCGGCGCGCGCATCCTGGCAGTCGCCGATGTGATCGAAGCGATGGCATCGCATCGCCCTTACCGCGCCGGACTCGGTATCGACTCGGCACTGAACGAGATACGCGAACATCGCGGCGTGAGCTACGATGCGGACGTGGCGGATGCCGCATTACGGCTCTTTTCAGAAAACAAATATCAGCTCTAAACACGACCGATGGTTTCAGTTCAACATCAATTCCCGCCGCTCACCGGAGACGACAGCGCCGACATCCAGCACTGGATGGCCGCGCTATCCGATACCTTCGCCCCGCAAGAGATCGAACTGATCCGGCAAGCCTGCGAATTCGCCGCCCCGCTCTACCGGGGCAGCACCGACATCACCGGCACACCGTTGTTGCAGCATGCGCTGGGCTCGGCCGCCATCCTGATCGGCCTCAATCTGGATGCAGAAGCCATTGCGGCCACCGCGCTGCATGCCGTACCGAACTTCATCAAGGATGCGCAGCTCGTGCTGCGTGAAAAGTTCGGTCAGAACGTGGCCGGACTGGTGGACGGCATCTCGCGTATGGAACACGTGCGCCAGTTCAGCGAAGTGCGCGCGCAGCCCAGCGCCGAGGAAGCCGCGCAACAGGTCGAAACCATGCGCAAGATGCTGCTGGCGATGGTGGAAGACATCCGCGTGGTGCTGATCAAACTCGCCGAGCGCACGCAGACGCTGCGCCACCTCTCGCGCGTGGATGCCGCCCTGCAACGGCAAGTCGCGCAGGAAACACAAAGCATCTTCGCGCCGCTGGCCAACCGTCTCGGCGTGTGGCAGATCAAATGGGAACTGGAAGACCTTTCCACGCGCTATCTGGAACCGGTGCTGTACAAACAGATCGCCAAATCGCTGGACGAGAAGCGCGTGGATCGCGAGCGCTACATCACCGACCTTGTCGCGCAACTGCAGCAAAAACTGGCGGATGCGGGTATCGATGCCGAGGTGACCGGCCGCCCAAAACACATCTACAGCATCATCAACAAGATGAAGCGCAAGCATCTGGCCTTCGAGGAGCTGTACGACGTGCGCGCGGTGCGCATACTTGTAGGCGGCACGACACGGCGTGGCGAAGCCTCCGGGGCGGGAGTGCCGCCGTCCGCCTCCAACGCGAACCGTTCCATACGCGAGAACTTGGCGGAGGCGGACGACATCGAGCAATGCTATGCCGCACTGTCGCTGGTGCACGAACTGTGGTTGCCGATCCAGAAAGAGTTCGACGACTACATCGCCAAACCGAAACCCAACGGCTACCGCTCGCTGCACACCGCCGTGCTCGGCCCGCGCCGCCTGTCGGTGGAAGTGCAGATCCGCACGCGGCAGATGCATCACGATTCCGAACTCGGCGTCGCCGCGCACTGGCGCTACAAAGAAAACAAAAAGTCCGAGAGCGGTCTTGATGAAAAAGTGGCCTGGCTGCGACAGGTGCTGGCATGGAAAGCGGAACTGGCCGACGGCGGCGAGTTGCAGGAACAGCTCAACAATGAACTGATCCAGGACCGCGTGTACGTGCTGACCCCGCAAGGCAAAGTGATCGACCTGCCGACCGGCGCGACGCCGGTGGACTTCGCCTACGTGCTGCACACCGACCTCGGTCATCGCACACGCGGCGCGAAAGTGGACGGCAACATCGTGCCGCTCAAACACATACTGCAGACCGGCCAGCGCGTCGAGATCCTCACCGTCAAACAAGGCGGCCCCAGCCGCGACTGGGCCAACCCCAAACTCGGCTACCTGAAGAGTTCGCGCGCGCGCGCCAAAGTGCGCCACTGGTTCACGGAACAGAATCTGGACGACAGCATCGCGCAGGGCCGCGCGCTACTCGAACGCGAACTGCATCGCGTCGGCGTCAACGACATCAATCTGGAAAAACTCGCCCAGCAACTGCACTACAACAAACCGGACGACATGTACGCCGCGCTAGGCCGCGGCGACATCACCCCACGCCGCGTGAGCCTGGCCATCGTCAAGGAAGTCCCCACGCAACGCAAAGTCGCAGCCAGCAGTGGCCAGCCGCATGCCCCCAAGCGTGTGCTGATCGAAGGCGAAAGCAGCCTGACCTACAAATTCGCCCTGTGCTGCCATCCCGAATTCCCCGCCCACATCGTCGGCTACGTCACCCGCGACCGAGGCATCACCATCCACCGCCACGACTGCCCGTTCATGCAACGCGTGCCGGAAGAGCGCGAGGACAGGTTGCTGGATGCGAAGTGGTCTAGCAGCCTGTCGGACTACCCCACCAAAACTATCATAAAGACAGCAGCAAACC
>WOZO01000172.1 GCA_011620315.1 Sideroxydans sp. | reverse complement strand
CGCGAAGGCGGCCGTACTGTCGGCGCGGGTGTGGTGGCAAAGGTTATCGAGTAATAGCTGCGAAGATGGCGGAGCGATCAGTCGCTCCGCCGTTGTCGTTTGTAGGTTTTAAATAGGCCAGTAGCTCAATTGGTAGAGTATCGGTCTCCAAAACCGAGGGTTGGGGGTTCGAGACCCTCCTGGCCTGCCAGTTAAAAAGTAGAACGGACGTAAATGGCTGACAAAATCAAGATGCTGCTCGCCTTCCTGCTTATTGCAGCAGGGGTGGTCGGCTTTTACGCATTGGGGGATGCTGCGGCAGTGCTGCGTGTCGCTTCGGTGCTGTTTGGCGTATTGGCTGCGGCCGGGGTCTTCTGGACCTCATCGCAGGGCAAGCGTTTCTTTGGTTTTGCGGGTGACTCTGTGGCCGAGGCCAAGCGAGTGGTATGGCCGACGCGCAAAGAGACGATGCAGACCACCGGCGTGGTGATTCTGTTTGCCATCGTCATGGCTTTGTTCCTGTGGGCGGTAGATGCAAGTCTGCTGATGATCGTCAACAAATTGATGGGTCGGGGGGATTGATGGCCAAGCGTTGGTATGTAGTACACACCTATTCGCAATTCGAGAAGAGTGTGCAGCGCGCACTGTTGGAGCGCATCGAGCGCACGGGCATGCAGGATATGTTCGGCCAGGTGCTGGTTCCGGTAGAAGAGGTGGTCGAACTGAAGTCCGGCCAGAAGAGCATCAGCGAACGCAAATTCTTCCCCGGCTACATGCTGGTTGAGATGGAAATGACGGACGACACCTGGCATCTGGTGAAGAGCCTGCCCAAGGTGACTGGCTTCCTCGGCGGTAGCGCCATGAAGCCTTCTCCGATCTCGCAAAAAGAAGTCGACACCATCATGGAGCAGATGCAGGCCGGTGTGGAAAAGCCGCGTCCTAAGGTGTTGTTCGAGGTTGGCGAGTCGGTACGTGTCAAGGAAGGTCCGTTCGCGGACTTCAATGGCATGGTGGAAGACGTCAATTACGACAAGAGCAAGCTGCGTGTCGCAGTCACCATCTTTGGCCGGTCAACTCCGGTCGAACTGAATTTCGGGCAAGTCGAAAAAGCCTGATCGAGTGCCGGAATCTCCGGCCTGTGTAACGGGGAGCGTATCGGTGTAGTAGCGATATGCGTTCAACCCACTGAAAAGGAGTAGTAACGTGGCAAAGAAGATCGTCGGCTATATCAAGCTGCAAGTACCGGCCGGTAAGGCCAATCCAAGTCCTCCCATCGGACCCGCTCTCGGTCAGCGCGGCCTGAACATCATGGAATTCTGTAAGGCGTTCAATGCGCAGACTCAAGGTGTTGAGCCAGGTCTGCCGATCCCTTGCGTGATCACTGCCTATGCGGACAAGAGCTTCACCTTCGTGATGAAGACACCTCCTGCGACCATTCTGATCAAGAAGGCCGCCGGTATCCAGAAGGGTAGCGCTGTGCCGCACACTACCAAGGTCGGTAACCTGACCCGTCAACAGGCTGAAGACATCGCCAAGACCAAGCAGCCTGACCTGACGGCGGCAGATCTGGATGCGGCAGTGCGTACCATCGCTGGTAGCGCGCGCAGCATGGGCATCACAGTTGAAGGGGTTAAATGATCATGGCAAAAGTCTCCAAACGTTATCAAGCGCTCGCAGCTCAAGTGGATCGCAACAAGCTGTATTCCTTGGACGAAGCGCTGGCACTGGTCAAAGAGACCGCCAAGGCCAAGTTCGACGAGTCCATCGACGTGGCGGTGAATCTGGGCATCGACGCCAAGAAGTCCGACCAACTGGTGCGCGGCTCTGTCGTGCTGCCCAAGGGCACCGGCAAGACCATGCGTGTGGCCGTGTTCGCACAGGGCGCCAAGGCTGAAGAAGCCAGGGCTGCAGGTGCCGACATCGTCGGTTTCGATGATCTGGCTGAAAGCATCAAGGCCGGCAAGATGGATTTCGACGTTGTGATCGCTTCTCCGGATGCGATGCGTATCGTCGGTGCGTTGGGTCAGATCCTCGGTCCGCGCGGTTTGATGCCTAACCCCAAGGTTGGCACCGTGACCCCCGACGTTGCAGGCGCAGTGAAGAACGCCAAGGCCGGTCAGGTTCAATACCGTACCGACAAGAACGGTATCATCCAGTGCACCATCGGTCGTGCTTCCTTCGCGCCCGAAGCGCTGAAGGAAAACATGCTGGCGTTGATCGATGCGCTGAACAAGGCCAAGCCGTCTTCTTCCAAGGGTGTCTACCTGAAGAAGGTCGCGATCTCCAGCACCATGGGTGTCGGTATCCGCGTTGAGCAGGCAAGTCTGGCTGCGTAATTGATTTGAATTTGACGCCGGGGGAAACCCCGGTGTCATTTGTTCTTTGGACTGCTGGCGTGGCTAGCAGCATCAAAGACCGTAGGTGCCGAAGGCGTTTTTCCCAAGGCTTAATCGACGGAGGTCTCGTCAGCCCACGCAGATGGTGTGCCCGTGAGCAGGAGTGGTTGTTTGATTCTCCTGACTTGAGGACGCGGTCATTAACCCGGGTTTACCCGAAACAAGATGGAGAAAGACTTTGGCTCTTAATCTGCAAGAAAAGCAGGCAGTGGTCGCAGAGGTTAGCGCACAAGTGGCGCAGGCTCAGACCATCGTTGTGGCAGAGTACCGCGGCATTCCAGTCTCCGAAATCACCACCCTGCGTGCCAATGCACGTAACAACGGGGTGTATTTCCACGTGTTGAAGAACACACTGGTGCGTCGCGCTATTCAGGGCACTCCTTTCGAAGGTCTGGCCGATACATTGGTCGGTCCGTTGGTGTACAGCATCAGTTCCGATGCTGTCGCTGCCGCGAAGGTTGTGCACGAATTTGCCAAGACGAACAACAAGATGGTCATCAAGGCCGGCGCTTACAACGGCACGGTTCTGGATGCGGCTGCAGTTGCTGCATTGGCAAGCGTACCGAGCAAGGAAGTGCTGTTGGCGCAGTTGTTGGGCGTCATGAAGTCGCCGATCACGAGCATGGCTATCGTTTTGAAAGCCCTGTCCGAGCAAAAGGCCGGCGCTGCTGCTTAATTAATCAATCACTCAAATTAGGAAGAACAACATGGCATTTGATAAAGACGCATTTTTGGCAGCACTGGACGGCATGTCCGTGCTGGAACTGAACGACCTGGTGAAGGCTGTTGAAGAGAAGTTCGGCGTGTCCGCTGCTGCAATGGCTGCTCCTGCTGCCGGTGGCGCTGCTGCCGGTGGCGCTGCTGCTGCCGAGCAGACCGAGTTCACTGTGACCCTGACCGCTGCTGGCGATTCCAAGGTTAACGTGATCAAGGTGGTTCGCGCCATCACCGGTCTGGGCCTGAAAGAAGCCAAGGACGTGGTAGACGGCGCTCCCAAGGTCATCAAGGAAGGCATCAGCAAGGCGGACGCAGATGCGATCGCCAAGCAGCTGATCGAAGCTGGCGCAACTGCTGAAGTCAAGTAAGCGTTGCGTTGTGTGAAAGGCTGACGGTATCGCCGTCAGCCTTTTGCCGCTTCTGAAAGCGAAACAGTAACAAGCGGCTTGAAGCCAGCGGCTAGTGAGCGGAACAGTGCTTTCTACCCCCTGTCTTCAGGTGCCTCCCGGTAAAGTCCGGGTGATATTTGAAAATTGCATCAGGCTTGCGCCACAGGGCGCGAGTTCGCAAACCTAGTTGTCCAACTGTCGTGGAGATTATATGAGCTACTCTTTCACCGAAAAAAAACGCATACGTAAGAGTTTTGCAAAACGCAAAGGCGCTTTGCCGGTGCCCTTCCTCCTGTCCACCCAGTTGGAGTCGTATAGCGATTTCCTGCAAGCCTGGTCTGCTCCCGAAGAGCGCAAGAACGATGGTCTGCAAGCCGCTTTCAACTCCATCTTCCCGATCGAAAGCCACAACAAATTCGCTCGGCTGGACTTTGTCAGCTACCAGCTGGGCATGCCGCCGTTCGATGTGCGCGAGTGCCAGCAGCGCGGCCTGACCTATGCTTCCCCCTTGCGTGCGCGTGTGCGCCTGACCATTCTGGACAAGGAAGCTTCCAAGCCGACAGTGAAGGAAGTCAAAGAGCAGGAAGTCTATATGGGCGAGATCCCGTTGATGACCAATACTGGCTCGTTCGTGATCAACGGTACCGAGCGCGTGATCGTTTCGCAGCTGCACCGTTCTCCCGGCGTGTTCTTTGAGCATGACCGCGGCAAAACCCATTCCTCCGGCAAGCTGTTGTTCTCCGCACGCGTGATCCCTTACCGCGGCTCCTGGCTGGACTTTGAATTCGACGCGAAGGACTTCGCATATTTCCGCATCGACCGTCGCCGCAAGATGCCGGTGACCATCCTGCTCAAGTCGCTGGGCTTTACACCGGAAGAGATCCTGTCGACATTCTTTCAGTTCGACACCTTCCATTTCGGCAAGAAGGGCATCCAGTTTGAAGTGGTGCCCGAGCGTTTGCGCGGCGAGATCGCGCGCTTCGACATCGAAGGCAAAGGCGGCAAGCTGATCGTTGCACAGGACAAGCGCATCACCGTGCGCCATATTCGCGAGATGCAGGAAGCAGGTATCGACAAACTGTTCGTGAGCAGCGAGTTCCTGATCGGCCGCGTGCTGGCACATAACGTGGTGGATACGGACAGCGGCGAGATCATCGCCAACGCCAACGACGAGATCACCGAGACTTTGCTTGAGACATTGAGCCAGGCAGGTATCGCGCAGATCCAAACGCTGTACACCAACGAGCTGGATCAGGGGGCGTACATCTCGCAGACCCTGCGCGCTGATGAGACCACCGACCAGTGGTCGGCACGCGTTGCCATCTATCGCATGATGCGTCCCGGCGAGCCGCCCACAGAG
>WOZO01000064.1 GCA_011620315.1 Sideroxydans sp. | reverse complement strand
TCCTGACCTTGCTGCTCGGGGGCTGCAACCGGTAGGGATTCCAGCACGGGCTTGGTCGCGTCATTTTCCTGACGCGGTGGGCGCGGTTGGCGTTCCTTGCGATTCGGCTGTTGTTCTTTGTCGTTGTTGGCTTGGCGCGGCGCTTCGTCACGTTCGCGGCGAGGCTTCTTGCCGGCTTCGTTGCGTTCGCCTTTTTCAGTACGCTCGCCCTTTTCACCACGCTCGCCACCGCGGTCACGGCGCTTGTCGCCGCGTTCGCGACGACCATTGTTGCGGCTGCCGCTCTTGCGTGTCTCAGTGGCCGGTTTCTCGGGTTCGCTTTCGCCACCCATGGATTTGATCCAGCCGAACAGGCTGCCGAGCAGTGAAGGCTTCTTCTCCTCGACCTTTTCGGTGTGTTTCGGGGCGGGTTGGGTCGGGGTGATGCTGCGCACGGCAGGTTGCGGACGCTGCGCGATCTTGCTTTCGGGGGTGGACGTGACCGGCTTGCTCTCCTCCGGTGCCACGACCTGCTTGTAGCTGGCCTGCAGGTGCTCCGGGGTGATGTCGTCCATGCGCAGACGGTCCACCGAGTAGTGCGGCGTTTCCATGTGCGGATTGGGGATCAGTGTGATGCGCACCTTGAAGCGGTTTTCGATGCGGTTGATGTCGGCGCGCTTCTCGTTGAGCAGGAAGGTGGCGACATCCACCGGCACTTGCGCGTGGATGGCTGCGCTGCTGTCCTTCATCGCTTCTTCCTGGATGATGCGCAGGATGTTCAAAGCGGAGGATTCCGTGCCGCGGATGTGGCCGATGCCATTACAGCGCGGGCAAGTGGTGTGGTTGCCTTCTTCCAGACTGGGTGCCAGACGCTGGCGCGACAATTCCAGCAGGCCGAAGCGCGAGATCTTCGCACTCTGGATGCGGGCGCGGTCGAAGTGCAGTGCATCGCGCAGGCGGTCTTCCACCGCGCGCTGGTTCTTGGTGGCTTCCATGTCGATGAAGTCGATCACGATCAGGCCGCCCAGGTCGCGCAAGCGCAGTTGGCGGGCGATCTCGTCTGCCGCTTCCAGGTTGGTGTTGAGCGCGGTGGTCTCGATGTCGCTGCCGCGCGTGGAACGGGCGGAGTTGATGTCGATGGCGGTCAGCGCCTCGGTGTGGTCGATCACGATGGCGCCGCCGGAAGGCAGGTTCACCTGGCGGGCATGCGCCGATTCAATCTGGTGTTCGATCTGAAAACGCGAGAACAGCGGCACATCATCGTGGTAGCGCTTGATGCGGTTCACGTGGTCCGGCATCACCGTGCCCATGAAGGCTTGCGCCTGTTCGAAGATGTCGTCGGTGTCGACCAGAATCTCGCCGATGTCCGGGTTGAAGTAGTCGCGGATGGCGCGCACCACCAGACTGCTTTCCAGATAGATCAGGGAAGGGGCTTTCTCGACTTGTGCCGCGCCGTCGATGGCGTCCCACAGTTGCTTGAGGTAGTTCAGGTCCCATTGCAGTTCTTCGGCGTTGCGGCCGATGCCTGCGGTGCGGGCGATGATGCTCATGCCCTTTGGGACTTCGATCAGCGCCAGTGTGTCGCGCAGTTCGTTGCGATCCTCGCCTTCGATGCGGCGCGATACGCCGCCGCCGTTCGGGTTGTTCGGCATCAGCACCACATAGCGGCCGGCCAGACTGATGTAGGTGGTGAGGGCTGCGCCCTTGCTGCCGCGCTCGTCCTTTTCGACTTGCACCAGCAGTTCCTGGCCTTCTTTCAGTGCTTCCTTGATGCTGGGGCGATTACCGGCACCGGCCTGGTAATACTGCGGGGCGACTTCTTTAAATGGGAGGAATCCGTGGCGGGTGCCGCCGTATTCGACGAAGCAGGCTTCGAGGCTGGGCTCGAGGCGGGTGATGACGGCTTTGTAGATGTTGCTCTTGCGTGATTCTTTACCGGCGGTTTCGATATCGAGGTCGACCAGTTTCTGACCGTCCACGATGGCGACGCGGAGTTCTTCCGGCTGCGTCGCATTGAATAGCATGCGTTTCATTATTTTTCTCCCGCGCTCTGACACGGGCAGGACAAAACTACGCGCTTAAGGGCGCGCGAGAAGGTGGATGTTCGAATCGTGATGCCGACGATGGTCCAAGTGCTTGTTCTCGTTGTTAGCTTGTCTTTGTTTGTGTGTCGCCGAACAGGTGGGCAACACACTAAAATCTATTCTGCTTCGTGCTTAGAGCGCGCAAATCAATTACCATCACTGCTTGTCTCCGGTGAGTGAGATTAACCGGGCGGGGCTGCTTCGTAGGCGGCTTGATTGCCTGCCTTGGGTTGGACGGGGGAATAAATAAACATCCCGTTTCGACGAAGGCGCACACGCGAGGCGCGGAGTATATTCAATAATGAGCGGTTTAGGCAAAGAATCCGTAACTTGGGTGGAAATAGATGAGGGTGGCGAAGGCCAGCGCATCGACAATTTCCTGTTCAAGCACCTGAAAGGCGTCCCCAAGAGCCATATCTACCGCATCCTGCGCGGCGAAGTCAGGGTCAACAAGAAACGCATCGACCAGACCTATCGCCTGCAAATGGGCGATGTATTGCGCATCCCGCCCATCCGCGTCGCTGAAAAACCGGAGGCCGAATACGTCCCCGCCACCGAATTCCCTATCCTTTATGAGGATGATGCGCTGATCGCCATCAACAAACCGGCCGGCACAGCGGTGCACGGCGGCAGCGGGGTGAGTTTCGGCGTCATCGAGCAGATGCGCAGCGCGCGACCGCAGGCCAAATTCCTGGAACTGGTACACCGGCTGGACCGCGAGACCTCCGGCATATTGCTGGTCGCCAAGAAACGCTCGGCCCTGGTCGGCATGCACGAGATCATGCGCGAGGGTAACAGCGACAAGCGCTATTACGCGCTGGTGCTGGGCGATTGGCACAACGCGCGCCAGCATGTGAAGTTGCCGCTGCACAAGTTCGACACCCCGCAGGGCGAGAAGCGGGTGATGGTGCGCGAAGACGGCCAGCAGTCCCATACCATCTTTAACCTGCAAAAGAACTGGCCGGGTTTCTCACTGCTGGAAGCCGAACTGAAGACCGGACGCACCCACCAGATCCGTGTGCACCTGTCCCACTTGGGCTTTCCCATCGCGGGCGACGACAAGTACGGCGATTTCGCGCGCAATAAAGAGTTGATGAAGCAAGGGCTAAAGCGCATGTTCCTGCACGCGCACAGCATCAGCTTCAAACATCCGCTGAGCGAAGAGCCGCTGACTATCGAAGCACCACTGGCCCCGGAGTTGCAGAAATTCCTCTGGCGGCTGGATAAGACGCTATGACCCAGCCGGTACGTTCCGAGCGTGCCTTGTTGCTGACGCTGGCCACCGTCCAGTTTAGCCATATCCTCGACTTCATGATCATGATACCGCTGGGCCCGATGCTGATGGTCGAGCTCGACATCACCACGCACGAGTTTGGTCTGCTGGTTGCGTCGTACAGTTTTAGCGCGGCGTTCTCCGGACTGTTTGCGGCCACCTTTGTCGACCGCTTCGAGCGCAAACGTTTCCTGCTGGCCATCTTCGTGTTATTTGGCCTGGCGACATTGGCCTGTGCCATAGCGCCGGGTTATGCCACCCTGCTCATCGCTCGCAGCTTGGCCGGGGTGTTCGGCGGTGTGCTGGGCGCGCTGGTGCAGACCATCATCGGCGACACCATTCCGTTCGCCCGTCGCGCCAAGGCCAGCGGCACCGTGGCGGCAGCGTTTTCGTTCTCGACCGTGGCGGGGGTGCCGCTTTCGCTGTGGCTGGCCAGCAAGTTCCACTGGCGCGCGCCGTTCTTGTTCATCGTGGTGCTGGTGGCGATCTTCCTGATCATCGCCCATCGCGTACTGCCCGAACTGCGCCATCACCTGAGCCAGGAGAAGCGCGCCCATCCCTTCGTCGATCTGTTCGCCGTGATGCGCGACCCGAACCATTGGCGCGCCATGACGCTATCGGCCATGATCATCTTCTCCGGCTTCAGCGTGATCCCCTACATCACTGTATATGCGGTAAGCAACATCGCCATCAGCCAGCACGACATCGCCTACATCTATCTGGTAGGTGGGGCGGCCACCTTGTTCACCGCGCGTGCCATCGGTCATTGGGCGGATGCTGCAGGCAAGGTCAAGGTCTACCGCATCGTGGCTTTCTGTGCGATGTTGCCCATCCTGCTGGTAACGCAGGTCGAGCATGCCTCGTTGGGGCTGTGGCTGGTGTTCACCACGCTGTTCTTTGTGCTGGTTTCAGGTCGTTTCATTCCCGCCATGGCCATCATCACCTCGGCCGCCCAGCCGAAGCTGCGCGGTACCTTCATGTCGCTCAACGCCACCGTGCAATCGCTGGCGATGGGGCTTGCTGCTACACTGAGCGGCTATATCATCACCCAGGATGCCAGCGGCCAAGTCGTGGGTTATGGCAACGTGGGCTATGTTGCCATTGCCGCCAATCTGCTGGCAATGTGGTTCGTATCGCGCATCGTGATGCACGACGCCCATCCCAATTTGCCGGACGTAGTACCTAAATAGAGGTAATCTTTTACTGCAGATTGCCGATAACTCGGGTAATCAAGTTGTGAAAGGAGCAGCCATGCGCTTCACACCCACCATCCTTCCCGCGACGGCGACGCCCACGACACGTGCTGTGACAAGTTTGACCAGCACCCACGCGGTGAAGCCGGTACATGCGCGCGATCCGGATGCTACACCGGAACATCCTCATTTCGAGGCGCATGATGAACACCACCCCAAGCCCAAGCAACAAGGTCTGCCTTTTGAAGACCGGCGCAAAGCCTGTCGCCGTATTCACCACCAAAAGGTGTTGATCGAGTTGCGTTCGGGGCTGGATAGGCGCCAGCACAACCTGATAGAAGGCGGTGCGGCCGAGCACATCGACGAGCAAGTCTGAGCTTGTTTGAAAACAACCTTAAGGAAACGCTGATTTAATCCCCCGCACTGCGCCGAATATTGAGAAAATTCCGG
>WOZO01000176.1 GCA_011620315.1 Sideroxydans sp. | reverse complement strand
TCACAGAGGCGGGTCCGCGCTGGCATCTGCCGTATCCCGTCGAAACCGTTGAGATCGTCAATCTGAGCCAGGTGCGCACCATCGAGGTGGGCTATCGCGACAATGTGAAGAACAAAGTGCTGCGAGAGTCGCTGATGCTGACCGATGATGAGAATATCGTCGATATCCAGTTCGCGGTGCAATATTTCCTGAAGGATCCCGGTGCCTATCTGTTCAACAACCGCAATCCGGACGAGAACGTGCGCCAATCTGCGGAAACGGCGATCCGCGAAGTGGTCGGCCGCAGCAAGATGGACTTTGTGCTGTACGAAGGGCGCGAAGAGGTTGCGGGTGAGACCACGCGCCTGATGCAGGGTATTCTGGATCGCTACAATTCCGGCATCGTCATCAGCAAGCTGACCATGCAGAACGCGCAACCGCCCGAGCAGGTGCAGGCTGCGTTCGATGATGCGGTGAAGGCCGGTCAGGACAGGGAGCGCCAGAAGAACGAAGGTCAGGCCTACGCCAACGACGTGGTGCCCAAGGCCAAGGGTGCGGCAGCGCGCCTGATGGAAGAAGCATCCGGTTACAAGCAAAGCGTGATCGCCAATGCCGAGGGTGATGCCAGCCGCTTCAAACAGATCCTGGCCGAGTACGAGAAGGCACCCAAGGTCACACGCGAGCGCATGTACATCGACATGATGCAGCAGATCATGACCAGCAGCAGCAAGGTGATGATCGACCAGAAGAACGGCAACGGCAGTTTGCTTTATCTGCCGCTGGATAAATTGATGCAGCAAACGGGTGCGGTAGCCGCCCCGCAAGCAACCACCAAATCTGCTGAGCAGGCCCCAGAATCCGAGTACATGCCGCAACGCGCGCGTGAATTGCTGATCGGCCGCGAACGGGAGGCACGCTAAATGAGTATCAAAATCAGAAACCTGTTGGTGGGGACGATCATTGCCCTGATCCTGCTGAGCATGAGCACCTTCGTGGTGGATCAGCGTCAGGCCGCGATCGTGTTCCAGTTGGGTGAAGTGATGCGTCTGGAGACGACACCCGGACTCAAGTTTAAATTGCCGCTGGTGCAGAACGTGCGCTTCTTCGATTCGCGGATCCTGACCCTGGACGCGGCCGAGCCGGAGCGTTTCATCACCGCCGAGAAGAAGAACGTGCTGGTTGATTCCTATGTCAAGTGGCGCATCTTCGACGTCAAGCAGTACTACATCAGCGTGGGCGGCGACGAGGCGCGTGCGCAGACCCGCCTGATGCAGACGGTCAATTCGGCTTTGCGTGAAGAGTTCGGCAAACTGACCATCCATGACGTGGTGTCCGGCAAGCGCGACGAACTGATGCGTGTGGTGCAGGAGAAGACCGACGGTGACGCGCGCAAGATCGGCGTGGAAGTGCTGGACGTGCGCCTGAAACGCGTCGATTTCCCGGTCGAGATCAGCGGCTCGGTCTATAGCCGCATGGAAGCGGAACGCAAGCGCGTCGCCAACGAGCTGCGCGCAACCGGTAACGCCGAGAGCGAAAAGATCCGCGCCGATGCGGACAAGCAACGTCAGGTGATCCTGGCCAATGCCTACCGCGATGCGCAGAAGATCAAGGGTGAGGGCGACGCGAAAGCGACCGCCTTGTATGCCGCCGCCTTCGGACGCAATACGGAATTCTTCTCCTTCTATCGCAGCCTGGAAGCCTACAAGCAGACTTTCAAGGACAAGAACGATGTGATGGTGATCGACCCGAGTTCCGCTTTCTTCAAATACCTGAAGAATTCCGGAAAGAGTGCACAGTAGTAGACGATGCTTGAATTCTGGCTGGCGGCGCTGGGCTTGATGTTGGTGCTGGAAGGCTTGATGCCTTTTGTGTTTCCAAAGCCCTGGCGCCAGACGCTGCGTAACCTTTCGCAGTTGCATGACGGCCAGGTGAGGTTCCTCGGTTTGACGCTCATGCTGAGCGGTTTACTACTGATTTACTGGATAAACTGAAAATGAAATGGTTGTTGCCTGAATTCATCCAGGATATGTTGCCTGAAGAAGCATGGCGCATTGAAGAAATGCGCCGTAAAGTACTTGAGCTGATGCGCCGTTCCGGCTATCAGCTGGTTGCCCCGCCCCTGATCGAATACTCCGACTCCCTGCTGATCAATGACAGCGCAGATATGGATCTGCGCACCTTCAAGCTGGTCGACCAGTTGAGCGGACGCACCTTGGCGTTGCGTGCCGACATCACGCCGCAGGTGGCGCGTATCGATGCCCATTTGCTGAATCGCCGGGGCGTGGCGCGTCTGTGCTATGCCGGCAACGTGGTGCATACCCAGCCGTCCGGTCTGATGCGCACGCGCGAGCCTTTGCAGATCGGTGCCGAGCTGTACGGGCACGGCGGTATCGAAAGCGATCTGGAGATCCAGGCACTGATGCTGCAATGTTTCGCTTTGCTGAACATTAATCAGGTGCATCTGGATCTGGGTCATGTCGGCGTATTCCATGCCCTGCTGCAAGGCGTGCGCATCAGCGGCGAGCTGGAGCAGGCGCTGTTCGTTGCCTTGCAACAAAAGGATGTGCCGACCATCAGCAACCTGGTGCAGCCGTTGCCGACAGAGACGCAAGCAGCATTGCTGGCGCTGCCCCATCTGTACGGCGGCGTCGATGTGATCGAACGCGCGCGCAGCCAGTTGCCCAAGCCGCCTGCGGTGGTTTCCGCACTGGATGATCTGCAGCGTGCAGCAGACAGTCTGCACGGCAAGGTGGCCGGCATCGGTATCGACCTGGCGGAACTGCGCGGCTACCACTATCACAGCGGCATGGTGTTTGCGGCGTACCATGCCGGCAGCCATGATGCCATCGCGGTCGGCGGGCGTTACGACGACCTGGGCAAAGACTTCGGTCGTGCCAGACCCGCCACCGGCTTCAGCATGGACTTGCGCCAATTGCACGGTTTGCTGCCGCAGCAGACACTGCCCAAAACCATCCATGCGCCTTACCGTCAGGACACGACGCTGGATGCGGCGATCACAGAGTTGCGTCATCAGGGTGAGATCGTTGTAATCGATCTGCTTGGCGATGCTGCTTTGCATGGAGAATTGAATTGCGACCGCGAGCTGATCCAGCAGGATGGCAAGTGGCTCGTGGTCGAAGTAAAAAACTGAAATCCGGAACAGGAATTGATATGTCAAAGAACGTAGTAGTGATCGGTACCCAGTGGGGCGATGAAGGCAAGGGCAAGGTGGTCGACTGGCTGACCGACCATGCCCAGGGCGTGGTGCGATTCCAGGGCGGTCACAATGCCGGGCATACGCTGGTCATCGGCAAAGAGAAAACCGTGCTGCACCTGATCCCGTCCGGCATCCTGCGCGACAGCGTCATGTGCTACATCGGCAACGGCGTGGTGGTGTCCCCGGCAGCCTTGCTCAAGGAAATGGACATGCTGGCGGCTGCCGGTGTGCGGGTTTACGAACGTTTGCGTATTTCGGAAGCCTGTCCGCTGATCCTGCCGTATCACGAGGCGCTGGATAAGGCGCGCGAGATCGCCAAGGGCGCGGGCAAGATCGGCACCACCGGTCGCGGCATCGGCCCGGCATATGAAGACAAAGTGGCGCGCCGCGCCATCCGCTTGCAGGACCTGTTCCACCGCAAGCGCTTTGCCGCCAAGCTGGGCGAAGTGCTGGACTATCACAACTTCGTGTTGAAGAACTACTTCAAGGTGGAGACGGTCGATTTCAACCAGACCATGGACGAAGCGCTGGCGTTGGCGGAACGCATCAAGCCGCTGGTGCTGGATGTGCCGCGTGCACTCTACGAAGCGAACAAAGCCGGTCAGAACCTGCTGTTCGAAGGTGCGCAGGGCGCGTTGCTGGATATCGACCACGGCACTTATCCGTTCGTCACTTCAAGTAACTGCATCGCCGGTGCAGCCTGTGCCGGCAGCGGCGTCGGCCCGCAGAGCCTGAACTATGTGCTGGGCATCACCAAGGCCTACACCACGCGCGTCGGTTCCGGCCCGTTCCCGACCGAGCTGTACGATGCCGAAACCAAGCAGGATCCGATCGGCAAGATGCTGGCCGAGAAGGGTCATGAATTCGGTTCCACTACCGGTCGCGCGCGCCGTTGCGGCTGGTTCGATGCGGCCGCTCTTAAGCGTGCCATCCAGATCAACGGCGTGTCCGGTCTGTGCGTGACCAAGCTGGATGTGATGGACGGCATGGAGCAGGTGCGTATCGGCGTGGGCTACAAGATCGACGGGCAGTTCAGCGACATCTTGCCGGTCGGTTCCGAATCACTGGACGGCTGCGAGGCCGTGTATGAAGATATGCCGGGCTGGAGTAGCAGCACGGTAGGTGTGAAGCGTTACGAGGATCTGCCGGTGGAAGCGCGCAATTATTTGCAACGCATCGCCGAGATCTGTGAAGTGCCGGTTGATATGGTTTCCACCGGTCCCGATCGTGACGAAACCATCGTGCTGCGTCATCCGTTTGAGGTCTGAGCGGGTGCAGTCGATGGCAAGAATGAACACGCATCGCGGGAGCGGTGCGTGTTTTTGTTTGAACAGTGTGCCGCAAAAAGAAAATGGCCCGCAAAAGCGAGCCATTTATGATTGGTGCCCAGAAGAGGACTCGAACCTCCACACCTTGCGGCACACGGACCTGAACCGTGCGCGTCTACCAATTCCGCCATCTGGGCAATGCAACAACGGCGCGCACTTTAATTGCTATAGGACTATCTGTCAATGACGAAAAAGAAAAAAAGCATCCGCGAACTCGATCCTTTCCTGGAGCGCGAACGCGAACAATATGAACACCCGCTGCCCAGCCGCGAATATATCCTGCAGATTCTGGCCGAAAAGGGCGTGCCGCTGGAGCAGGATGATCTGATCGCGCTGCTGCAGATCGAGCACGACGAGGAAGAACTGTTCATCCGCCGCCTGCGCGCCATGGAGCGCGACGGGCAGATCATGCGCAACCGCAAGCGCGCCATTTGCGTGATGGACAAGCTGGACTTGATCAAGGGC
>WOZO01000210.1 GCA_011620315.1 Sideroxydans sp. | reverse complement strand
TTCGCTTCGGACTACAGCTTAATCTACTGTCTCAAATTCGGGGGCCACTATACAATGCTGCAGGCAGGTTAGCCAAGAAGGATTCTGCCAACGTTACTTAAACGAAACCGCTTCCACGAAACTCGGGGCGATTTTCGTTGTTGATTTATGGGGGGGCCTGCAAGTCGGGCCCATTATTCTGAGGATGCATTTGGGTGGCACGGGGAACTTTTTGGGGAACTATAGGGGGAATTGAGGGGTATTCTGGGGTATGCATTCATTGTTTTATAAAGAATTGTTCCCCTCAAATCCCCCTTATTCCCGTAGAACCTTAGTTCGAGTCCAATCGCGCCTACCAATTTCTTCTTCTCCTTAACTATCGTTTTTCGAGAAGCTCATGTTCACATTGAGTCTGCATGGAGAAGAAAGTACACAGGCCCTGCTACAATCGGGCCATTCTTATTGCCTCATCGTTCGTTCCGAGTCGCAACGCGCCGCCTTGCTCAAGAATCTTGGCGAGCAGGCAGGCGTGGTCATCGTGCCCCACAACGGCGGCCTCATCAGCAATCTCAGGGTTTGGGAAAACATCATCCTGCCCGTGCAGTATCATGGCATCCAGCTACCGGGCAAACTTGAAGACAATGTAATGACCTTGCTCGACCAGTGTGGTTTGTCGGACGAAACTGTGGTGTCCGCATTGATGCTTAAATTGCCCGATCAACTTTCTTTGTATGAGAAACGTTTGGTCGGCTTCGTAAGGGCTATGTTGATGGGACCGGAACTGATCATCTATGACGGTTTGAATGAAGGTTTATCGCGCAAGGAATTGGTCATGGCGGGCAAGTTCGATGCGGTGTTTCGTTTGCATTTTCCGTTCCGTACTTCTGTCCTGGTTAGTTTCGAGGAAGACAGCGACAAGAGCGATCCGGATCAACTGGTAATGCATTTGTAACGACGATGAAACTCAACAACTACAATCAACGCTTGCTGAATATCGAACAGCGCACCAAACGCTTCATGCTGGGAGCACTCGGCGCGATGCTGTTTGCCTTGTTATTGATCGCCATCAAGCAGGGCTATCTGGTGCGCAGCACCGCCATCTATTTCTTCGCACCGAATGCGCAAGGACTGAATCAGGGGATGGCAGTCAAGTTCATCGGGTTCAAGGTGGGGAGCGTGAAGGAAGTCAGCATGGAGCCAAATGCGACCGTGCGTGTGAAAGTAGCCTTGGATGATGATTATGTGCACCTGATCGGTCAGGATGCGAAAGCACGCTTGATCAAGGAAGCGCTGGTCGGTGAGAGCGTGGTGGAGATCATCCCCGGTTCTCAGCAGGTGCAACAGGTGACGCAGAACAGTGTGCTTCAGTTCGAGCGCGGGCAGGATGCCAGTAGTATTGCGGAAAGTGTGGCGGCGCAGCTTCAGCCGATCCTGAGCGACATCCGTCAGATCACTTTGAGTATCAATAATCCCAATGGCGATATCCAGCAGACCCTGAAGAATCTGAATCAGGTGACGGGCGATCTGCGCGAGACGGTGAAACAATTCACCCGGTTAGGCGCAAGTGGCAATCAGAAGCTGGAAAGCGTCCATGGCAAATTGGATAAGGCATTGGATAGTGTGAATGCCAATCTGGAAGTGATGGACAAGGCGATCCCGCTTCTGGTCGGCAAGGCCGAAGTGACGCTGGATAACGTGCAGACTGCCACCTCGGACATCAAACGGATGACGGCAGATTCGGCCGTTGAGTTACCGGCATTCATCCATAACAGCAACGTTTTGGTGCAGGACAGTCAGGACATGCTGGAAGGCGCGAAGCAATCGTGGCCGTTCAGCAGTTGGTTCCGCAAGCCTGAAGCCGAGGTGTTGCCGGTGGATGCTTATGTGCCCCCCGGGAAGCCGTGATGATGAATCGGCTGCAATTCTTTTCTTTGATGTTGGTTGCTTGCATGCTGTTTTTGACGGCATGCGGACAGACTGCGCCCGCGCGCAATGCCAGATTGGAACTTGCTGCGGATCATAGTCTGAGCGCGCAGCGTGCATATAACCGGGGGGACTACCATGTTGCGCTCAGGCAGTATGAAATGGCGCTGCAGGTGGATGTTGCAGTCGAAAATATTCCAGGTATCGCCACCGATATGCTGAATCTGGCCAGAGTGAACCAAATGCTTGGTCGTCAAGATATGGCCGATGCCTACCTGGACAAGTTGTTGCAAGATAATGCGTTGGAGTATGAGAAGCGCTATCTGGCGGCGGCAGCGACACAGAAATCCTTGTTGCTTTTAACGCGGGGGGATGTGAGCGGGGCGCGACTTTGGTTGGAAAAGGCGTCGGCATGGTGCGTTGCCGAATGTACGCTTGCGGGGGTGATAGACAACACGCGTGCTGCCATTGCATTGCGTCAAAATGACACCGAACAGGCTTTGCATTGGGCAGACCGGGCGGCATCGTCCAGTCGCAGTGCTGCGCCATTGGAATATGCCAATGCCTTGCGTTATATGAGCGAAGCGCGATTGAGGCGAGGAGAGTTCGCCACGGCATTGCGGTTGGCGGACGAAGCGCTGGCAGTGGACAAAAGGCTGGGGTTGCCTGAAAAGATCAAACAGGATCTGTTGCTGTCTGCCGACGCATACGAGGGGCAGGGCGATGCCGAGCAGGCTATGCGATTCCGCAGGCGCGCCTCGCGCATTGTTGCAAGGTGATCGGCATGGGCGGTTTTGAGCGCTTGCAGGATCTGCGATTCAGATGGTTGCTGGGTTTAGCAGTTTGCCTGGTTTTCGCTTTGGGTTTCCCATTTTTCCAGGCTGGCGATAGTCTGAGCAGGAAGATGTTGGATCTGCAGTTCAATTTTTTGCATCAGCGCGCACAGCCGATACAGCACGATGTGGTCATCGTTGGCATCGACGAAAACAGCTTCAGGAAATTCAAAGAACCCTTCGAGTTATGGCATCCCTATCTGGCCGGTTTTTTGCAAGCCATGAAGACGGCCAAGCCAAGTGTGGTCGGACTTGATATTTCATTGCCCGAGCAATCCTACCAATTCATGCTGCCTCACTATGGGGAGGGGATGGTCAAAGCGCTAAAAGCGCTAAGTGAAGGGACGCCCGTCGTTCTGGCACGCAAGCAGGATGCGGATGGTGTGCTACGACCTGTGGATGGGGCTTTGGCATCAGCAGTCGCAGAGGTTCCGGCGTCGGTCACACTCTGTCTGGATAAGGATCGCGTGGTCAGGCGGTTCGACCTCAATCGCTGCACTGTGAACGCGCAAGGCACAAGCTTTGCGGAAAAGATCGCGGCGCGGCTGGGGGTGACTGATCCCGGAATCGGTTTTGTGGATTTTGGCGCGGGCCAGAAGTTCGACTACATTCCGTTCTCGAGCGTGCTGGAATGGCAAGGTCAGGCTGACGGGCAAAGGATAATCGGAGCATTTTCGGGCAAGGCAGTGCTGTTGGGAGTCGTCTCTGCGCGAGCTGAAATGGTGAGAGTGCCTGTGCCCATGGCGGTGTGGTCGCCGATGGATAAGAGAGTGCCGGAAGTGTTGGTGCAGGCCCAGATAGTACGTTCGATGTCCGGGAACGGCTTGATCCGCGAGATTCCACTGTGGGGGAGTGTGATTCTTGCGCTTGCGGCGGCATTGTTTTGGTTGGGGCGCTCTGGGTGGGCAAAATTGGCGCTGTTGGCGGTGATCCCTGCTGTGCTTTGGCTGCTGGCAACCTGGATGCTGGGACGTGGTATCTATCTGCCTTTGGGTGACATCCTGCTTTCGGGATTGTTCGCGTTTGTCGCCCGCCTTGGATATGAATCAATGCTGTTGATTCGTGACCGCAACGGATTGCGCGATCTCTTCGGCAGTTATGTCAATCGCGAAGTCTTGGATGAGATCGTAAGCGGCAAGATCGAGTCAAGTCTGGAGGGGGAGCGTGTGCGGCTATGCCTGTTGCATGCGCGTATCAATGATTTCAGCAGGCGGGTGCAAGAGGATAATCCGCAGGAAACTGTCTTCTTGTTGAACGAATATTTTTCAGAGATGGCGCTTGCCGTGCATCAGCATAAAGGCACGCTAGACAGATTCGCGGGCAGTGATTTGGTGGCCTTCTTTGGCGCACCCAAAGCGCTTGAATCTCCCGAGCGGAGCTCACTCGAAGCCGCGCAGGAGATGCTGTTGCGGCAGCGTGAAGTGAATAGCAGACTGCAAGCAAAGGGAATCCCCAAGATCGAAATCGAGATCGCTTTGCATATGGGGCGGGTGGTGGTCGGCCATATCGGATTGGCAGCGCGCAAGGAGTACACGGCCCTTGGTGCCGAAGTGGATGTGGTAAACGCGCTTGTGGATTTGGCCAAGGTTGAAGGCTTTCCGGTAGTCTGCTCCGCAGAGGTGGCTGAAGCAGTCAGGAGCGCTGGCGGTATCTCGGAGGTCGGTGAGCGGCTTGTCGGAGGTGTAAGCCTTCATGTCTACGGTTGGATGCCGCCCGTGCTAGGGGGGGGGTGATGGCCGGATTCTGGGGGCGTGTGTTGATCTGGCTGCAGATGCGGCAAGTGCGGCAGACGATATACGGTTCGCTTGCCTTGCTGTGGTATGTATTCAATAACCTTCACGTCCTGCGGCGCGCGCCGGTGAATGCCGTGTTTCAGCGGCAGCTATTCTTTACCGGCGTCGAGGCGCTCGGGATTGTGGCCATCTTCGGTTTGTTGAGTGGCGCGCTTGTCATTACGCAGATCACTTCACTCATCGGCGGTGACAGCACGCTGGCGGTGAAGATATTGATCTGGACAATCGTGCGCGAGATCGGCCCGCTGTTCGCTGCCATCATCATCGTTGCTCGAAGCAGTGCAGCTATCGCATCCGAACTTGCGTTGATGAAAACGCGCGGCGAAATGAAAAGTCTGGAGTGGATGGGAATCTCCCTGCAGGATTATCTGCTGGTGCCGCGTATCATTGGCGTGACGCTGGCCGTGCTGGCCCTGACTATCTATTTTCAGTTGGTTGCAATCGGTGGCGGGTTGGCGATCAGTGCCTTG
>WOZO01000111.1 GCA_011620315.1 Sideroxydans sp. | reverse complement strand
GAATCGAAGCGGTGGCTACCGCTAAATTATTTACAGCAGTTTAAGGACTCAATCTGATGCCGAAACTTATGCAGCTGTGCTATTGGCAGACTGGGTGGCGTATTTGTATCGGGATACCTTTGATCTAAAACGCTGGAATCACTTGCAAAACGCACTTGCCGGCATGGAAATGTTTCCGCGCCTGATGCCCATCTGGCAGCTTTGCCTGCCGGAATGGAAAGAATCTGCTTAGGTTGTGCTGATCAAGCCAGCAACAGATGCCACGTTTTGCAGCACACACGGGGTGTGGTCTTGCAAGCGTGCATTAGAGAACGTGGGGGCAGGTCTATATTTGTAGCGCAGCCTAACTCGGCATTTGAGCGGAACGCGCAAAAAGCCGCGCGCCCCTCAATTTAAACGTTGAAGGTGTGGTCGAGTGCAAACCGGAAGTAATTCAAATTCACCTGAAACGACCGCTCAAACTGAGAACCTGCCTGTCTCCTCCTCGGCCTAAGCGGAAGTTTACGGTCTCAATTAATAACTTCCGCTATGCACAGAAAGCGGGCATCTGCTTGAGTTCAGTAGCTATGTTTGACATCAGGGGCAGCGGCCGCATGAGTAAGAACATCGGCGCCCCGCGCAACCTCATCCTACAGGCACTTCAAAGATCGCCGCCGCTAGAGAAGCGCGAGACGAATGTGAGTCAAGATGGTTGTTTAACGCGCGAGTTTCAGCGGCTCGGCGACGGACTGGCTAAGGTAATGAACGTTGAACAACTGGTTCTCGTCACGCCAGGTCGATCGCAGATGCCAGCCTGCCGTGCGCGCCAGTTTCTGGAATTCCTGCGCAGTGTATTTGTATGAATTCTCAGTATGGATACTTTCACCTTCTTCAAACTCGAATGATTCAAGCCCTACTCGTATCGCCTGTCTACACCGGCTGACCAGATGCATCTCGATGCGTCCGTGCGCATCGTTGTAGTAGGCATGATGCGCGAACTTTTCCACATCGAGCTGAGCGCCGAGTTCACTTTGCATGCGCTTCAGCAGATTGATATTGAACGCAGCCGTGTGACCGGCGGAATCGTTGTAGGCGGCATTCAATATCCCAGTCGATTTCTTTGCATCCACGCCAATCAGCAAGCCGCCGCTGGAGCCGACCAGCTCGGCGATGCGCTTGAGCAACTTCACGGCTTCGCCCGGTGTGCAATTTCCGATGGTGGAACCGGGAAAGAACACCACCTGACGTTTTCCCGCATGGCGCTTGATCACATGGCCGGGCAGCTGATGGTAGTCGGCGCACAGCGGTTGCATCCTCAGTTTCGGGAACATCGCTTGCAGACGTTGCGTGCTGTTGAGCAGTTGCGGTTCGCAGATGTCGATCGGCACATACACGGCATCGGGCGCCAGATGCTGCAAGATCAGCGGCGTCTTGATTGCGCTGCCGCTGCCCAACTCGATCAGCGTGCAGGAGGGATCGATCATCTCTGCCATCTCCGCGCCGTGGCGTTCGAGGATGTCGGTCTCGGTGCGCGTGGGGTAATACTCCGGCGTGGTACAGATCAGGTCGAACAGCTGCGAGCCGTGCGCGTCGTAGAAATACTTGGGCGGGTTGGTCTTGGGGCGACTTCGCAGACCTTCGCACACGCTGCACAGGAAATCTTCTTCTTCCTGATTCTGTGACGGGGTGGGCGATTCATTTCTCATGTGATGTCCTCCACCAGACGCAGACCGGAGAACATCCAGCGGTCAGACGCCCGGAAGAAATTTCGGTAGCTGGCGCGCATGTGATCCTGCGCGGTGACGCAACAGCCGCCGCGCAACACCATCTGGTCGCACATGAATTTGCCGTTGTATTCGCCCAGCGTGCCGGGCAGCGGTTTGAAACAGGGGTACGGCAGATACGCGCTCTGCGTCCACTCCCATAGGTCGCCGTAAAGCTGCGTTATCCCGGTCTTTTGCGCGGTACGCGGCACATACAGCCCGTTGTCGAGGAAGTTGCCCGCGATGGTCTGCGTGCTCGCGGCATGTTCCCACTCCGCCTCTGTCGGCAGCCGCATGCCCGCCCAGCGTGCATAGGCATCCGCCTCGTAATAACTCAGATGTGAAACGGGTTCATCCAGACGCAGTTCATGCGCGCCGGTGAGGTCGAAATGCATCCAGTTGTTGCCTTGCTTGAACCAGTACAGCGGTGCTTGCCACTGCTGTTCCTTGAGCGTGCGCCAGGCATCGGACAGCCAAAGGTCCACGCGCGCATAACCACCGTCTTCGATGAAAGCCAGATACTCCTCATTGCTCACCAGCCGCGTAGCGAGACGAAAATCCTGCACATAAGTCTTGTGCCGCGGCCGCTCGTTGTCGTAGGCGAACGCATCACCGCTGTGGCCGATCTCGACGATGCCCGCAGGGAATTCCTGCCAGCCCATCGCGGGCACCGGCGCGGCGGGGGGTAATTCGATCTTGTGATAGACCGGATGCAGCGGATTGATGGAGAAGTTGTAGCGCATATCCATCAGCAACAATTCCTGATGCTGGATCTCGTGTTCCAGTCCCAGTTGCATACGCTGGCGTATATCGGACGCATGCTTTTCGGGTAAGTTGGATAGCAGATCGAGTAGCGCGTTATCGACATGATGACGGTAGTCGTACACCTCTTTCACCGTCGGGCGCGACAGCATGCCGCGCTGCGGGCGCGGGAAGAAAGTACCCGCAGTCTCGTAATAGGAATTGAACAGATGCGCATATTCCTCGCGCAACAAGCGGTAACCCTTCGCATACGGCACGAGGATGAACATCTCGAAGAACCAGGTGACATGCGCCAGATGCCACTTCGGCGGACTCACACTCTCCATCGCTTGGATGCAATAGTCCTCGACCTCAAGCGGTGCACACAATGCTTCGGAACGCGCACGTACTATGCGGTAACGCTCGATCAGTTCATCCATCGTTCGTCAATCCTCTACCTTGACGCCGTGCCAGAACGCGACGTGATCCTTGATGCGGGCCGCCATCGCGGACGGCTCGGGGTAATACCATGCTGCATCCTCGTTCAGCTTGCCGTCAACCTCAACGTTGTAATAACTGGCCTCGCCCTTCCACACGCAATGCGTGTGGGTATCGCTGGGCTTGAGGAATTCCTGCTTCACGGCGGAGAGCGGGAAATAGACATTGCCTTCCACGCGATGGATCTCGGTACTCGGGGCTTCGGCTATGATTTGATCGTTCCAGATTGCTTTTGGCATGTTGATCTCCTGAATGGATGGCGTCCGATGATCGGCCTTTACGGTGACCATCAGTCGATGGATACCTGTTGAACCTTACAAAGTGATGAATCCTTCTTGTCTATTCTTCGCAGCGTCTCATCTCGTTGCGAGCCGCGCTGTAACTTGAAACGCAGTAGGGCACGAGAAAGTTGAGTATCACCTGCAGAAAATTGATGGGCTGCCCGCCAATCAGGTTGCCGCCTTGGTTCACCAGATTGAGCAAGGTCCCCACCACCAGCGCCACCTTCAGCGCAGGCAGCACGATCTGGCGGCGGCGGGCGATGCGGAGCAAGCGTATCAATGACACGACCGTCACCTAGCGGAAATGGCGTCGCAGGATGCTCTCTGCCGCACTGCTTGCAATATCCTCCTTATTCAGGAACAGGAACACGTCACGCTCCCCCAAACGCGGATGTTTCTCGGTACTGGAATCGAAAGGCAGGATCGAGGCAGCGGGATGCAACGCATGCACGATGCGCTGGAGGCTGGGCAGGGTCGAGTCGAACTCGGTCAGTCCGGCGAATATCACGGGCAGCGATGGATAGTGTTGGCGCAATGCCGCAAACACTTCCGCCGCTTTGGCCGGGATGGATGACACCACCGCCGTCGAGATGATCGCGCCGCTGAACGAACCCAGTTTGCCGGGGTGCATATCGTCCAGGTTTTCCAATCTGGTCGGCTGGTAGCCACTGCGTTCCAGGAAAGGGCGCATCTCTGCCACGATGAATGCGTGGGGGCGCGCGAGTAGTACCTTCTTGGCCATTGCTATCTCCTTGTTGAATGATTCAGGCGGCGACGACGCCGTGCAGGCGCAGCACTTCCAGAAAAGTGTCCGGTTCGGGGCGCACTCGATAGTTGTCTGTCTCGTGCGTCCACACGATCTTGCCGTCCTTGCCGGTGATGATCACGGTCGGCATCACCGTGTCGCTGTCGTAGCCCAGTGCCTGCATGCCCATCGGCAAGCCATTCCTGTGCTCGATGCCTAGCGTGTGCGCTGCCGCATTCTCTTCGTCGGTGAGGAAGTCGAACTTCGCGTCATAGGTCTTGGAGACGCCCACTGTGTTCTCATGCGGCTGCGGCGCGATCAGGGCCACGCGCACGCCGAGGGCATTGAGTTGCTTGTAGCGTGTCATCAACTCCTTGATTTGGGCCGAGCAGAACGGGCACCAGTTTCCGCGATAGAAGATGAGGATCGCGGGCTTGTCGGTGAGCTGTGCCGAGTTGACCAATTTTCCATCCACATTGCGCACGGTGAAGTGCGGCAGCTTGCTGCCGACCACCAGCTTCATACTGGGTTGGCGGTGGTCATAGGTCGAGAACCAGTAGGAATACAACAGGAAGGTCGCCCATCCGACGGCACCCAACAATGCTGCCAGAGCTTCCATGCCCTCGGTAGCCCAAACGAAGCCCGCCATCGCTGCCCCTGCCAGTCCCAGCAGATTGATCAGCGGGAAGTGCGCACTGGTGCGTGCCATATCCTTCAACATCATGGCGCGCATGATGACGGTGAGGATGGGCGCGACCGTCAGCAGCACGCCGCCCCATGCCATCAGATTTTCGCCCTGATAAAGCATCCAGCCCGTATAGGCTGCGATGCCCATGATCGCCATCATGTAACTGCTGATGAAGATAGATTTGAGTCGGTTCATGGTGTATTTCTTTCGAGATGGTTTGGTCCACCGCGCCCTTGCGCGGTGGACGATGAGGTTTACGCTGCCTTTTGCGTGCAGGCGTATTCGTCCTGCGCCTGCCAGGCTTCATTGGCGAACGCGGTATCGAGCGGCGTATCGGTCAGGTGGTTGGTGTAGTTGCTCAAGGTCTTCATGGCG
>WOZO01000025.1 GCA_011620315.1 Sideroxydans sp. | reverse complement strand
GCGATATACCCTGTTCACGCTGGCCTGGTCACTGGCGCTGGCCTGGGCGCTCAGCTTTGTGTTCTACCAGTCGGCGCGTGCCCTCGGGTATTGAAGCGATTCATTGCGCTGCAAACAAAACGCCCCGGTCAAGGCGGGGCGTTTTGTTTGCAGCCGAGTATCTGAATTGGATCAGAAGGAAAGACGGACACCGATGTGGCCGCCATCATCCACCACACCATCAGGAAAACCGTTTTCCATGATGAATTTGCTGGAGCGGTAACCAATGTATGCCTGCGTCAGAGGCGACATCGAGAACTCGAAACGTGCCATACCTTGCTGGAAATGATCCACATCGCCGAAGCTGATGATGCGCGGCGCATAGTTATATTCGCCTACCAATGCGAAACGACGGTCAGACGGCAACTCGAAACGCACAAGCGCGCCCAGCGCCACGCCGGACACCAGCTTGCGCGATGCCGCAACCTTGCTCAGGGATGCGGCCACAGCCTTGGCACCGACACCCAGCGACAGACCGGAAACGCTGCCTTCTTCGTTCAGGACCAATAGTCCGGCATCGAGCATGATGTCGTTCACATCGTTGTAAGTCAGCGAAGTGAACAGATCCGACTTGCCTGCGATGCCGCTCGGGAGCGTGTATTTGAACTGGGCATTGCTATTGCTCAGATTGATATCCAACGTGTCCGCAAAAGCCGTCGAACCGACCATGATCAGTGCTGCAGCAACCATACGACGCAACATATAGAACTCCTTGTATTGGGGTGATTGGCGGAAGCGGTGAGATTCGAACTCACGAACGACTCGCATCGTTGCCGGTTTTCAAGACCGGTGCCTTCAACCGCTCGGCCACGCTTCCTTATTCTTCAATCGCTTACAAAAAAACGGCCAAGAGCCGACGTGCAAGCAACGCGCGCATAATACCCGAAATCATCTTACCTTCCAAAAACAGCGCGCCAATCCGTTCCGAGGTTGCAACTTTTTCGCCGCTTGCGTAGTCTCACGCTCGCCGTGCGCAAAAGCCGCACTTTTTAACGGAGCAGAAATGAACTACCAGACCCAAACCGCACCTGTCGGAACACTCACTGTCGAACGGAACAAGGTTCTGCGCAACACCTACATGATGCTGTCGCTGACCATGATCCCGACCGTGGTCGGCGCTTTCATCGGCACCTCAATGAACCTGTCGTTCATGGCTGCCAGCCCCATCGTCTCCTCGCTGGTGATGTTTGCCGTGATGCTGGGCATGCTGTTCGCGGTTTCCGCCTTGCGCAACAGCGTGTGGGGCATCGCCGCGCTGCTCGGCTTCACTTTCGTGGCAGGCGTGTTCCTCGGCCCCATCCTGCAAGTCGCCCTGCACCTGAAGAACGGCGCGCAACTGATCGGCATGGCCGCCACCGGCACCGGCATCATCTTCTTCTCGCTGGCCACCATCGCCACCGTGACCAAGAAGGATTTCAGCTTCATGGGTAAGTTCCTGTTCATCGGCCTGATCCTGCTGATCGTCGCTTCGCTGGCCAACCTGTTCTTCCAGATCCCGGCGCTGTCGCTAACCATCTCCGCCATCGCGGTGCTGATCTTCTCCGCCTACATCCTGTTCGATGTGAGCCGCATCGTGAACGGCGGCGAGACCAACTACGTGATGGCGACGCTGGGCCTGTACCTGAACATCTACAACCTGTTCATCAACCTGCTGCAACTGCTGATGGCTTTCACCGGCGAACGCGAATAAGCGCGCAATCCAATACAAAGGTGGCCTGTCGGCCGCCTTTTGTTTTCTGCCCGCATGGAATCGATATGGCACTCAATACTTTTTTGCAGCGCGTGAATGACACGCCCGACAGCGTCTGTTTCAACGAAACGATGGCACTGATCGACCAGCTTTACGACTTCACACCCGCCGCCTTCAGCAACGGCGCAACCCGCAGCGAGGCCGGACAGAACAACGGCTCGTGCAAGCTGTTCTCGTTCGCGATGCTGAATAAGCTCACGCCCCGGCAAACGCTGGCATGCTTCGGCGACTATTACCGCAAGGACGTGCTCGGCAATCCGGGCGGCACCGACCATGCGAACATTCGCAATTTCATACAGACCGGCTGGGAAGGTATTTCGTTCGAGGATACTGCTCTGAAGGCAAAACCGTAGATGGGCCGAGGCCGCAGGCCGATACCCGTCTCACATATCGTATCTGCCGCGCCCCGATGGGTATCGCTGCGCTCAACCCATCCACGGCTTGCGTTGTTCAGGCCTGACGCGAGAGGCCAACAATTCGTCGCCCGCGTCCGCATCCACCACATTGCCGTTGGCGTCTGCCATCGGCAACTCGGCATCGTTCCAGCCGCGTATGCCGAGCTGGAGCGAGGCGATATTGCTGAATCCCATCTGCTGCATCACATCCGCCGCCAGCACCGAACGTTTTCCCGAGCGGCAGATGACCACGATCTCGCGCTCGCGTCCCGCAGCCAGTTCGGGCACGGTCTCGTCGTAGTCCCATTCGCAGGATGGCTCCAGGATGCCGCGCGGCACGTTGATGGAGCCTGGGATGCGCAAGGCATCGAACTCAGACGGTTCGCGGATATCCAGCAGCAAAGGCACATCGCCGGACTGGTAGCGTCGCCCGAAGTCCCACGGGGTGACTTCCTTCACTCGCGTCAGCGCTTCTTCCACCAGATCGTCATAGCGCTTCATGACCGCCCGCCTGCGGTTTTCTGGAATATCGCGATGGATTCCACATGCGCCGTCTGCGGAAACATGTTCATCACGCCCGCCGCTTTCATCGCGTAGCCCTTCACATGTACCAGCACTTCCGCGTCGCGCGCCAGCGTGGACGGGTTGCAGCTCACGTAGACGATGCGCTGCGGCGCGGTCTCCGGCGTGATGGCCTTGATCAGTTCGATGGCGCCGTCGCGCGGTGGATCGACCAGCCATTTGTCGAAGCGTCCCAGCTTGGCGAGCGCCTCTTCGTTCATCTCGAACAGGTTCATATCCATGAAACGCGTGTTCGCCGACAGGCCGTTATGTTCTGCGCCCTGCAAGGCACGCTTCACCAATGCTGCACTGCCTTCGATACCCAGCACTTGTGCCCCGCTGCGTGCGATGGGCAGCGTGAAGTTGCCCAGTCCGCAAAAGAAGTCGGCGATATTCTCGTGCGCTTGCGGGTCGAGCAGACGCAGGGCGCGGTGCACCATCACGCGGTTGAGCTGGTGGTTGACCTGGGTGAATTCGGTCGGCGCGAACGGCATCTCGACGGCGAACTCGGGCAGGCTGTAACTGAGTGGCGGCGCGTCCAGCGGATGGAACGGCACGGCAGTCTCCGGCCCTTTGGTTTGCAGCCAGAACTGGATGTCGTGCGCATCGGCGAAGTTACGCAGTGCGGTTTCATCCGCTGGCGACAGCGCCTCCATGGTACGCAGCACCAGCACATCGACGTTGTCGCCGCAGGCGATCTCGATCTGCGGCAAACGCTCACGGATGGACAGCCAGTCGATCAGTTCCGACAACGGCGTGATCAACGCGGAAATCTTGGGCGGCATGATCTCGCAGCGCGACAGGTCGGCCACAAAACTGCTGCGCTTTTCGTGGAAGCCCACCAGCGTTCTGCCCTTCTTCACCACGTGGCGCACACTGATACGCGCCCGCTGACGATAACCCCAGTAGCTGCCGTGCATGGGGGAAAGGATGGTCTCCGGCTCGACCTTGCCGATGCGCGCCAGGTTCTCTTCCAGGATGCGCTGCTTCACCGCGACCTGCGCACCGGAATCCAGATGCTGCATGGCGCATCCGCCGCACACGCCGAAGTGGATGCACTTTGGCTGCACGCGCATGAAGGAATGGTTGGCGATGCTGGTCGCCTGCGCCATCTCGAAACTGGGTTTGCTGCGATACGGGGCGTACGTCACACGTTCGCCCGGCAATGCGCCTTCGATGAATATGACCTTGCCCTCATGATGCGCGATACCGCGTCCTTCCTGATCGATGGATTCGATCACCACTGTCTGTTCAGTATTTGCCATGTCGTTCCAACAATAAAATCACGCGCCCCACACGGGTGTGCGCCAAACATAAATCACTTCCAGACCGCCAGATATTCCGCCCAGTGCGCTTCGGTGGACTTCGCCAGGTTGCTGCGCACCAGCTCGATCTCCTGCGCGTAGCGCGCCTTGCTGAACTGCCCGCGCATCAGCAGGAAGCGCGCGAACACCAGATAGGTGTTCACCACATCGGTCTCGCAGTAGTTGCGGATCTCGGCCAGCCTGCCTTGCTGGTAGGCCTCCCACACCTTGCTGCCGTCCATGCCCAGTTTGCCCGGGAAACCGATCAGCTTGGCCAGATCGTCCAGCGGCGCATTGGCGCGACCGCTATACATCGCCAGCAGGTCCATCAGGTCGAGATGGCGTGTGTGGTAGCGGCTGATGTAGTTGTTCCATTTGAAGTCGCGGTCATCCTCGCCCATGTCCCAGTAACGCGGACACTGGATGCCGTGGATCAGGCCGCGATAGTGCAGTACCGGCAGATCGAAACCGCTGCCGTTCCAGGACACAATCTGCGGCGTATATTTCTCGATGCCGTCGAAGAAGCGCTGGATGATGCTGCCCTCGTCCTCGCCCGGTTCGCCCAGCGACCACACTTTGAAGTTATCTCCCTCGCGCAGCACGCAGGAGATCGCCGCCACTTTCTGCAGGTGATGCGGCAGGAAATCGCTGCCGGTCTTCTGGCGGCGCATCTGGAAAGCCATCTCGGCGACTTCCGTGTCGCTGACTTCGGCGTCCAGCTCGTACAGGGTGCGCAAGCCGACGATGTCGGGAATGGTTTCGATGTCAAAGACGAGTGTAGGATTCATGGCAAATATTACGAATCTGGGGAGGGCGTGCATGATACCCGAGCCGCCGCCGGCTTCCTATCCATAGCAAGTGCCGACCTTCTTGACGAGCGGATACACAAGGTAAAGAATCCCCGACGAATTCCCGCACCATGAACCCGGCACAACGGAGGCTGCCATGCCAAAACTTTCATATCTAATGATCGCTACACTGCTAGCAGCCTGTCGGACTTCCTCCACCCCAAGCAACCCGCCCCTGAATTGC
>WOZO01000091.1 GCA_011620315.1 Sideroxydans sp. | reverse complement strand
GCCCATGCGTCGCCGCCGATGTTGTAGTCGCCGATGATGGTCACGTCGTAAGGTGTGGACTCGAACGCGCTGGTGTCGCGGTTGCCCAGCACCCAGTCACGGATCGCATCGTTGGCGATGTGGTGACCCAGCGATTGCGACACGCCACGGAAACCTTCACAGCGCACGGGGATGACCGGCTTGTTGATCTCTTTGGCAGACTTCTTCGACACCGCTTCGATGTCGTCGCCGATCAGACCGATCGGGCACTCGGACTGCACCGAGATACCTTTGTGCAGCGGGAACAGGCCTTCGATCTCGGTGATCAGCTTGGCGAGCTTCTTGTCGCCGCCGAACACGATGTCCTTCTCCTGGAAATCTGAAGTGAAGTTCATGGTGCCGAAAGCGTTCACGCCGGTGGTGCCGACGTAGTAGTTACGGCGACCGGCGCGGGAATACTGGCCGCAGCCGACCGGGCCGTGTGAAATATGGATCATGTCCTTGATCGGGCCCCACACCACACCCTTGGAACCGGCGTAGGCGCAGCCGCGAATGGTCATCACGCCAGGCAACGATTTGCGGTTCGAGGTGATGCACTTCTTGGACTGTTCGATGGATTGATCGTTGACCGCCAAGTGCTTCTCGCGATCTTTCTTTGCTTTCTCTGGATAGACCTCGAGCACCTCCTGAATGAGGGCTTCCGTCTCTTCTCTGGTCATTGCTGTCATTTCATTCTCCTTATGGCCCACCAATCTGTGGAGCCCAGTGTTAGAGAGAGCGGCGGGCCGGATGACCCGCCGTTACAACATCACATTAGGCTGCAGCAGCAGTCTTGCCGATGATGGAAGCGTCTTCCACTTCCATGATGCCGAATTCCATCAGCAGCTCTTCCAGCTCGTCCATGGTGATCGGGGTCGGGATCACGAACTTCTTGTTCTCCAGAACCTTCTTCGCCAATGTGCGGTACTCGTCAGCCTGCTTGGCCTTCGGATCGTATTCGATCACTGTCATACGACGGATCTCGGCGTGTTGCACAGCGTTGTCGCGAGGAACGAAGTGGATCATCTGTGTGCCCAGCTTTGCTGCCAGCGCCATGATCAGTTCATCTTCGCGGTCGGTTTGACGGCTGTTGCAGATCAGGCCGGCCAGACGCACGCCACCGGAGTTCGCATACTTCACGATGCCCTTGGCGATGTTGTTGGCGGCGTACATGGCCATCATCTCGCCGGAACAGACGATGTAGATCTCCTGCGCCTTGTTCTCGCGGATCGGCATCGCGAAGCCGCCGCACACCACGTCGCCCAGCACGTCGTAGAACACGAAGTCGAGGTCTTCGTCGTACGCACCTTCTTCTTCCAGGAAGTTGATCGCGGTGATCACGCCGCGACCGGCGCAGCCCACGCCAGGCTCGGGACCACCGGACTCGACACACTTCACACCGCCGTAACCCACCGACAGCACGTCTTCCAGTTCCAGATCCTCGACAGAGCCGGCTTCAGCAGCCAGTTCCATCACGGAGTTCTGCGCCTTGGAGTGCAGGATCAAACGCGTAGAATCAGCCTTGGGGTCGCAGCCGACGATCATCACTTTCTTGCCGGCTTCGGCCAGAGCCGCTACCAGATTCTGGGTGGTCGTCGATTTACCGATACCGCCCTTCCCGTAAATTGCGCATTGACGCAGTGCCATGTTAGTCTCCTTGAGAGGTTGCAAAATTTAAGTCGCGATTGAAGTTCTCTCGCTCGCACCCTTTACATCGCAAGCTCTGTGCCACCCCTCCGATAAAACCCCAAGCGACTGAAATGAAACGCAATTCAACTCAAGCGCAAACCCACAAAGGGGATGGGGAACACAACAAGGGCGTGCGCTTTGTAGGAGTAGCGACAAGCCTGCCGCGCTACGCCCGCCTGCCCATCAACCGCTGCAACCTGCCCGCCGACATCCTCGGCGGACTCACCTTCCAGCGCGCGCCCGTGCCGCTCGAACTCGACGGCGTCGCGCAGTTCCACCACGGATTGTTTGAGTTGCTGGACACGCTGGACGACGCACACGAACGCGCGCGCGCATTCGGCATCCATATGAATGCCTGCTTCTATCTCGACCAACCGGAACAAGCGGGCTACACGGAAAGCACCCTGCACAAACGGCAAAAGGCCGACTACCTGCGCATGATGCGCGGCTGGAGTTTCGATTCGGATGGCGCGGAAGGCGCGGCATTGAAAGGCTGGGTCGAATCCAGATTCGGATTGCTACCCAGACACCACGGCGGACATATCCGCGACTTCTCCGGCGAGGCATACAGAAGCTATCTGGAGATGCGCGCCACCGCGCTGTACGGCACCAACGCACTCGAAGCCCAATTCGATTTGCTCTACACCTACTGCCAATACGAACTCGCCAGACAACATCCCAACGAGACGCACCTCACCCTGTATCGCGGCGTGAACCGCATGGACGAGCACGAAACCCTCTCCACACTTGAGAACAAAAATCGCATCGTCCTGCTCAACAACCTCAACTCCTTCACTTCCGACCGAGAACGCGCCGACGAATTCGGCGACTTCCTGCTCACCGCGCAAGTGCCGCTGGCGAAAGTGTTCTGCTATTCGAAATTGCTGCCGGGGATGTTGCAGGGGGAGGACGAGTACACGGTGGTGGGCGGGGTGTATGAAGCGGCGACGGCGGCGTATTGATGCATCATGGTTGGCGCACCGCGCGAGGGCGGTCGCTTGATGTTGTACTCACGCACAGGGCTGCCATGACCCGCGCATAGCCCGGAACATTGGGATCATTTCTTTTCCGTCCTGCAAGCCCGCAGGTTTCTTCCATGCCCCTTATCCGAGCTTTGGATATGCCCCGGCATCCGGTCTTTGTCGGTTTGTATTATCGGCATCCTGAATGACCGTTAAACTCAATTGATAACCAAGCGCGCCAGTTTCTGGTGTTGCACGCGCCGATGCCATGGATACCGACCAGATGCACCTCATCCAGCCTGCGTCGGCTTCGGCTTGAGCTCGTCCCGATTACTGGCTATCCTGCGCGCGTTGCTTAACCACCGCATGCCAATACATTGACTACCGACATCCGCCCCAGCTTGCTCATCGTCGATGACGACCCGCTCATACGCGATTCGCTGCATCTGGCGCTCTCGGACGAATTCAACATCCTGCTGGCCGAGGACCGGTCGCAAGCTGTGCGCCTGGTGCGCGACCTGACCGAGCCGCCGCAACTGGCGCTGGTCGATCTGGGACTGCCGCCCACCCCGCACCGCCCGCAGGAAGGCTTCCGCCTGATCGCCGAACTGCTGGCCCATGCGCCGGACATCAAGATCATCACGCTTTCCGGACAGAGTGACGAAGGCAATGCCCGGCATGCGCGCGCACTGGGCGCTTTCGAATTCGTCGCCAAACCCAGTAAGCCGGAAGCATTGCGCGCCGAGTTGCGCGCCGCCCTCATTGCGCAACACAGCGAACGCAGGAGCGCCGCTTACAACGAACAGCAACTCGGCATCATCGGCGACAGTCTGCCTATCCGCACCATGCGCGACCAGATCAGACTGTACGCGAACACCCCTTATCCGGTGTTGATCCAGGGCGAATCCGGCAGCGGCAAGGAGCTGGTGGCTGCCGCACTGCAGCGCCTGAGCCGCGACCCGGGCGCGCCCTTCATCGCCATCAACTGCGCCGCCATCGCCCCCAACCTGCTCGAATCCACCTTGTTCGGTCATGCCAAAGGCGCGTTCACCGGCGCGACGACCGCCCAAGTCGGCTTCTTTGAAAAAGCGGCAGACGGCACCCTGTTCCTGGATGAAATCGGCGAACTACCGCAGGAACTGCAGGCCAAACTGCTGCGCGTGCTGGAGAACGGGGAATACCAGCGCGTGGGCGAGACCGCCACCCGCAAAAGCAATGCGCGCATCGTGGCGGCGACCAATCTGGTGCTGGCCCAGGCGGTGCGCAACAATGATTTCCGCAGCGACCTGTTCCATCGTCTCAGCGTATTTACCATCAACGTGCCTTCGCTGCGCACGCTGGGCGAAGACAAAATGTTGCTGCTCGACCATTTCCGTCGCCTTTATGCCCAGCAGATGCAAAGCACCCCTTTCACCCTGGACGAGTCGGCCGAGGCCAGCTGGAAGCGTTATAGCTTCCCCGGCAATACGCGCGAACTGCGCAACATCGTAATCCGCCTGGTCACCAAGCATCCCGGCGCACAACTCACGGCCAGACAGCTGGAAAGCGAGTTCGACCTGTACCCCGAATTGTCCGATGGACTGTCCGCATCGCCGAAAGCCGACGTTCATGTGCGCCTGCAACAAGGCGACTTCAATCTTGACGATCTGCTGATGGGCTATACTCAAACGTACATCGATGCCGCCATGGAGCTGGCGCATGGCAATGTGAGCGAAGCCGCCAAACTGCTCGGCATCGCGCGCACCACCCTGTACAGCCGCATGGAAGCATTGCAAAAACACAGATCGCAGCAACGCAACCAATAGGGGGAAAAAGATGTATCTGGAGCACTTCGGGCTCGATGAGCCCCCGTTCAAGATCACACCGGTCACAGATTTCTTCTTCTCGGGTGCCAATCGCGGTGAGATCCTCGACGCACTGGTCTACGCCATCACTGACGGCGAAGGCATCATCAAGATCAGCGGCGAAGTCGGCAGTGGCAAGACCATGTTGTGCCGCATGCTGCTGGACAAACTGCCCACCAACATCAAAGCGATCTACCTCGCCAACCCCAGCATGTCGCGCGACGAGTTGCTGTATGCCATCGCCGACCGCCTGCAACTCGACCTGGAAGGCAAGCGCGTCAACGTCATCCTGCAGACGCTGCAAAACCATCTGGAAGCAATGTACGAACGCGGCGAACGTGTCGTGGTACTGGTGGACGAAGCCCATGCCATGCCGCTGGAAACGCTGGAAGAACTGCGTTTGCTCTACAACCTGCAGGTCGGCAAACACAAACTGCTGCAGATCGTATTGTTCGGCCAGCCCGAACTGGACGAGAAACTGGCGCAGACCAATATGCGCCAGTTGAAGGATCGCATCGTCCACCACTTCACCATCCTGCCCCTTTCGCCCAAGATCGTGCACGCCTATCTGATGTTCCGCATGCGGGCCGCGGGCTACAAAGGGCCGGACATTTTTTCGGAAAACGCGGAAAAACAGATCGGCAAGGCTTCGCAAGGCCTGATGCGCAGGGTCAACATTCTGGCCGACAAAGCGTTGCTGGCCGCCTTTGTCGAGAATACGCACAAGATCGAGGAGCGCCACGTGCAGGCCGCCTTGCGCGACAGCGAAATGACCCCGATGCGCAATTGGAACGGTCGCCGCTATATCGCCGCAGTGGGCGGATTGCTGCTGTTCACGACCATACTTGCCGGTGCCGCCCGGTTCTTGAATCAGGAGCGCATGCCAGAAGCCCGGCAAGCCGCCAAGCAAGTTGCCTTCACGCCTGTCGTTGAAGCACCTCCCGCAGAAGTCGTTGCGCAAGCCGCTTCAGCAGTAGTCGAAACAACAACCCCCGCGACAGAGACGGTTGCCGCCGCCGGTGCTGTCGTCGCGCCTGCGGCAGCACCCACCGTCACTGCGGTGCCCCAAGCGCATATCAAACTCAAACGACTGTCCGGCATCTCGCCGCGCAGCCTGCTGCAGCAAAGACTGGACGCCACCGAGGCCATGCTGAATGCCGCACCACAGGGCAGCGCCAGCATCCAGTTATTCTATACCGAAAGCGTTCAGCCCGACCGCATGGAAGGATTCCTGCGCAGGGCCCGCAAACTGGGCAAGCTGGAAGATATCTTCGTCATACCTATCGAGCTGAAAGGCCAAGACGCTTTCCGCGTGCTGTATGGCAGCTTCCCCAACAGCAGCACGGCTCGCGCAGCCATTTCCGAACTCCCCGAACGTTACCTGGAAGCTTTTGCGCCGACTCTGCACTTGCTGGAAAACTATCAAAATCTCCCTTAAGCTGATGAAATACAAAAATATATAGGCCGTCAGGGTTGTTGCGAGCTCCGGTGTTTTAGGTTACCTTGCGCCCAAACGTAAGGGGGAAAAGGGAATGAGGTCCAGTCACGCACTACTTTGCGCTACCGGTGTATTGCTAGCCGCCTGTAGTACGAAACCGCTCAAGCAGTCCGACATGCACATCCAGCAAACGCCGGACACCATCGCCCGCAGCAGCGGCACCATCCCCCAACCGAGCAAACAAGCCGTCGTACTCCCACCTCCTAAAACGGCTGCCAAAGTAGAAACATACAGCGTCGTCGTCACCAATCTCCCCGCCCGCGAGATACTGTTCGCGCTGGCGCGCGATGCCAAGATCAACATCGACATCCATGGCGGTATCGATGGCGTGGTCACACTCAACGCCATCAACCAGACGCTGCCCCAGATACTGGAACGTATCTCGACGCAAGTCGACATGCGTTATGAACTGAAGGACGGCCTGCTGGTCGTGATGCCGGACTCTCCATTCTTGAAGAGCTACAAGATCGATTATGTGAATATGGCCCGCGATGCCGAAGGCGGTATCGCCAATTCGACTCAGGTCGGAGCCGGGGCGACCGGCGGTGCCAGTACGGCATCGGCCGGCAACAATTCACAACTCTCCATCAAGAACTCATCCAAAAATCACTTCTGGGACACGCTAGTCAAAAACATCACCGACATTCTGCACGAGACCGACAAGATCCTGCCGCAAGGCTCCAGTGAAGTGGTCGTACAGCAACAGAACTCCCAGAGTCAAAAAGGCGACGCCGCCACGGCGAATGCAGACAACGCGGCCATTATTGAAGGCGAAGGCACCACCGTCACCCGACGCAGCACATTCCGCGAAGCAGCCTCTGTCATTCCAAACCCCGAGGCCAGCATCATCACCGTGCGCGCCACCGGAAAACAGCACGAGAAGATCCAGGAATTCATCACCCAGGTGATGCGCAGCGCGCGTCGCCAAGTACTGATCGAAGCGACCATCGCCGAAGTGCGCCTGAGCAGCAACTATCAACAAGGCATCGACTGGTCACGTCTACGCTTGGGCGCAAAGGGTTTCGGATTGAAACAGGTCGGCACTCCGGGCTTGGGGTCCACCAACACCGGCAGCATGATGGTGCTCGACTATCTGAACCCGACCTCAAAGCTGGGCAACCTCAGCGCGTCGGTTTCACTGCTGGATTCGTTCGGCGACGTCAAAGTGCTGTCCAGCCCGAAACTGAGCGTGATGAACAACCAGACCGCGATGCTGCGCGTGGTCGACAATCTGGTGTACTTCACCATCAAGGCCGACACCACGACCAACCAGACCACCTCCACCACCACCTACACAACTACTCCGGTCACCGTGCCAACCGGCTTCACCATGAGCGTGACGCCGCAGATCAACGACAGCGATACCGTGCTGCTCAACCTGCGCCCGTCCATCACCCGCCTACTGGGCTATGTGAACGATCCCAACCCGGCCCTCGCTGCCGCAGGCGTCACCAGCCGCATCCCGCAATTGCAAACGCGCGAGATGGAATCCATGTTGAAGATCGAGAACAACCAGATCGCCATCCTCGGCGGACTGATGCAGGATGAGATCAACAACCTGACCGACGGCGTACCGTTGCTGGACGAGATCCCCTTCGCCGGCAATGCCTTCCGCAATCGCAACGACACCAAGACCAAAACCGAGCTGGTGATCTTCCTGCGACCGGTGGTGATCAAGGACGGCAGCCTTGACGGCGACTACGCCGCTTTCCGTGACGCGCTGCCGAATAGTGATTTCCTCAAGCCGGAAAGCGAAAAGGAAACGCGATGAGCCTGCTACTCGACGCGATGAAGAAGTCTGGCGAACAAGGCAAAGGCACCGGCCTGACGCTGGAGGAACATCCCCATCAGTCGACAGCAAATGCTTCGCCCGAACCTGCATCGCTCGGAGCTTCGCGCGCCGCAGGTCAAACCCTGTTTGCAGCAAAAAAGAAAAAAGAGACTCCTCGCCGTCGTTGGAAGCTGGGCCTGGTTCCTACCACCTTTCTGATTTGCAGCACGATAGGCGCCTTCTATGGCTATTACGTCTGGACTGAGCTAAATCCGCCCATCCGGCGTCCTGTTGCACGCCCGCTTCCAGTCGCGGCGGCGCCGATCACACCGCCCCCCGCCGCACCGCGTTTGGTGGCATCCATCGCGCCGGAGCCGGTTCCCGTGCAGCCGGCGGAACCTGTCCCGGCCATGACGCCGCCCGTAACCGAGACGGCAGAAGCGACACCGGCCCCAGTTGTCTCGCAACGCACGACAAAACGCGCGCCCCGGCGCGTGACCATCACGCGTCAGCCCAAGGCGGACACCGTCACCCCGGCATTGCAGGATGCCTGGCAGTCGTATCAGCGCGGCGAATATCTGGCGGCCGCGCAGGGCTACCACACTGTGCTCGCCCAGGATGCCCGCAACCGCGATGCCTTGCTTGGCTTGGGCGCTGTGGCGCAACAGCAGGGACAGGACCAGACTGCGCAACACTATTACCGTCAGGTGCTGTTGCTCGATCCCCGCGATCCGGTCGCTTTGGGTGCGATGTCATCCTACGGCACGGACGAGGCCGATACCGAGGTGCGCCTGAAACAGATGCTGTCCGTACAACCGCAAGCCGCCGCCCTGCATTACGCGCTGGGCAATAACTATGCGGACCAGTCGCGCTGGGCAGAAGCCCAGCAGGCCTATTTCAGCGCGCGCGCGCTGGAGCCGGGCAATGCATTGTTCACCTTCAATCTGGCCGTCAGTCTTGACCATCTCGGTCAAAGCAGGCTGGCTGCGGACCATTACCGCCAGGCACTGGAACTGGACAGCAACAACAGCGCAGGCTTCGATCATGTACAGGCACTTCGTCGTCTGAATGAACTGACCTCTACCCGCTAGGAACAACGATGGCCGTACCGCAACAACAGTTCCAGCAGCCGATCGGACAATTGCTCATCGCCAAAGGCGTCATCAGCGAAGACCAGTTGCGCATCGCCGCCCAGGAGCAGAGCAAATCCCCGCAACCGCTGGGGCGCTTGCTGGTGCGTCTCGGCTTCCTGTCCGAAGCGACCATCCGCGATGTACTGTCCGAAAACCTTGGACAGGAGAGCGTCGATCTGGCCAATGTGATCGTCGATTCCGCCGCCGTAACGATGATCCCCAAGGAAGTTGCGCGGCGCTATCAACTGGTGCCGATCTCGGTCGATTCGGGCAACAAGAACCTGACGCTCGCCATCGCCGACCCGGACAACATCATCGCGCTGGACCAGGTGCGCGCGCTGCTGAAAGACGAGTACCGGCTGATCACACTGCTGGCCAGCGAATCGGACATCCTGCGCGCGATCGACCAGTATTACGGTTTCGAACTTTCCATCGACGGCATCCTGCACGAGATCGAGCCGGGCGAACTGGAACACCAGAATCTGCAGCAGGGCGTCAACGAATTCAGCCAGCCGGTGGTGCGCCTGATCGACGCGCTGCTGACCGAAGCGGTACAGCAGAACGCGTCCGACATCCACTTCGAGCCCGAGAACAGCTTCCTGCGCATCCGCTATCGCGTGGATGGCGTGCTGCGCCAGGTGCGCAGTCTGCACAAGAGCTTCTGGCCCGCCATGGTGGTGCGCCTGAAGGTGATGAGCGGCATGAACATCGCCGAAACGCGCGCGCCGCAGGACGGACGCATCTCGCTGCGACTGTCCGGCCGCCCCATTGATTTCCGCGTCGCTTCGCACCCCACCCAGTATGGCGAGAATCTGGTACTGCGCATTCTGGACCGCCAGAAAGGCATCGTGCCGATCAACCAGCTCGGACTGGATGACAGCGCGCTTTCGACGCTGCTTTCCATCATCTCCAAACCGGAAGGCATCGTGCTGGTCACCGGCCCGACCGGCTCCGGCAAGACCACGACGCTTTATTCCATCCTTAATCATGTGAACACCGAATCGGTGAACATCATGACGCTGGAAGACCCCGTGGAATATCCGATCCCGCTGATCCGCCAAAGCTCGGTGAACGAGGCCGCCAAACTCGATTTCGTGAACGGCATCCGCTCCCTGATGCGCCAGGACCCGGACATCATTCTGGTGGGCGAGGTGCGCGACCATCCGACTGCCGAGATGGCGTTCCGCGCCGCGATGACCGGCCACCAGGTGTATTCGACGCTGCACACCAACTCTGCCGTGGGTGCCATCCCGCGCCTGTTGGACATCGGCATCCTGCCCGACATCCTGGCCGGCAACATCATCGGTATCGTGGCACAGCGCCTGATCCGTATCCTGTGCCTGCATTGCAAATATCCGTATCAGCCCGACCTGGCCGAACGCAAGCTGCTCGGCCTGCACCACAACGAGGAAGTCACACTGTACCGCGCCGCCGGTTGCGATATCTGCCATCACCAGGGCTACACCGGACGCCAAGCCATCATGGAAATCCTCAAGATGGATTCCGACATGGACGATCTGGTCGCCCGACGCGCCAGCATCCGCGACATCAAGCATGCCGCGCTGGAAGCCGGTTTCCGCCCGCTGGCGCAGGACGGCATCCGGCGCATCCTGCAGGGTATCACGTCCGTGGCCGAAGTCTCGCGTGTGGTCGACCTTACGGATCGGCGCTAGCATCCCATGGCCCTCTATCTCTACAAAGCGATCGACAGCGACGGCAAGCGCGCCAAAGGGCTGCAGGATGCCGCCAACCTGATCGACCTGGAGATGCGTCTCAAACGCGGCGGGCTGGATCTGATCAGTGCCAAGGAGGAAGACCACGCCGCCTCCTTTGGCGCAACAAAGATCAAGCGCACCGATCTCATCACTTTCTTTTTTAACCTTGAACAACTTTCCCGCGCCGGCGTACCGCTGCTGGAATGTCTGGCCGATCTGCGCGACACCATGGAAGAACCCACTTTCCGCGAGATCATCGCCAGCATGGTGGAATCCATCGAGAACGGCAAGAAACTGTCGCAGGCGATGGCCGAGCACCCCAACGCGTTCGACAAAATCACCGCCAACCTGACCAAGGCCGGCGAGGACAGCGGCAGGCTGGTGGATGTGTTCAAGCACCTCATGGAATCGCTGAAGTGGCAGGACGAGATGGCCTCGCAAACCAAGACCATGATGATCTACCCGGCCTTCGTCGGTACCATCGTGCTGGCCATCACCTTCTTCCTGATGATCTATCTGGTACCGCAACTGGTCGGATTCATAAAAGGCATGGGGCAGGAGATCCCCATCCAGACGCGCATCCTGCTGGCCACCTCCGATATCTTCGTCAACTATTGGTATGTGATCCTGCTCACCCCGTTCTTGCTGTTCGGTGGCTACAAGCTGGCATTGATGCTCAATCCGAAGCTGCAGTACCACGTGGACAATTTGAAACTGAACATCTGGCCGACCGGCCCCATTCTGCGCAAGATCATTCTGGCCCGCTTCGCCAACACCTTCGCAATGATGTACAGCTCCGGCATCACCATCCTCGACTGCATCGCCAACTCGCGCGATCTGGTGGACAATCAGGTCATCGCGCAGAGCCTGCAGAACGTTATGAGCGAGATCGAGGCCGGCAAGAATCTGACCCAGAGCTTCCAGAAGACCGGCATCTTCCCGCCGCTGGTGGTGCGCATGCTGAAAGTGGGCGAGGCCACCGGCCAACTCGACCAGGCGCTGCTCAACGTCAGTTATTTTTATGATCGCGATGTGAAGGATGCGATCAAAAAGGTACAGGCCATGATCGAACCGGCAATGACGCTGATCCTTGGTGCAATACTCGGCTGGGTGATGCTATCCGTCCTCTCGCCCATCTACGACCTCATCGGCAAAGTACAGTTCTGACCATGGCACGCACCCTGTTATTCCTTAGCGCAGAAAACTTCCAGGCCTACCTGTGGAACGGCAAGGGGCTGAGCTTCGCGCAAGCGTTCAGCAACGATGCCGACGGTCGCGAACAATTTTCCCTCTTCCTCGAACAGCATCGCCACCCGACCTACCTGCTGGTCGACATCATCGAGGAAGACTTCCACCTTGAGACCATCCCGCACCTGATCGGGCCCAACCGCAAAGCGCTTATCGGCCGCAAGTTCGAGCAGTACTACCGCAGCACGCCATTCCGCCAGGCGACACTGCTCAAGCGGCAGGCCGAAGGACGGCGCGACGACGAGTATCTGTTCTCGGCCCTGACCAATCCGCAGCGCATCACCCCCTGGCTGGAAGCCTTGCTCGCGAATCACATCCCGCTGGCGGGCATCTATTCCATCCCCAATATCAGTGCGCCGCTGCTCAAAGACATCCACTCCGAACACATCCTGCTGCTGACCTGGGAACGCGACGCGGGTTTGCGCCAGACTTATTTCCACAACAAGCGGCTGCATTTCTCCCGCCTGATCCCGATCAACGAGAGCGGCACGCTGATCAACGCGGTCATTTCGGAAACGCCCCGCACGCAACAATATCTGAAGAGCCTCTCGCTGCCGCCGCCGGGTGAAATGCTGGAAGTGTATATCCTGTGTCATGCAAACGAGATCGCGCAGTTGCGCACGCAGCTCGCCAGCAGCGGAGATCTGCATTACAACTATCTGGACATCGCCGAATTCGCGCGCCAGCACAAGTGCAAACAAGAGATCGAAGATTCGGACAGCACGCCGCTGTTCCTCAACCTGCTCGCCGACAAACCGCCGCGCGCCCACTACGCCAGCTCGCACCACACCCACTTCCACATGTTGTGGCAATTGCGCTTCGTGCTATTCGGGCTCGCGCTCGTCATCCTGCTGCTGGGCCTGCTGTGGAGCGGCATGGCTTTCTGGCAAAGCCAGCAGTTCTCCTCGGAGACCGATCCGCTACGGCAGCAAACGGCGCGCCTGCAAACTCAGGCACAAGACATACAGCGCCACTTCGCCAATACCTCCGTGCCCGCCGCCGATATGAAAACAGCGGTATTGCTGACGCGCAGCCTGAACCACTATTCGCATCCGCCACAGGCAATACTCTATGAACTGAGCGCGGTGCTGGAATCATTTCCGCGCGTCACCCTGAACGAGCTCGCTTGGAAGACCAGTCCGGAAGATGCGCCCCCTTCACCCTACCCCGCCCAGGTCATCACCTTCGACGGCACCCTGAGCGGATTCGGCAGCGACCATCGCGACGCATTGGCTTATCTGGAGAAGTTCGAACAAGCCCTGATCCACCATGGCTATACCGTCAGTGCCACGGCCCTGCCGCTGGATATCTCATCCAAAGGCAGCATCAGCGGCCAGGACACCGACGCCTCGCACGGCCAGTTCACCCTCAGGATCGTATGGAGGACAGCGCCATGAGCTTCTCAGCAGACGACCTCGGCGAGATCAAATGGAGTTTGCTGGCCTGCCTGCTCAGCGTCGGCATCGCAGTGGGGCTGATCAATTACAGCGCCGGCATCCAACAGCAATCCCTGAAAGAACTGCAACAGGCACAACGCCAGCTCAATGCAGCGCGCGACCAACTCCTTACCGCACAGAGCGACCAGGAGAACATGGCCTCGTACCAGATGGAATATGACGCATTGGTCACGCAAAAAGTCATAGGCAGCGAGCAGCGGCTGGATTGGCTAGAAGGCTTGGAAAAGTTGCGCAGACAGAACCTGACGCCCGACTTCAAATATTCGATCTCCCCGCAAAGTGCTTACACCCCCAACCCGCCTCTGAATGCAGGCAACTTCGCGCTCAGCATCAGCCCCATGTCCATGGAACTTGACCTGCTGCATGAAGGCCAACTCCTGAGTTTTTTTGAAGCACTGAATCGCCAGATGCCCGGCTGGTTCCTGCTCGACAAGTGCGCACTCTCCCGTGTCGACAGCACACAAAACGCAGGCGTGATGCTGAAAGCAGCATGCGCAGGAGGCTGGTTCACCATGAAGAACCGGAACGCGCCATGAGAATCCAATTAGCCATCGCTCTGATAACGCTTACCACAACCGCGCAAGCGGCCGAGTTGGGCCGTCTGTTCTTTACCCAGAACGAGAGAGTACAACTGGAACGGCAGCATGTCCTCAGCGCCGACGAGGCCGGCAACGACAGCCGCTCTCTCATCGTCAACGGCGTGATCCAGCGCGACGGCGGCAAGCGCATCATCTGGATCAACGGCAAACAACAACCTGCCAGCCCTGCCGATGCCCGCACGCCAGCCAGCGTGCCGGTCATCCTGCCGGGGCAGACCGAATCAGTGAAGGTAAAGGTCGGACAGCGGCTGATGCTGGACAGCCCGACTCAATCCGAATCTAAACAATCTCCTGACGACGATTAAGTCATGTCGTACCTGCGTCTCGATCTCGCCCCCGGTCACCATAACCAAAGTGGCGCTGCATTCATCGTGATGCTGGTCATTTTGGTGCTTGGTGTCACTACCTTCCTCGTCACTTCGCTCAACAGTGCTGGTGCCAAGATACAACGGGACGTCAAAACCACGGAAGCACTGGCATTTGCCAAAGATGCCCTGATCAGTGAGGCCTCGACTGAGGTCGATTTTCCCAATCACCATTATCCCGGCAGCTTGCCGTGCCCCGACACCGATGACGATGGCTCCGCTGACTCTGGAGGCAATGGCTTTGACTGTTCTCAATACATCGGCAGACTGCCTTGGAAAACGCTAGGCCTACCCGACCTGCGTGATGCGTCCGGCGAACGGCTGTGGTACACCCTGTCACGCAACGTGCGCCGCTATGATTCGGTCCGTCCGCTCAACAGCGACACTGCGGGCACCTCCACAGTCGGCACATTGGCCGTTTCCGGCTCATCTTCCGAGACCGACCTGCTGGCAATCGTTTTCGCTCCGGGAGATAACGTCAGCGGCCAGAGTCGTTCCGACAATACCGCAGCCTGCGCAACGACAAGCACATCGATTAAGGAAAACCGCTGTGCAGCCAACTATCTGGAAGGCAGCAATGACGATCCAAGCAACCACCTTGCCCAGAATTGGAGCTATGAGAACGCGAACACGGCGGCACTGCTCAACGACCGCCTCGCCACTGTCACTCGCGACCAGTTGATGGAAAGGACAGAGAAGCGCGTGGGCGGACAGATTCGCAACGCCCTCAAGAAATACTATGAAGCCTGGGGGGCATTCCCGTTTCCTGCAGCGTTCGTGGATCCTTCCACCTCATCTTTCACCGGCCAGGTTGGCAACTATAAAGGCCTGCTGCCCATTGGCGATAACGTCAAACCAACTTGGGATAATGACCCAGCTATTTCCTTTAGTGGCAGCGGCAGTGCGGATTCCTGCTATCGTGATGACAGTGGCGGCATCAATAATGTTCGCTGGAAATGTGATGATGTTGTCATTTCAACCGGCGAAACCGTAACCATCACCGGAAAGTTGAATAATGTCGGACGTGGTCTGTGGAGACCGCATAATGTCAATAATATTTGCGAAGTGCGAGCCAAGAACTCCTCTGGAACCAGTAAGCTCGCAACCGATGTGTTAGATAACGTCGTCATTACCAACTCCTTGAATACCGATGGCAGCGCAACCATCGTGTTTCAGGCGAAAGGAAAAGCGGGGTTCGGAAATCTGGATCGCATCGAACTCAGAGGCCTCCTCGATTACACCACGGCGATAATAAGCAACTCCAATACGTCGTCCTGCCCGCCTACCTCTACCAATGCCTTAATTCCAGCCTGGCTCTCCAACGATGCCACAGATGGTAACCACTGGCACAAGGTTGCCTACTATGCAGTCGCCGAGGAATATGTGCCAGGAGGCGACCACACTTGCACGCCTACGCCCTGCCTGACAGTCAATGGACAGAATGTTGGCAACGACATAGCCGCAGTTGTCGTCATGACAGGTCGAGACATCACAGGCAACCGCTTGACCGTCCCATCCAACCTGACCAACTATCTGGAGAGTGAAAACTCAGACCTTGATAACACATACGAGAATCAGACACGCTCATCCACATTCAACGACCAAGTAATCCCAGTCCCAGTCACGCCATGATCATGCCTCATTCAAGCAGATTCCAATCTCGTCTACTCGGCTTCTCTCTGGTCGAGATGGCAATCGTATTAGCCATCGTCGGTCTGCTCATGGCCGGCCTGATGCCGGCCCTCTCCGGGCAGATTGAACAGAGCCGCAGGAAGGAAACGCGCAAGTTACTGGAAGAGATACAGCAGGCACTCATCGGTTATGCGATCATCAACAGCAAGTTGCCTTGCCCCACCACGCAGACCGACCCTGCACACGCAAAGTACGGCTTAGCTGATGATAGCTGCGCCAGCCCAGCAACCGAAGGTTACCTACCGTGGAAGACGCTCGGAATTGCCGAGACTGATGCATGGGGTTCGCCGCGCTCCAGCAGCGGCGATCAGTGGCTGGGATACTGGCGTTACCGCGTCGAACCGAGCTTTGCCAGCACCTTCACTCTGGACACCACATCGAACATGACCCTCAAGTTGCAGGTCAAGGACAGTTCAGGCAACGCGCTGACCAATACCAGCGACAACAAATCACCACCCATCGCAATTGTGTATTCGACCGGCCCCAACCTCACTGCGGACGGCGAAAACGCTAGCTACGAACAGACCACTGACGCAACTTACCAGAGCGACACGCCAGCTTCGAATTTCGACGACATCACAATCTGGATTAGTAGGCCCGTGCTGTTCAGCCGCATGGTGCAGGCTGGCAAACTTCCCTAAGCCCTGCGCCAGCTAGTCCCCTGCGCAGTATCTTCCAGCACGATCCCCGCTTCCAGCAACGCTTTCCGGATACGGTCCGCCTCGGCAAAATCCTTGGCTTTTTTGGCGGCGATGCGGGCTTCGATCTGCGCATTGATCGCTGCATCGTCCAATCCTCCTGCCGTCGCGCTGCCTTGCAGGAATTCTTGCGCATCCCTTTGCAGCAGGCCGAGTACGCCAGCCAGCGCCTTGAGCTGTGCTGCCGCTTCTGCGGACTGGCTGCGGTTCGCTTCGTTGGCGAGATCGAACAGCACGGCGACGGCTTCCGGGGTGTTGAAGTCGTCGTCCATGGCGGCTTTGAAGCGCTGGGCGTAGGGTTCGTTCCAATCAACAGAACCCTCTCCCCCAGCCCCTCTGATGGAACTACTAGCCATTCGACTAGGCGGCAAAGCCGCCAAGTCGCTGGTTATCCCGCTGGCGGGCGAGGGGAGTTTTAGCGCCGTATAAAGTCTGGTCAGCGCACCTTTCGCATCGTCCAGATGATGATCGGAATAATTCAATGGGCTGCGGTAGTGGGCGCGCAGGATGAAGAAGCGCACCACTTCGGCGTCGTATTTTTTGAGCACTTCGCGGATGGTGAAGAAGTTGCCCAGGCTCTTGGACATCTTCTCGTTGTCCACGCGCACGAAGCCGTTGTGCATCCAGTAGTTCACATATTGGCAACCATGCGCGCCTTCGCTTTGCGCGATCTCGTTCTCGTGATGCGGGAACTGCAGGTCGGCGCCGCCGCCGTGGATGTCGAAGTGGTTGCCGAGTAATTCAGAACCCATCGCGGAACATTCCAGATGCCAGCCGGGGCGGCCTTTGCCCCACTTGGACTCCCACTGCACCTCTTCTGCCTCGCCTGCCTTGGCATGCTTCCACAAAACGAAATCAAGCGGATCGTTCTTGTCCGAAGCGACTTCTACGCGCTCACCGGCACGCAGGTCTTCCAGTGACTTGCCGGATAGTTTTCCGTAACCGTCGAATTTGCGCACCGCGTAGTTCACATCGCCGTCCGCCGCTTTGTAAGCCAGACCGTTCTGCTCCAGCTGCTCGACCATCTGCAACATCTGCGGGATAAACTGCGTGGCGCGCGGCTCGTGATCCGGACGTTGCACGCCGAGCGCATCGGCATCTTCATGCATCGCATCGATGAAGCGCTGGGTCAGGGTATGGATGGATTCCTTGTTCTCCGCCGCGCGTTTGATGATCTTGTCGTCGATATCGGTGATGTTGCGCACATAGGTCACGTCATAACCAGAGGATTTGAGCCAGCGATAGACCATGTCGAACACAACCATCACGCGCGCATGACCCAGGTGGCAGTAGTCGTACACAGTCATGCCGCATACGTACATGCGCACCTTGTTCGCTTCGATAGGTTTGAATTCCTGTTTGTCGCGGGCGAGGGTGTTGTGGATTTTTAGCATTTTTATTCCTGTGCCGTCATTCCGGCGCAGGCCGGAATCCAGCGGGGTTATTCAATATGCAGTTAGTTTTGTCCGTGCGTTGCACGGGCTAGTTTTATGACTGGATACCGGCCTTCGCCGGTATAACGACACACTACCTGTAGGCGGCTAGCATATCGACCCGTACAAATCCTCCCAGTCGGGATTATTCTCTTCGATCAACTTCAGCTTCCACTCTCTCTGCCATTCCTTGAGCACCTTCTCGCGCTGAATGGCAGACTCCATGGTTTCGTGCACCTCATACCAGACCAGTTGATCCACGCCATATTGTTTGGTGAAACCATCGACAACGTGGTTCTTGTGCTCCCAGATCCTTTTGACCAGATCAGAGGTGACTCCGACATACAAGGTGCCGTTGCGTTTACTTGCTAGCAGGTAAACGCACGGCAATTTGCTCATCAAGTCACCTCTGGATTTTCGTCATACCGGCGCAGGCCGGTATCCAGTTTGCAAAACTCCCGTGCAACGCGCGGACAAAACCAACAGCATGTTTGATCAAAAGCACTGGATACCGGCCTACGCCGGTATGACGGCTATTTCTGTTCTTTCGCCCAGGAGTCTTTCAGCGTGACCGTACGATTGAACACCAGCTTACCGCCCGCTTGATGATCGCGTCGATCAGTGCAGAAATAGCCTAGGCGTTCGAACTGGTAGCGCGTTTCAGGCGGAGCATCATTCACACTCGCTTCAACCCAGCCCTGCACGACAGTAAGTGATTCGGGATTCAGATAGCTATGGAAATCAACATCCTTGTCGGCATCCGGCTCTGACACGCTGAATAGTCGGTCATACAAACGAATCTCAGCAGGCAAGGCGTGTTCGCGCGACAGGAAGTGGATCACGCCTTTGACCTTGCGACCCTCCGGGTTCTTGCCCAACGTGTCGTGGTCGATGCTGCATTTGAGTTCGATCACCTTGCCGGATGCGTCCTTCACCGCTTCGTCGCAACGCATCACATAGCTATGACGCAGACGGATCTCGCCGCCCAGAGTAAGGCGCTTCCAGCCGGCGGGCGGGACTTCGGCGAAGTCGTAGGCTTCGATGAACAATTCTTTGCTGAACGGCACTTCACGCTTGCCCAGTTCCGGCACGTTGGGATGGAAATCCGCTTCGCGCGTCAGTGCGCCCTCGGCGTTGGTGATGGTCACTTTCAACGGGTTGATGATGGCCATCACGCGCGGCGCGCGCAGTTCCAGGTCTTCGCGGATCGCGCCTTCCATGATCGCCATATCGACGCTGTTCTCGCTCTTGGAGACGCCGATGCGCTTGGCGAATTCGCGGATGCCTTCCGGCGTGTAACCGCGACGGCGCATGCCGCTGATGGTGGGCATGCGCGGGTCGTCCCAGCCGCTCACCTTCTTTTCGTTCACCAGTTGCAGCAGCTTGCGCTTGCTGGTGATGGTGTAGTGCAGTTCCAGGCGCGAGAACTCGTATTGGCGCGGATGGCAGGGGATGGTGATGTTGTCCAGCACCCAGTCGTACAGCGGACGGTGGTCTTCGAATTCCAGCGTGCAGATGGAATGCGTGATGCCTTCCAGCGCGTCGGAGATGCAATGGGTGTAGTCGTACATCGGGTAGATGCACCACTTGTCGCCAGTGCGGATGTGGTGCGCGCGCTTGATGCGGTAGATGACCGGATCGCGCATGTTGATGTTGGGCGAGGCCATGTCGATCTTGGCGCGCAGCACCATCGCGCCGTCGGCGAATTCGCCGGCTTTCATGCGCGCGAACAGGTCGAGGTTATCGGCCGCACTGCGCTCGCGGTTGGGGCTGTTCTTGCCCGGCTGGGTCAGCGTGCCGCGGTATTCGCGCATCTGCTCCGGCGTCAGATCGTCCACATAGGCCAAACCTTTGTTGATCAGCTCTACCGCAAAGTCGTGCAATGCATCGAAGTAATCCGACGCCCAGCGCACTTCGCCGTTCCACTGGAAGCCCAGCCAGCGCACGTCTTCCTGAATGGACAGCGCGTATTCCTCGCTCTCCTTCTCCGGATTGGTATCGTCGAAACGCAGGTTGCACAGGCCGTTGTAATCCTTGGCCAGGCCGAAATTCAGGCAAATGGACTTGGCGTGGCCGACATGCAGATAGCCGTTCGGCTCGGGCGGAAAACGCGTGACGATGCGCGCGTGTTTGCCGCTGGCGAGGTCGGCATCGATGATCGTGCGGATGAAGTTGGAAACGGGTGTCGGGGCGGGGGGGTTGCTGCTCATGTCTGTGCCGATAGTGCATTAATTAAGGATGCGTGATTCTACCCGAAACCGGCTAGCGCCCGCCCTCGCACTTCCTCAAACAGGCAATCTGTGTATGCAAGGCGCTTCTTTGGTAGAATCGCGTGCGTTTGGCACACCCAGCTCGCCGCATAACCCACTCAAGAAAAAGACCAAAAAATGGAAATATTGAAAAAATTCGCCACAGGTGCAGCACTTTGCATGCTGCTGACCTTCGCCATCGGCAGCCATGCCGACGAGATTCAGGATGCCAACAAGCTCTTCAAACAGGGGCAGCTTGCACAGGCACTGGACAAGGTGAACGGCTATCTGGCGAACAAACCCAAGGATGCGCAAGCGCGCTTTCTCAAAGGCCTCATCGTGAATGAGCAGGGTGACGCGATGGGTGCCATCGCCATTTTCACCGAATTGACCAACGATTATCCCGAACTGCCTGAGCCTTATAACAACCTTGCCGTGCTGTATGCCGGACAAGGGCAATACGAAAAAGCCAAAGTTGCGCTGGAGATGGCGATCCGCACCCATCCGAGCTATGCCACCGCGCACGAGAATCTGGGCGACATCTACGCCAAGATGGCCAGCCAGGCCTACGACCGTGCTCTGCAGCTGGACAAGAACAACACCGGCACCAAAACCAAACTGGCGCTGATTCGCGACCTGTTCGGCAAAGGTGCCAACGCCAAACCGGCCCCCCCAGCGCTGGCTGAATCCGCCCCCGCACAAGCAGCCGCGCCCGCCAAACCAGTGGTTGCCGCTGCGCCTGCACAACCCGAAGCCGCGCCGATGCAAGCCAAGGCAGCACCAGTCGCAGCGCCGGTTGAAAAACCCGCTGTTGCCGTGACCGCCCCGGTTGTGGCCGTCGCCCCTGTCGCCAAGGTTGAGCCTGCCGCAAAGCCCGTTGCCGCGCCCGCACCTGACGCAAGCGCCGAGATCATGCGCGCGACTCGCGAATGGGCTGCCGCATGGGCCGCCAAGAACGTGAAGCGCTACCTTGCCTTCTACGCTCCCGAGTTCAGGACCCCCGATGGTGAAGCGCGCAGCGCATGGGAAAAGATGCGCCATGATCGCATCAGCAAGCCCAAGTCCATCAAGGTCGGCATCGACAATGCCAAAGTCGAGATCATTGACGATACCCACGCCCGTATCAGCTTCCGCCAAAACTACAACGCCAGCCACTTCAAGAGTGTGAACAACAAGACGCTGAGCTGGGTCAAGACCGCTGCCGGCTGGCAGATCGCGGAAGAACATAGCGACAACTGATAAATGAAGTGTCGGCTTATACCCCTTCTGTTGCTGCCGCCGTTCTTCGGCCTGCCCGCGCATGCCGAGCCGGATTCGCGCGACATGGAGCAACTGCTGGCCAGAAGTTTGCAGGCCGTCAGCGATAACCGGCTCGATGTTGCACTGAACGAAGTCGATTCTCTGCTCAAGCTCAATCCCAACTTCAAGCTCGCACAGTTGGTAAAAGGCGACCTGCTACTGGCGCGCTCCCGCTCCATCAACGGATTTGGCGACGCGCCCAACGCCCCGCAAGATCTGGTGCAGGACCTGCGCGAAGAGGCGCAGGTACGTTTGCAGCGCGCGCAGCAACAACAGCCCGTTGCCGTGCCCCGCTATCTTTGGCGGCTCAATCCCAAGCAGCGTCACGTTGTGGTCGTGGACACCAGCAAATCCACGCTCTACCTGTATGAGAACGTAAACGGCGAACCGCGCTATGTCGCCGACTTCTACATCAGCATGGGAAAAAAGGGGGCCGACAAAGTCGTCGAGGGCGACCAAAAGACGCCGCTCGGTGTCTATTTCGTGGACAGTTACATCCCGCAAGCGAAACTGGCCGACCTGTACGGCTCGGGCGCTTACCCGATCAGCTATCCGAACGAATGGGATAAGCGCCAAGGCCGTAACGGCCACGGCATCTGGCTGCACGGCACCCCGTCGGATACTTATAGCCGCCCGCCGCGCGCCAGCAACGGTTGCGTTGTCCTTTCCAACACCGACTTGCGCCGCCTTGGGCGCAATATCGAGGTAGGCACCACCCCGGTCATCATCACCAACGGCATTGACTGGCTGAGCAATGCCGACAACACCGAACGCGACGCCCTGCTGCAATCCATTGAACAATGGCGCATCGATTGGGAAAGCCGCGATACGGAACGCTACCTGAATCACTACGCCCGGGACTTCAGCACAGGCAATGCCCAGCGCAGCGCTTTTGCCGAACAGAAACGCCTAGTCAACTCGGGAAAATCCTGGATCAAGGTCAAGATCGAGAACCTGAGCCTCTTCTCATACCCGACACAGCCGGACTTGGTCGTGGTCGATTTCGAACAAGATTACGACAGCAACAACCTGAGTAACCGCATGCACAAACGCCAGTACTGGCAAAAGCACGACGGTCAATGGCAGATCGTTTATGAAGGAGCCGCATAACATGAAATTCATTCGCATCATCCTCGCAATACTGCTGGTGGGACTCTGCATCCTGCCCGCGCAAGCCGCATCTACAACCAAAGGAAAAATGAAAATGGTCAAACTCGAAACCAACCACGGCACCATCACCCTGCAACTGGACGCTGAAAAAGCGCCGATCACCACACAGAACTTCCTCGACTATGTGAACAGCGGCTACTACAGCAATGTCATCTTCCATCGCGTCATTCCCAACTTCATGATCCAGGGCGGCGGCTTCGAGCCCGGCATGAAACAAAAGAAAACCAACGATCCGATCAAAAACGAAGCCGCCAACGGCCTGAAGAACGACAAATACACCATCGCCATGGCGCGCACCGGCGACCCGCACTCCGCCAGTTCCCAGTTCTTCATCAACACCAAGAACAACAGCTTCCTCGACTATCCCGGCCAGGACGGCTGGGGCTACTGCGTGTTCGGCAAAGTGGTCGAAGGCATGGATGTGGTCGACGCGATCGGCAAGGTCAAGACCGGCAACAGCGGTTTCCATCAAGACGTACCCAAAGAGGACGTCATCATCATCAAGGCTGAAGTCGTTCAGTAAGGAATCGGGATACAGGATTCTGGATTCTGGCATACCGCGCCTCGTCCAGAATCCTGATTCCTGAATCCCCGCATGCCCCACACCCTTTTCATTTCCGATCTACACCTGAGCGAATCACATCCGCGCACGACGGAACAGTTCCTGCGATTCATTCAAGATGTCGCCCCCAAGGCGGAAGCTCTTTACATACTCGGCGACCTGTTCGAATACTGGGCGGGCGACGACGACCTGGACACACCGTTTCATTGCCATATCTGCAACGCCCTATCCAGTCTTGCCGAAAGCGGCACACGGCTATTCATCATGCATGGCAACCGCGATTTCCTGATGGACGAATCGCTGGCTAAAGCGTGCAAGGCCAGCCTGCTTCCCGATCCAACGCTGATCGACCTTTACGGTACGCCAACGCTACTGACGCACGGCGATTTACTGTGCACGGAAGATAGCGCTTACCAACAATTCCGTGCTACCGTGCGCAGCCCGGATTGGCGATCACAATTCCTTGCTCAACCGCTAAGCCAACGCAAAGCCGTGATTGAGCAGTTGCGCGAGCAAAGCGAACAATCAAAGCGCAGCAAGAAAATGGACATCATGGATGTGGCGAATGCGGCAGTCCTTGATCTGTTGCGACGATATAATTTCCCCCGCCTCATCCACGGCCACACCCACCGCCCGGCCAAACATCTGCATCACGTAGATGGTCACAGCTGCGAACGCTGGGTGCTGGGTGATTGGGATACGCAGGCCAATGCCCTGCAAGTTGATGCCAGCGGCATCATGTATCGACAGCTCAGCTAACCCCTTTCCCGCACATTCATCATTCGCCCGATTCCCGCACAAAAAAACAGGGGAGACCGAAGTCTCCCCTGTTTCAAATCAATCAATCGGGCAATCAAAAGAATGATTTCAGCAACAGTACGGCGATTCCACATAGCGACAAGCCAACCATCCATTTCGCAAAACGAACTCCTGCCAATATGGGAGCAAACTCTTTGCGCAAGGCGGATTGGATGTTATTGGCACTCAAAACAAAATGCGCGGATTAAAAGAATGCTTTCATGATGAGTGCGATGATTCCGCCCATCACCACACCGAGCATCACCTTGATAGAGGCAAGCTCGACTTGCAAATCTTTTTTCGTTACCAACTCCTGATCATTTGAAGCATCCCGGTAAGCTGCGGCAATGGCCTCTGCCTGCTTGGAATCAATGCCGCTCGCTTCAAGCGTCTTTACAAACTTCAGCGTATCAAAGGTAACCGCGCTCATCATATTCTCCTGCTTATTCAACTGGCGAAAGTATAACTGGATTCTCGCCAGCGCGGGATAACCAGCGACTTTCCAGCAAGCTGGGTGAGTCGAATGGCTTGTAGTTTCATCAAAGACAGAAAAAACAAGGGAGACTGAAGTCTCCCCTGTTTCATTGTGCTTGTGCTTGGCCAGGATCGCAGAGAAGACTCCCGCGATGCTCAACCTTGCTCGATTTAACGCAACACCCACTGCCCATGTTGCTTGATCTCTCTGTACATCGCATCCGGGGCAATATCAATATCACCTGGCCATGACACAACGCCTGCATCCAAAAAGGCCTGACAAAACACTACCGGATCCTTTAACGATTCAAACACCCCAAAGAGATGGCTTTGTTCAAACCTGACTTTTCCCTGAGTACCATCGGCAAAACGCACCTGCATACTCAGATCGGCTTGGGGTACGACTTCAACCACATCCCATTCCATAATTAACTCCTCTATTGCAAAGGTGGAATTGGTTTGGGCTGTTGTTTGGCCGCGCACAAATTCCAATCATCCAACAATTCCTGTTGATGCAACTCTGCCCAGTCCAAAAAAATGCCCTAGCAACGCCTTCCGCCTGCATTCGTGCAAATCCACCGCCTTCAAGCGTTTTGACAAATCTGAACGTACAAATGATATAGCACTCACTTTTACCCCTTTACCACCTGCGTAAAGTCAGACCACTGCTCAATGCGGAACGCGCGAATATCACGCACTGATTTTGGAAACCAAGATTGCGAACGTAACGACTGCACAACCAAAAATAGATTCGCCATATCCTCATTCTCGGTCACATAAAGACTGCCCTGTACACGACGAAACCCATATTGATTGAGAATTGAACCTATATCCGAATATGCCTGCGCAACTCCCTTCGGGTGTTGCTGCTCAGTATCTGCAACCACCAAATCGAAAGCGATTGCGTACATTTAGCGCGCCTCTGGATCATTCATTAAATGAGAATAACGGTATTCCGCCTCCTCACCCGTTTCCACCAACTTGATGCGCACCATCCAGTCTCCATCAACTAGTTGCCGCAAAACGTTGCAAACTTCATATTTTGGTCCGAATACCCCAAACGACTTCACTTTCCCCTGCGCTAATTCCTGCGGCATTTCGAGAACGGTAGGCATTTCAAACTCCTTTCAACTTCAACAAGATGGCGCATTTTCACTGATTGCCGCATTGAATGCAAAGCAAAAAAACAGGGGAGACCGAAGTCTCCCCTGTTTCATTGCTGCTTGTGCTTTGGTTTG